>JALQUR010000675.1 GCA_023260695.1 Planctomycetaceae bacterium
GTCCCAGGCCGAATCCAACCAGGAGCCACCACGGATCACGCGTAGTGCGATTTCGGTCAACCCCCGCAGATGGTTTTCGAACACCGGCAACGTCCCCACCGCCACATCAATCTGCCCATCAGGCCAGCGATTGTCGAGCAAAGCTCGGCGGACGGCGTTCACGACAGGATTCCACTCAGAGTTGCCCTCCGCTTGCATTTTTGCAATTTGTTGGTACCTGCGGATCAAATCAGACTCACCCTCACGCAAAATGAGATCCTCACTTCCTGCTGTTGCCGATGAAATCCGACGAAGCAGCGTTACCAACGGCGACAGCCACCACGGAATCTCCTCAGGCGTGATCGTCTTCTGATTACCTGCACACGGGGATTCAACACCGTCAACTCGTTTCCCATAAGCACAACGGTCATAATAATCTGCACACCACTCCGAGACATTCCCATGCATGTCGCACAGGCCCCACGGATGCCCCCCATGATTGCGGAACTGGCCGACAGCGTGGGTCGTTTCCCCTGCATTCTCCGCATACCAGCCGTGCAATTTCAGATCCTCGGCCGAATCACCAAAACTATACGCACTGCTGCCGCCAGCCCGGCATGCGTACTCCCACTGGGCTTCCGTTGGTAAATCCGCGATCAGCCCCTCTGGCAGTAAACCCGAACGGCTTAACCACTTACAAACGACAACAGCATCGTCCCAACTGACACTATCGACCGGATGATTGCCCCCCCAGCCATCTCGCGGCAACTGGGATGGACGCGTGCCACGATTCTCTTTCAGTTGCGACAATTCGGAAAGACAACCAGTTGCCAGCAATTCGTACTGAGCCTGCGTCACCGGCGTCTCACCAAGATAAAAACCCTCTGAGAACTTAACTCGATGAATCGGCTCTTCATCTGCGCTCTCTCCGCGCTGACCCATTACAAACTCACCCGCCGGAATCCAACGAAAACGCAACTCTGCAGCACCCGCTTCCAGCCCTGGTAAATCCACTTTCAGGTCCGTTCCCGCCGTAATTGTCTTTGCCATGACGCTTCCCGAACTGAACACCTTGTAAACTTGAACGTTGCCCGGATCAGATCACGAGTTCCCGCTCCCCTGACGCTTCCGCCACGCCTCCATCAGTGGCTGACAGTCCAGCAGATCAGCAAGCAGCTGCTGGCTTTCCTGATCAGGCTGACCGTCGCGAATCTGTTCCGCGATCTGTATTGGATTCGGCAGACATTGCAGACAACGGTCAACGGCATCGCACGCCTCTGGCACCTGTTCGTCAGACCAGAATCGTAGTGCAATCCTGGTCAGTCGCTGAAGCTGTTCTGCTTCGCTGCTGGACGAGATAAACTTCTGTACATCCGCCACCAACTGATCCACAAATTTCAGAAGTGCATCCCGAGCAGAGGCAACAACAGCAGAGGATTGCGGCGTTTTCAGATCCTCTGCAGAGATCTGTGGCAATATGTGCTTATACAACCGCACATCATGAATCGCTGCCAACAGCTTTGCAGGATAACAGCTTCCCTGCTTGGCAAACCGAAACCACGGATCCGCAACATTCTCCTGCGGCCCTGCTGATCGCGCGGCTTGCTCTCCCTGGTGGCGTTCTTCCGCGTCAACGACGTATGTTGTTCCCTTGTTCCGCCAATCGTCAGCCCATGTGCGGTTGCTCTTGTGATTTGGATCCGTCACAGACCTACCGTTATCCGCACAGTCTGGCGGATACAGCACGAATGGGATCCGCGGCCGCCACTGTTGCGGGTCGCCGTACCAGAAATCTCCTGGATCTGGTGCGGCAGACCAACGCCGCGCAGCCAGCAGCAGTTCCGTCATGCAGTATTCGCTGAGAAGGTATTGCGGACTGATCATACAGATCAGCAAATCACAGTGGGTCAGGTCATGATAAAGCTCTGTCGTGGTCTGGCGCTCCTGATCGCGGCGATAACACAGGACTTCAAGTTTTCCTTTGCTCTGCTGCAGCAGAAGTTCCTGCAGCAGCGCTGGCCAGAATTCCAGCGGTGACGTTGGGTCCTTCTTTGGGGCACCTTTCATCGAGATGCCCACAACACCACACTGCGGCACTACGCTCAGACGGCCACGCTCGATCGGGGGGAATTCACTCGACTCCAGCGGAATCTGCACACCCGCAAGTTCCTCACCTGCGCGACCTTGTTGCGAAACTTCGATACTTTCCGCCCCGACGGGAAGTAACTCCTGCTGCATCTGCTCCCGCAACTCGAGAAAGTACTCCAGTGCTGTCCGCTGGTCAGTGCCGATGGAGATTAGAACACGTCCGGCATAAGCATCGGCTTTTGCCAGTTCCCAGCGAATCTCCAGCGGAATCTTCGCATCCTCCGTCGCATCACTTCCAGATGCCTGCAGGCCAACAAGTCCGCCCAGATAGAACAAGGGGAACTTTGTTCTGAACCTGCGAATCATCCACTGCACCAACTGAATCCCAAAGCCCATTCCCATGGACTCATGGGTGATGCTCCACGAACTTACGTTGCGACCATCGGTCAGTTTTCCAGGCAACGAATTCGGGGCTCCGTTGACTAATGTGTCGTACACGGCGTCCCGCACGGGCAGGAACTGTGGCAGAATCCAATCATCACCACGTGTGACCAGCACCCCACTGCTTTTCATATACAGCACCATGGCCTGCCTCGTTTCCGGGCAGTACCTTGGGGAATCAGTTGCAGAGTCAAGCTGGTCCCACAGCTGATTCAGGAACTCCCGGTTGATTCGACCAGCTCTGCGATAAAGTTGTTCGCGCAGTTCAGGTGTACGAATCAATTCGTAGATGCCCTCGATGATGGCCCGCTGATCAACGACCACGGGAAACGCCCCCGGCGAGATCTGCCGCTGCATCCAGTCTTTGGGGGCATACAGAATTCCTCGCTGATGAAATGAATCCAGTTGTTCTGCCAGTTCCCGTGCATCAGCGCAGGATTCGTCGATTCCCTGCTCAGCAAACAGGCTGCGCACCAGGTCGTCGTACTCATGCCGCAACAGGATTGGCTTGTCGTCTTCAATCTCCTGCAGTTCACGCTGTGCGTTCCACTCGGGCTGCCAGCCTTGCAGCTTGCGACGTACCGCCACTCGCCCCCGCGGCCATTGCACCGCGGCACTTCCCCCCAGCTCTGTCTTCACCAGATCCATCAGGTGGGCACGAAAGTCTTTCCATTGATCTGTGCTGCGATGAGCATCACATGCACTCAGTTCAAAATAGCGAA
The DNA here is from genome assembly GCA_023260695.1 of Planctomycetaceae bacterium. Classification (GTDB taxonomy): domain Bacteria; phylum Planctomycetota; class Planctomycetia; order Planctomycetales; family Planctomycetaceae; genus SXXK01. The sequence continues at coordinate 3,231 of JALQUR010000675.1, forward strand.
CGCGATGGTCTTCTGTTCGAACGCGTTCCCGCCACGGCTGCCAGTGCCATGATTTCGGCGGCTGCCCGTTTTCCGTATCCGTTTTGTCGATTGCACTCCGTACAATCAGCACTCGCGGAGGACGTGAATCGCTGGCGGTGACTGCACGCACCTGATCCAGCCAGAACTGCAACGGGCGCACCAGATCATCAGGATGTTCACTGCGATACGGCTGATCCGGGTCGCGAGCCCTTTCGACAATGACAAACACCGCTGATGTTTCCATGAACAAACGATGCGTATTGTGATACAGATCCTGCCCACCGAAATCCCAGATATTCAGATGCAGTTCTGTGTTGGGTAATTCGTCGGGATAAAGTCGAAACCCGTCGCCGTCTGTCTGACCGTCCCATTTCCAGAGCCGGATCGCATGCGTCGCTTCCTGGTCGGGGTCAAAGGGCTCTCCCCGCAGGGCACGGATGAGTTCCGTTTTTCCGACACCTCCGTTCCCCAGCACGATCACTTTGCATTCCAGCCACGGTTCCTGCCCCTGCTCATTCCTGGCACGAAAAAGCTGGCGAATCTTCTCTGCAACATTCTCCTTCCTGGATCCGCACTCAGACGCCTCAAACTCATGAAACCGACTGCCATGCAGTTGCAGTTCCCGGAGCGGGCCCGCCTTGCCCTGGAACTCCAGCGCTACACACAGAGGCGCAAACGTCAATTTCGCTTCAATCTCGCCAAGGTAAGCGCATTCCAACTTTGAGTAGTCAGCTGCTGGCAACTCAGACAGCAGTCGACAGCCTTCCAGATCCAGCGTCTGTAATTGAGCTGCTTTCGGCAGTGCTGCGATTGTGCGTAATTGCGAACAACCACGCAGGTCAAGAAATTTCAGCGACTGCGGAAGTCCACCCACTTGCTGAACGCTGTCAGATCCCCAGACGTGCAGGTGTGTCAGAGCGGGAAACGATGCCTGAACATTGCGGAGCATGTCAGCGATGTCCGTCGCCGCATTCTGCAGGGCATTTGTTCCAGGCCGACCCACAACCAGCCGCACAACATCATCGTGCCGGTCACTACAGGAAAACCCCGTCAGCTCACCGTCGCACCCCCACCAACGTCGCCCATCGGGCGAGCACACTGCTCTCTCTTCAGCCATTCATCAGTCCCTCACGACCAACGCGTTCACGTGCATCGCTCGCAGCCGAAAATCCTTATGCACCCACACCTGTTTGATCATACCAATTCCAATGTGATCAAACGAATCATCTGTCCAACGTCAGTTCCGCCCAAACCAACAGCCAGTCACGCGAACGCGGGAATCCAGGCAGGCGATCCGGTGTTTCAACCGGCGTCCCCGATGTAGGCCGGACCGAGCGACAGCGAAGATCCGGCAAAGCGTGATTGCTGCGTGTGTGAGCGTCACTCCGAGGCTGCCTTGCCGGATCTGCGTCGCTGCGCTCCTTGGTCCGGCCTACAGGCGCTCGCGTCGCTGCGCTCCCTGGTCCTACTCACACGCGCAGCAGGGGCGACTAGATGCCCGCGTGCGCGGGGATGACGGAGTAGCGTGAATTGGGGGCTTGCGGTCGTCGGCTGATGTGCTGGAAATCCGCCGTCGTCCCCCCAGCAAT
>JALQUR010000086.1 GCA_023260695.1 Planctomycetaceae bacterium
AAGGGCTTCAAGTCGCCAATGCATACCGTTGGCAGCTTTACAGTGGAAGCTCAACCGGGAGTTCAGGAATTCGAGGTTCTTGGGAATGTGTTTGATTTTCCTGGAGTGGATCCGGCACCGCTCCGCGAGGACGAAGAACCCTGGGGTGTGACGGCTCACTTCAAATATCGATTCCTGACGATACAGAACTGTTCGCCGCTGACTTCACCGTCTGACAAGCCGGTGACCAATCAGGACTGGGTGATTCACGGGGCAGCTCATTTCATTCGAGCGGACGATCGCTGGACGGATGCGTGGGGAAACCAGTTCGCCGTGGAAAACTGGCTGCAGCCTTCTCATGGTGGCAGCAACCATGATACACGCGGCAAGCCTGCGGTTTACCGGGAGGTGATGCAGGACACCAGTCATGTGATTCTGGAGCAGGTGGAGTTTGCTTTGCCCTGGCAATGGCCTTTGCAAAGCAGCCAGCCGTTTCTGGAGAACGGGCAATTGACGGATGCGAGCGTTCGTGCCGGGCTCCTGAATACGGCAGCACGTGCCTGGCGCAGACCGCTCCTGGCCAGCGAACAGCAGGAGCTGCAGCAGCAGATTGATCATGCCTTGCTGCAGTCAGATCGAGTCCAGGCAGTGCGCGAAGTTCTGCTGAGCATTCTGGCAGATGCGAGATTTCTGTACCTGACGCGCAGTGAGCAGACGGTACCGCTGCAGAATACAGAGCTTGTATCGCGGCTGGCGGCATTTCTATGGCAGAGTGTTCCCGACGGGGATCTGCAGCAGCTTGCATCACAGGAGCAGCCAATCGCTGACAGTCAGCTGCTTGCACAGGTGGACCGCATGCTCGAGGACGACCGGGCAGATCGGTTTGTCGCAGAGTTTGCAGCCGTGTTCATGAACTTTCGTCGGCTTGACCAGATCGCCGTCAATCCGAACTACTATGGCTGGTGGAACCCTAAATTCAAGGACTATATGAAGGCGCAGTCGGTCGCGTTCTTTCGCATGCTGCTCCGCGATGACATCAGTTGTCTGAATTGTCTGTCGTCTGATTTCGTGGTGCTGAACGATGTGATGGCCAGATTCCATGGACTTCCTGTGCCGGACAGTGGTCACCAGTTCTCCCGAGTGCCGGCTCCCGCGCATCTGGGGGGACTGCTGACACAGCCGGCGTTCCTGCTGGCACACAGTGACGGAGAAGATTCGCATGCGGTGCATCGCGGTGTCTGGCTGCGGGGGCGTCTGCTTGGTGATCCGCCGCGAGATCCTCCGCCCAATGTTCCCGCGCTGGATGATCTGACGGAACAGCTGCCGGAGGGGGCGGCACAATCGACAGCAGCGCGGCTGGCACTGCACGGCAGCGGGCTTTGTCGCGATTGTCACCAGGATATCGATCCCTGGGGAGTGGCACTGGAGCAGTTCGACGCGGCTGGCAGGCTGCGGCAGAAAATTCTCAGACTGACACCGGAGTCGAATCAGAAACGGCACCTGCAACCGGTCAGCAGTGAGTCTGTAATTCGTGGTCAGACCGTGAAGAACAGTGACGAACTGCGATTGATGCTGCGGGAGCATTATGCCAATGAGTTTGCATCAGGATTCAGCGGTATGGTGTATTCATGGGCGTTGGGGCGTCCACTGAGTTATCGTGATCATGATGCAGTAAAGCAGCTGGCTGTTCAGTTTGTTGCCAGTGATTATCGCCTGCCTGAGTTACTTCGGGCTGTCGTCATGCAGAGTGAATTCCGAAGTCCATCGGGTGGGCCCCGGGCACCTGCGAACGCAGTATCAGAATGAGGTCTGGCCCGCGCCGGAAAGGCGGGGAAATCAGGAGCAGTGCAGTGGTGAGATCCTCAGCAATCAGACGACGGCATTTTCTGCGTGGCAGCGGAGCAGCATTGCTGTTGCCGCAGCTGCCGTCTCTGTCGGGGCAGGATTCACTGTCCAGCCCTGCGGCGAAGCGTTTTCTGGCCCTGTACGTGGGACATGGCTTCGCAATTACTCGCAAGGACGATCACCCCGCGCGGGACTGGAGCTGGTATCCGCGGGTACAGGACGGGCGTCTGGTCTTCGGGAGATCAATGGAGCCGCTGCAGGGACTTGCGGATCAGATCTCCGTCTTTCAGGGGCTGGAACATCCGCAGGTGGTTTCCAGCAACGGGCATTCTTCGGCAGATTCGTTTCTTACGGGGAGTAATCCTGAGGGGGCGGTCATCAGTCCATCGCTTGATCAGGTTGCGGCAGCGGCAGCTGGTCGTGATACACGGTTCCCCAGTCTGGTGCTTGGAAATGAAGGCGGTCTGGGGGCGAGTGGCAGCAGCCTGACATTGTCCTACAGCAGTTCCGGTCGTCCGATTCCTTCGTCCTGTGATCTGGTGAAGATCTACAACAAGCTCTTCAATTCTGATCCTGCGCTGATGGCTGCAGAGAAGGCCGACCAGCAGCGGAACAGTTCGCTTGTGGATCGAGTCTTCCGTTCAGCGGATCGTCTGCGACAGCGGGTCAGTGCGGAAGATAATCGGCAGATCGCGGAGTACCTCGAATCGGTGCGTGACGTGGAACGGAATATTCGCCGAATGCAGCAGTGGTCAGAAACTCCGCGACCGCAGGTGGAACAGGATGATTTGTCTCTCAAGGCCACCGTTAATGAACCGCAGCTGTTTATTCGCACCATGTATCAGCTCATCTACCTTGCCTTTCGCACTGATTCCACTCGGTACGTGACATATATGCTGCAGAGTATGATTGACGGGCCGTGGAATGACATGCCCCGCAATGCACTGGGGCTTCCTGATGGTCATCACCGTCTGGCCCATGCTGCGGCAGGATCGGGGCTCAAGGCGCTGGAAAACCTGGGCCGGTACGACCGCTTTCACGCTGAGCTGCTGGCTGAATTCCTGCAGAAGCTGGCCAATACGCCGGAAGGTGATGCCTCACTGCTGGATAACACGCTGGTCTTCTATGGAACCAGCAACAGTGTGACGCACGTCAATCGTGATTACCCGCTGCTGATTGCCGGCGGCCGAAACCTGCGAATGAAGCGTGGTGTGTTCCATGACTTTACCGCGTCCGATCGGCCGCTCAGCAGCCTTTATCTGACATTTCTGCAGCAGCTGGGAATCCCCGTTGATCGTTTTTCGGACAGTACCGATGTGATTCCGGAGGTGCTGGTATGAGTTGTTGGATTCTGTCCGACCGCAGGATTCTGGGTGTTCTGTTGTCTGCTGCGGTGGCACATTTGTTTTCCGACCTGCGCGGAGATGAACCGGTTTCTGCCGGAGCTGCAGAGATTGTTTATCGCCAGCCACTTGATGAAGCGGGACAGTCGGGGATTTGTCTGTGGAAAGATCACCTGTACCTGACACTGCACAAGCGTCTGGATGGCCCGCTGAGTGGAGGTTTCTGTTTCAATAGCGACATTATTGCGCAGTGTCTTGATCGCACGACGGGACGCAAGTTGTGGCAGGTTGATCTGCCAGGGACTTATGCCGGGAAAGTGCTGGAGTCATGGCATGATTCCACCAGTCTGCTGCCGGTGGCGAACGAACAGTTCGTAGTTTTCCAGAATCTGAACGGCATGCTGCAGTGCTGTACGCATGACGGGAGGACAGTCTGGCACCGCACGTGGCAGGCGCCGGACCCGGACATCAAGAACTGCCGCATGTTTCTGCTGCACAATCGCCTGATCGTTGCTCTGCCAGCCGACAGAATCGCCGTGGCTGCTTCGGCACAGCACCCTGCCCTGCCCTTCTACCAGCTGCACTGCATCGACCTTGTCAGCGGAGCGGACATCTGGCGTTCGCCGCATCTGATCACACATGCAACTCAGTACAGTCTGGACCGCTGGAAGGAAACCGATGTCATCGTTGCTTCAATGATCGATCTGTCTCACTGGCAGTTCGGGAGAGGTCGTCGAGGCTTCCTGATTTCCACAGAGACGGGAGAGTCCGTGGCAGAGTTTGATCTGCCGCCGGCAATTCCGCACCAGAAGAATCAGCTGTGTCAGGGGCGGTTTCTGGTGACCGGATCGGGCGGACCACGGACGGTCTTTCAGCTGGTAGAGCCGAGCAGCGGGGCTGTGCACAGTCAGTTTGTGATTGCAGACCCTGATGTCTGCCATGCATGGACCGGAACAAACTGGGAGGTTGCCGAGTTTCAGCCGGAATACACGGATCGGACTCTGCGTGGCAAGGGGCAACCGACACCTTCGACAGTGCACGTCGTGGGCAGTCGCATCTACTTCTGGAGATATGACAGCGGGGAAATCTGCTGTCTGGATACGGAAACCGGAGAGTCAGTGTTTGTGGAAGTCCCGATTCAGGTGCTTCCCGACAGGATCGTCTGGAATCGTGCGGACTTTCAGTTCACGGATGGAATTCGCAATACGCGGGACCAGATTGTGAATCAGCGAGTGGGAAGTGTCCGCGGGATTCAGCGCGGTGGATTTGGTCACACCAATCCTGCGTGGCCTCTGCTGCGTGACGGAGTGCTTTACTGGCAGGGAGGTGCCGGCCTGCTGTATCTGATTGACACGAACGTGCCATTCAGCCCTGCGGCAATTTCGTGGCGTTCAATTGAGACGCAGGGGCAGTCGTGGACATTCGGTGAGCCGGCTGTCGACGATGAAGCGATCTACGTGCGTTCGCAGCGAGAACTGGTCCGCATGCGGCGCTGACGTTTTTTCCGCCGGCACAGCTGTCACAATCTGACGTTGTTCGGGAACAGCAGGTTCATCGCGGACCGATCTGTCGTGCCGCTTGTCGGTCCTGCGAAAATTCGACTCTCCCGTTCGGAAACCAGCGTAAGGCACCGTGGATGGTTCGCCGCGAACGGACTTCTCAGCGCTGCTGTCATGATTCGGTGCAGTCAGGTGCTGAGTTCTCGTCAGCAGTTTTGCTGTTCTGCGGATCCGCTGGATGAGTGACAGTCATCATGTCGCCTCGGCGACGCACACGCACCGCGCAGGCTTTGTATGCGGGCTGGCGTGAGTAAGGATCAAAGACTGCATCGGTGAGGCGATTTGTGTCCGGGTAATGCATCGGGACAAACACCTGCATCGGTCGCACATTGAGTGTCAGAAATGCCGTCGCAGACATGGCACCGCGTTGAGATTCCACAATGACGCGATCATTCTGAGAGATCCCCAGACGTCGCGCATCTGCAGGATTCAGTTCCACAAACGGATGCTGGGGGTAAAGTTTTCGCAGGACAGCAGACTTGGATGTCCGGGTCTGGGTATGCCACTGACTGGCGGATCCCCGTCCCGTCAGCAGCAGAAACGGGTAGGCCACGGTTGTCTTCTCTCTGATTGCTGTGGGCATTTCAAACAGAAATCGGGCGCGTTCATCCCTGTGGAAGAACCGCCCATCTGAAAACAGACGTCGTTCCTGCTCCACTGCGACGGTTGTGTGTTGTTCATGTATTTCCTGCGGTTGCTGGATCCGCGTTTCGTCGGCGGCAGAATTCGGCCGGGCTGGCTGATCCGGAAGTGGCCACTGGATCCCGCCTG
>JALQUR010000195.1 GCA_023260695.1 Planctomycetaceae bacterium
TTTCTTAGCAAAAAATGATGTAGGTTATAGTGATCCAGAAGCATTAGCTCTGGTCGATGAATATGCAGAAGCCTGGTCAACACTTGGAGTCAACGTCGAGGAAGACTTCGACCCACTCTATGTCGTCCCCAAAGAGAAGAAAAAACTCATTGCCGAGCTGAAGAAAGACCTTGCTCGGGTTGAAGAACTGGTGCTGGCGACTGACGAAGACCGCGAAGGAGAAAGTATTGGCTGGCACCTTGTCAAGGTGCTCAAACCAAGGGTACCCATCTCCCGGATGACGTTTTCGGAAATCACGAAAGCAGCCATTCTCGAAGCCGTTGCCAACACTCGACAGCTGGATGAAAACCTGATTCAGGCCCAGGAAACCAGACGCGTCGTTGACCGCCTGTACGGCTACACACTAAGTCCCCTGCTCTGGAAGAAAATTGCTCGAGGGCTTTCTGCGGGCCGCGTGCAGAGTGTTGCCGTTCGTGTACTTGTCTCCCGCGAAATCGAGCGAATGAAATTTCGCAGCGGAACCTTCTGGGACCTGAAAGCCACATTACAGGCGAAGAACAACGGTTCTTTCGAAGCAGTACTGCAGACTCTGGGTGGACGCAAGGTCGCAACGGGAAAGGACTTCGACGAAAACACCGGACAGCTTAAGGCAGACGCTGACGTGGTCCTGCTGTCCGAGACGATGGCCCGGCAAACGCAGCAAAAAATTGAACGAAGTTCGTGGTCTGTCACGGCCGTCGAACAGAAACATCAGACCCGCCGCCCTTACCCGCCGTTTACCACCAGCACACTCCAGCAGGAGTCCAATCGAAAGCTTGGCATGACTGCAAGGCAGACCATGCAGGTCGCTCAGCGTCTGTACGAGGAAGGTCACATTACGTACATGCGTACCGACAGTGTCTCACTCAGCGGCGAGGCAATCAATGCGGCCCGCAGCAAAGTGGATGCACTGTACGGTGAGACTTATCTCAGCCCTGCCCCGCGCCAGTTCAGCACCAAATCCAAGGGTGCACAGGAGGCACACGAGGCAATTCGACCAGCCGGTACTCAAATGAAGACCGCTGAAGAACTGGGGCTCGGCGGTCCGGAGTTTCGACTGTATCAGCTCATCTGGAAACGTACTGTGGCGACTCAGATGGCTGAGGCTCGGCTGCGTTTCGATACGGTCACAATCACTGTCGAGGATGCGGAGTTTCGTGCGTCCGGGCGTACTGTCGAATTCCCGGGATTCTTCAGGGCTTACGTCGAAGGGTCCGACGATCCGGAGGCGGCGATTGAAGATCAGGATTCTCCGCTTCCCGTGATGGCAGAAGGAGAATCAGTAAAGCCGCAGGCAGTGGAAGCTCTGAGTCACGAGACCAAGCCGCCGGCAAGGTACACAGAAGCCACCCTGGTCCGCACACTGGAAGCGGAGGGAATTGGTCGCCCAAGTACCTACGCCAGCATCATCAGCACAATTCAGGACCGCGGATATGTGCGGAAGAACGGCAATCAGCTGGTTCCGACATTCACGGCCATGGCAGTCACACGTCTGCTGGAACGGTATTTTCCAAATCTGGTCGACCTCGGCTTTACGGCGGGCATGGAACAGCAGCTGGACGATATCGCTACCGGTTCCGCAGAACGTCTGCCCTACCTGAGAACCTTCTACAGTGGCAATGACGGGCTGGATGAGCAGGTTCGTCAGCGGGAAGGCGACATTGACCCGCGTGATGCCTGTACCCTGGCCATTGACGGGCTGGATGCAACAGTCCGTGTGGGACGCTACGGTCCGTTCTTCGAAAAAGGGGACGGTGAAGAAAAAGTTACGGCATCTATCCCGGACACCATCGCTCCCGGTGAGATTACGAACGAAGTGGCAGAGAAGCTGATTGCCGACAAGCAACGCGGGCCCTCGGCAATTGGTATGCACCCTGAGGAAGGTCTTCCGATCTACGGCATGCGCGGGCCGTTCGGACCTTATCTGCAGCTGGGCGAAGTCACAGAAGAGATTCCAAAGCCCAAGCGCTGCAGTATCCCCAACTGCTTCGACCCGGAATCACTTGATCTGCCCACCGCAATGAAACTCCTCGCACTGCCCCGTCGAATCGGACGACACCCCGTCACGGAAAAGGTCGTCAACGCGGGGATCGGACGATTTGGTCCCTATGTGACGCACGACAAGGTCTTTGCCAGCTTTGATCGTCGCTCGCACACAATTGAACACGAGGGGAAAACGTGGAATGTGCTTGATGTGCCAATGGAAGCAGCGGTGGAAATGCTCCGCAATACGCGCAAACGGGCGGCCCCCACACCACTCCGGGAACTCGGCAACCACCCAGTGGATGAGGCGCCGGTACAGATCTTTGAAGGTCGCTATGGCCCGTATGTCAAACACGGAAAAGTAAACGCCACCGTGCCCAAAGATATGGATATGTCAACAATCAGCCTTGAGCAGGCGCTTGACTGGCTTGCCGAAAAAGCAGCCAAAGGCGGTGGCAAACGCAGCAAAACAACCAGCAGGAAAGCCACCGGGAAGAAGACCTCCAGAAAGAAGGCAACCGCAAAGAAGAAAACGGCCAGCAGGAAGACTGCGAAGAAGTCGAGTCAGAGCAGCACGGAGGCAGCGATGGAATGAGTCCGCGTCGACGGGTGTCCGTTTCTGCAGAGAACGCGTCGAGAAAACTGCGACTTAAGCTGCAATGATGCTGAATCGGTCCTGAAATCTGCACCTGCCATCGCGTTCTGATAGCGAAAAAAAAACGCCCGTTCACAACGAACGGGCGTTTTTATGTTTCCGGCATCACGCAGCGACAAACTGCTGATGCAGGTCGCAACGTTTTTGGAACGCACTCAAATCATTCAGCAGCTTCTTCGCCAGCGGCTTCGCCACCAGCAGCTTCTTCGCCAGCGGCTTCTTCACCAGCAGCTTCTTCACCAGCAGCTTCTTCAACGGCTGGAGCACCGCCCAGTACACCTGAGCCAGTTACTGGAACATCAACTGGACCGTCATTGGAAGTCGATTCACCACCACCGCAGCCAATTACGAGAGAAACGCAAGCCATCAGTACCAGGGTACTGAGAGATCGAACAAATGCCATGGAACCCAGCCTTTCAGAATTGTGTCTGTCATCGGACTGCCGAAACTCCCCGTTTCGACATCCGATCCATCCGGCTACACTACGGAATGCCTCCCGAAATTCAACGAGAAGAACAGGGAAAAAGGCGTAAGTTTCAGTATTGGTTTCTACCTGAATGCGGTTCTGTCCTGACATTCCACCTGTCAGGCTGACCATATATCTTCCGCACTTCCCCTGAGCATCAGACTCGATCTGATGCAATTATCTCCCTGACGGTCCGGAATTTCGCTGTTTTCCCACCGGATCATCCTCCCGAAGAATCGGTCACTCGTGAATCAACCTCATGCAGATGACGATCGGCCGGCAGCAATGACGCCCGCAGAGAAGGTTCGCACCTTCCCGACCACTCCCGGCGTTTATCTGATGAAAGATCAGGAGGGCCGGGTGATTTACGTAGGGAAGGCGGTAAACCTGCGAAATCGAGCGGGCAGCTATTTTACGGCAGCCGCTGCTGCTGAGCGCAGAACAGCAGATCTGGTGCCTGAGATCTCCGATATCGACTATATCGAGGCTGAGAGCGAAGTTGATGCCCTGCTGCTTGAATCGCGGCTGATCAAGGATATCCAGCCACGCTTTAATTCGTTGCTGAAGGACGACAAGACCTTCCCATACCTGCAGATCACCACCCGAGAGGATTTTCCCCGTGTGGAGTTCACTCGCCAGCCTCGCTCCAGTGGCGTTCGACTCTACGGGCCGTTCACCAGTGCAGGTCAGCTGCGAGGAACAATCTCCGTGCTGCAGCGAATCTTCAGGTTTCGTACCTGCAGTCTTGACATCGAAGAGAATGATCAGCGGTGGCGCTGGTTTCGCCCCTGCCTGCTGGCCAGCATCAACCAGTGTACAGCTCCCTGCAATCTGCGAATCAGTCGGGAGGACTACCGGGAGGATATCCGGAAACTTCGGATGTTCCTTGACGGTGGCCGTCAGAGCCTGCTCCGGGAACTGCAGCAGGCCATGCAGGAAGCTTCTGCTCAGCTGTTGTTTGAGAAAGCAGCTCGACTGAGAGACGAAATCAAAGCTCTGGAGAATCTCAAACTGCGTGGTGATCTGGAAAGCCACGCGCAGCCGGAAGTCTTCTACATCGATCCTCGCAAGGGGATGACCGGACTTCGTAAGATCCTCAGAATGGATGCCGACCCGCGGCGAATTGAAGGCCTTGATATCGCACACCTGCAGGGGAGTGATACTGTTGCATCGCTGGTGCAGTTCATTGATGGTCTGCCGTTCAAGCCGGGATATCGCAGGTACCGGATCCGCACTGTGGATGGCGTTGATGACTTTGCATCCATGCGCGAGGTCATCAGTCGTCGATTCAGTGGCAATGCAGCAGAAGAAAACCCATTCCCCGACCTGCTCCTGATTGATGGTGGCAAGGGACAACTGAATGCTGTGATGGAAACATTTGAAATGCTTGGTGTCAGCCCTCCGCGCACAATTTCACTGGCCAAGCGAGAGGAAGAGGTCTTCCTGCCCGGGCAGTCAGAGCCACTTCGTCTGAGCAGACATGCCTTCGGGCTGCGTCTGCTGCAGTACGTACGTGATGAAGCCCATCGCTTTGCTCAGCACTATCACCATATCCTCCGCAACAGTTCTTCCATCGGCTCCCGTCCCGCCGGGAAAGGCAGACGCCGGGGTCCACGTGCCGATGACGAGAATCAATGACGTTGTTCATCGGTGTCTTCCGGCAGAAATCGTAATCCTCAGCCAGACTGCTCCTGAATCCAGCAAATGAATGACAACCGATGAAATCACTGCGCAGAAAAATTGAGGATCGGGTTCGTGAGACCATCATTCAGGCTCATCGCCGCAGCGGGCGAATTCTGATCAGCGACACGACGCTGCGCGACGGTGAGCAGATGCCAGGCGCCACTCTGGAACCGGCGCAGAAACTCCGTATCGCACAGGCTCTGGAAGAGGCCGGAGTCCATTCGCTCGATGCCGGATTCCCGGCCAGCTCGGAAGCCGATGTCAAAGCCATCCGGATGATGGTGGCCTGTATTCGCAAACCCGTCCTGACCGCACTCTGCCGCACCCTGAATTCCGACATTGAAATTGCTCATGAAGCTCTTGATGGACTGCCCGACCATAAACGCGGCGTCAGTCTGTTCTGCGGAACGAGCCCGCTGCATCGAGAATTCAAGCTGGGACGAAGTCGGTCTGAGGTGCTGCAGCTGATCGTGGATGCCGTCGGTTATGCGGCAGAAAAATTCCGCATCGTTGCGTTCAGTCCGGAGGATGCCAGTCGCACCGAACCCGACTTTCTCTGTCAGTGCTACAAGGAAGCGATTGCAGCGGGCGCCACGACTGTTGGCTTTCCCGATACTGTCGGACTTCTGACACCTGAGAAAACACATGACGTCATTCGCATGATCCAGGATGACGTACCAAATATTGAGCAGGCATTGCTGGCCGTTCATTTCCATAACGATCTGGGCCTGGCTACTGCAAATTCGCTCGCAGGAATCGCAGCGGGTGCCAACGTGGTGCAGTGCACGGTAAACGGAATTGGTGAACGCGCAGGGAATGCATCCCTGGAAGAGGTTGTCATGGCACTGACGATGCATGCCGACCAGTACCAGCGAAGACACAGCATCGACACCACAAAGCTGGCTCCGCTATGCCGCCTGGTGGAAGAACTCACCGGCATCTCCCTGCCGCGCATGAAGCCGATCGGCGGGGCAAATATCTTTGCGACGGAAGCAGGTATTCACCAGGACGGCCTGCTGAAGAATCCTGACACCTATCTGCCGTTCCGCCCGGAACTTGTCGGGGGACCGGATATCAGTCTTGTGCTGGGACGACATAGTGGAAGGCGAGCTGTACTGCACCATCTGCAGTCAATGGGGCTGCCAGCGACTGATGCAGCCGTACTCCGAGTTCTCAACAGACTTAAGGAACTTCCGAGCGGTACCGTGATCGACGGCCAGCTGCTGGGCTGCATCGCCCGCGGTGACTGACTCAACTTCGCACCCTGTTCAGGGCAACGACTTCCGCCGGACCAGATACCAATGACACTGAACCTGATTGATACACACTGCCACCTTGACGCCAATGCATTTCAGCAGGACCTGACAGATGTGCTGCAGCGGGCCATAGAGATCGGTATCACACGAATTCTGTCGATCGGCGTCAGTCGCAGCAGCAGTGAAGCTGTGCTGCAGCTCGCGGCACAACACCCAATCATTGCTCCTGTCGTTGGAATTCACCCAAACTACGCACTCGAGGCTGCTCCCGACGACTGGGATCTGATCCGAGAAATGGCTCAGCTTCCCGCTGTAGTTGCTGTGGGAGAAACAGGGCTGGATCGCTACTGGAAGGACGTTCCGATTGACATCCAGCAGGACTTCTTTCGCAGGCACATCGCACTCGCCAGAGAAATCAGCAAGCCTTTTATCGTGCACTGTCGCGATGCAGAGGATGATGTGATCGCGCTGCTCCAGGAAGAATCTGGTGGCGGTACCTCCGCCGGCGTCATGCACTCCTTCTGCGGGTCCCGCAGAACAGCGGAACTCTGTCTGGAAATGGGTCTGCACATTTCCTTCAGCGGAATGCTCACCTACCGCCGAAATGACGAATTGCGGGCCACCGCAGCCACTGTTCCTCTGAACCGTCTGCTGGTGGAAACCGATGCTCCTTACCTCGCTCCACAGCCTCAACGCGGCAAAAGGAATGAACCGGCTTTTACTGCGATGACAAACGAAGTCCTTGCCGAAATACACGGGATATCTGCCGCAGAAATGGCGGAGCAGACAACCCGGAATGCTCGTGAGCTGTTTCTGCTGAGCTGAACCGTCCGATCCCGCGTCGCCGGCGAGTTCAGTCGATAAACAGAAACTCGTTGGAATTCATCAGGACAAGGCTGAGTGAAGCCACGGCTCTGCCCCGCGGAGTCAGCTCGGCAGGTGGAACTGGTGATTCATGCTCAGCTGGCAGATCATAGCGACGCAGGAGCACCTCTCGCAGCAAACTCTGCTCCTCCGGATTCAGCTGCCGCGCAAACACCAGCAGCAGCGATAATGTGCCATCCCAGTATTCAGCGTCAAAATTCCCCTGCTGCCCAATGACCCATGGTGTATCCAGTCGTCGCTCCGGGAGCGGATTCGCAGTCGCATGAACACTTCTGTGCCCCTGATGAACCATTGCCCCCAGCGGACCCGCACTCGCGGAAAACAGAAACGGACGTTCAGGATTCTGAATCTCGCCCACACCCGATATGGCGTCGCTCAGCCGAATCTGGCGTTCCCCGGTCAGACCCAGAAACAATGAGGTCACGGAATTCCCATCCCGTCCGCTCCAGTTCGAAAGCAACTCTCGATGTCCCGGCTTTCCGCTGTCTGACGTCACGGCAAAAATGGTGAACTGCTGACCTGGCAGCAGACCAATACCAAGATCGAGGTACTGTCGGGCAGCGGAATTGAAACGGACCGCAGCATGCTCCACCGTGTTTGCGGTACCTGCCCGCGGCCGTCGATCGGCAAGCTGCTGAGTTGCATCGCGATTCTGCCGGCTCAGATCCTGCCAGCGGGCAATCCCCCCCTGTTCATCAACGACCAGCCCGACACCCGCTTCCAGCAGCAGGACGCAGTCCTCCGGAACAGCATCTCTCCATTCTTCTGCCCGCACTTCGGTGCCAACAATACGGCAGAACTGCCTCAGCTCGTCCGAAATACTTCCTTCGGTGTCCTGTGGCAGTGGCGGGCGCTGAAATCGTTCCTGCTGACTGCGCAGATGTGCGGCAGCCAGTTCCAGCTCTTCCGACTCCGGAACGCGATTGAGGACCCTCGTCCAGACCGCCCGAATAACCTCCGCTTCTGACAGCTCGACAGTCCCTGTCAGTTGTCTCGCCAGTGCCGCTGCACGCTGATGCACAAAATCATTGTTGAGCAGCGTCAGGGCCTGAGGTGCCACAATTGTGGAGTCTCTTTTGCCACACGGAAGTGTCGTATCAGCAAAGTCAAAGGCTGTCATCATCGGCGGCAGCAGACTCCGCTGCGAATAGATATAGACACTTCTGCGGAGCTGCTGGTCCGCAGGAGATGCCGTCCACGCAGCCCCCTTCCGGGACAACCCTTCCAGAGCCTCCGCAGGCACCTCCGGGAAAAAACCCCTTCCTCCCATCTGCAGATCCAGTTCGCCGGACACAGCCAGCAACGAGTCCCGCAGAGTCTCAGCATCAGCGCGGCGACGGTGCATCTTCCACAACAGTCGATTGGATGAATCAACCAGGCTGCACTGCTCTTCCTGCGCATGAATCGATGACTGCTTCCACGTCTGTGAACTCAGAATCAGCCGATGCATATGACGCACATTCCAGCCGCTCCTGATGAACTCCTCGGCAAGCCAGTCCAGCAGTTCCGGATGTGTCGGGAGTTCCCCGTTGAATCCGAAATTATCCGGGCTGCGGACCAGCCCTTCGCCGAAGTGCTGCTGCCAGATGCGATTCACTGCAACTCGAGCAGTCAGTGAATTCCCGTCGGAAGCAATCCAGCGAGCAAGTTGCAGTCGCGGAGCTGCTGAAAACTTTTCCGGGACACCAGCGCGAAATCCGGGATGCGATTCCAGACATGACAACGAACCAGGTGATACCTGCTGCAGAGGACGCTGGCGATCGCCGGCCTGCAGCACATGGAACGGTGGCGGATCCGGTTCCGTATCGGTCCAGCCGAGGATCTCAGCATAACCCAGCTCTTCTGCTGAAGGCCCCCCGAGCAGTTCCCGGCCCCGTGGCCGCACCGGCCCCGTCCAGAACGCCGCAGCAAATCTGTAGTAGTCCGCATGCGGGATTGGATCAAACTTGTGATCGTGACACCGAGCACACTTCACCGTCAGACCCAGAAACGCCGTTGAAGTGGTGTGCACCAGGTCTTCAAGACGATCATAGGTGTAATCCTGAGGATCATTGGGTTCGTCGTTCCAGGTGCCAAGCCGAAGAAAACCTGTCGCTGTTACCGATTCCTCAGTGCGATTATCAATCTGGTCTCCCGCCAGCTGGTGCACGATGAATTCATCCCATGGCAGTCCCTCATTGAACGCCCTGATCACCCAGTCTCGGTATTTCCACGAAAACGGTTTCTCCTGATCCCGTTCATAACCACTGGTATCAGCGTAGCGAACAATATCAAGCCAGTGTCTGGCCCATCGTTCGCCGTAGGCTGGCATCGACAGCAGTCGCTCCGCCACATCCGCAAGCCGCAGATCTTCCTCAGCTGTTGTTGCGGGCTGCGGGGGCACTACACCGGGTTCATGCGACTGTGGAGGCAGCCCGGTCAGCTGCAGGGACAGACGCCGAATCAGAACTGACCATTCTGCGCGCGACGCAGGCTCGAGCCCCGCCTGCTGCAGACGCTGCCGCACAAATGCGTCAATTGGATGCTGTCCTGGATACATGGCGGGCACAGAGACATCCTGCAGGGGCTGCAGGGACCACCAGTCTCTTCCGGCACGTCCCGGCAACGTCTGTTCAAACAGGTCCAGCACCCGATCTTCAGGATATTTCGCTCCCTGCAGAATCCACGCACGCAGCACCTGCACTTCGCTGGCCCCCAGAGCCATGCTGTGTCCATTCTGCTCAGGCGGCATTTCTCCCGCCTGCACGCGCTGGAAGAGCAGACTGTCATCAGGATTCCCGGGAACGATGACCACACCGCTGTCGCCCCCGCGGAACAACAGTTCCGCTCGAGTGAGTGCCAGTCCTCCGGATGGATCTGCCTCCTGATGACATTCCAGACATCGCTGCAGCAGAACCGGAGCCACATGCTGTTCAAAGTCCACGGCAGGCTCACCCGCCTTGCGCTGAACCACCACAGCTTCGTCGACCGCAGCATTCACCACCGGAACCAGTACCAGTAACAGCAGTAACGCTCTGAGTGCAGCGCTCACCATTCCAGTTCGCCTCCTGATGCAGGGACATCATCCTCCCGGATCAATCGTCCGACCACGATTCCATCACAGCAGATCTCTGCAGTCTGCCAGATACAGCCGCTCACCGTTTCGGCGCAGCCTTCTTCTTCTGAGGTGACGGTGGATCCGCCTCACCCGCAAAAGCTCGATTCCCATAAGCGCTGCGCGGCGGATCTTCCACTTCGTCCACCTCCACCTGCAGACGCTTCAGTTCGGCATGCAGTTCCCTGACTACATCACTGTAATTCGGATCGCTGTAGAAATTCCGTACCTCCAGCGGATCAGCCTGCCGATCGAGGAGTTCCCAGTCATCCACGTCAGGCTTGTAATAGTGCACCAGCTTGTAGCGATCCGTAATCACGCCTTTATGGGGCCTGACACGGTGCGGAACTGGAAATTCGTAGTAGTGGTAATACAGACTGGTTCTCCAGTCATCCGGAGTCTGCCCACGCAGGATCGGCAGCATGCTGCGTCCCTGCATGTCGTCAGGGATCGGCAGACCAGCCGCATCCAGAAATGTTTCTGCGAAGTCAATCAACGAGACAATGCGGGAACATTCACTACCGGCTTCTACAGTGCCAGGCCAGCGGACCACGAGTGGCGACCGCAGGGACTCCTCAAAAATCCAGCGTTTGTCGAACCAGCCATGCTCGCCAAGGAAGAACCCCTGATCACTGGTAAACACCACGATCGTGTTGTCTGCCACACCCTCTTCTTCCAGAGCGGACATCAGACGTCCGACGTTTTCGTCCACCGCCTTCACGCATGCCAGGTAGTCATGCATATAGCGGTTGTATCTCCAGCGAACCAGGTCCTTGCCCTGCAGATCGGATTCCCGATACTTCTGGTTCCTTGGCTCGTAGTAACGATTCCACTCAGCAAGCTGTTGGGGGGTCAGACTGGGTGGATGAACCAGCTTGGCATCGCGATCCGTAAAGGTGCGTTCAATCCCCATGTCGTGGTCGGAGATTGCCAGACTGCGACCCTCATACTGATCAAAGAGAGTTGCCGGCTCGGGATAAACCCGATCGTTATCCCAGCCCAGATGACGCAATGCCGGAGACCACTCCCGATGAGGTGCCTTGTGCTGACTCATCAGCAGAAATGGCTTTGTCCGATCGCGACTCTTCAGCCATTCAATCGACAGATCACCGATCAGGTCGGTGGTATAACCTTCCATGTTTACACGCTCACCCATCCGAATCATCGGCGGGTTGTAATACAGCCCCTGCCCCGGAAGTATGTGCCAGAAATCGAATCCCACCGGATCCGTCACCAGATGCCACTTCCCGATCATCGCAGTCTGATAGCCGGCCGCCTGCAGCATTCGCGGGAATGTCTGCTGACTGCTGTCAAATCGACTGTTTGAATTGTTATAGAAACCGTTCTTGTGCGAATACTTCCCAGTCAGAATCGATGCCCGACTTGGTCCGCAGATGGAATTTGTCACAAGGCATCTGCTGAACAGCATGCCCTGCTCCGCCAGACGGTCAATATTCGGTGTCTCCAGCAGATGCCGACTCTCGCCGTAAGCACTGACAGACTGACACGTCAGATCATCACAGAAGATAAATACAATATTGGGTCGTTTGCCCGACTCGTCCGCCACTGCTGGCGAAACAGGCAGCAGCAGCATTGCCAGCAGAAATACACTGAGAAGGTCTTTCATCGACTGATCCTCTGACTTCATGAACCGATTAAGCGACTGCGGACGTCGCTGCCGTCAGGAAATCCATCCTGCACTACCCTTATCATACAGCACAACACTGCAACGTCGAACCACTGCACACGCTGAAACCATCTCTGCAGCAGCGAGCCCGAATTCAGACTCCTTATCCCGGCAACCCGTCGTCACTTCAGTTTCTGCAGACGACCTCATCGAGGTTGAGCACCAGATTGCACAACATGGTCCATGCAGCAGTTTCCTGAACCGGCAACTCTTCTGCCGGCTGCGATTCACCATTCTTCAGAACGTCCGCCGCTGCTGCAGGGGAACTCATGAAGAGCTGCCGCTGAGCCTGCAGTGAACGCTGCAGAACAGACTGTTCCTCCCGTCCTGGCCCCCTTGCCAGAATGATCCGAAACAACCGCTCAAGTCTGGCAGAATCATCCGGCAGATCTTCGCGGAGCAGTCTTTCGGCAAGGGCTCGAGCCGCCTCAAAATGCTGCACATCGTTCATCAGCTGCAGTGCCTGCAGGGGCGTATTGCTGCGGGCTCGCTGGGCACAGAACTGTTCCCGATTGGGAGCATCAAAATTTGCCATGAACGGCGGCGGGGCTGTCCGCTTGATGAAGGTATACAGACTCCGACGATACAGACTGGCACCATGATCCTGCAGATAAAAGCGAGTGTTACTGTTGGCATAACCCACCGGTTCCCAGATCTTCTCCGGCTGGTAGCCACGCACCCCACGGCCGCCCATGGTCATGTCGAGCAAGCCACTGACAAACAGCGCATTATCGCGAATCTGCTCAGCATCCAGTCTCAGCCGTGGTCCACGAGCCAGCAGCCTGTTGCCGGGATCTCGCTGCTGCAATTGTTCCGAAACCCGTGATTCCATTCGAAACACTGCCGAATTCAGCAGCAGCCGAAACATCTGCTTCTGATCCCACCCGGAGCGACGAAACTCCCACGCCAGCCAGTCCAGCAGTTCAGGATGCGATGGCAGTTCTCCCTGCGTACCGAAGTCCTCACTCGTACTCACCAGGCCTGTGCCAAAGACCTGCTGCCAGATCCGGTTGACTGCCACGCGCGCTGTCAATGGATTCTCATCCGACAACAACCACTCCACCAGATCGAGCCGATTCGCCCTTCGGTCTGCCGTGGAATTCCAGCGATTGCCGGAGGATGTCAGCGCTGCCGGTACCCCGGGCACAACCGCTTCTCCGGGTTGATCGTACTGCCCCCGCAGCATCACGAACGCAGGTCGAGGCTGCTCCAGTTCGCGGAAAACAAGCGTCCCCGGGACCCGATCCCTCACGGCCTGAAGATTGCTTTCAGCAGAGCGGACCTGCAGGAGTTCCTCCGCAATGACCGAAGTTTCCGGTCGTTGAATGTGACGTCCCCACCACCGCTGCAATGCTTCCAGCTGAGCTGCAGTACGCTTCGCAGCCGAGACTCGCAACGCCGCCTGAAGTTCGTCCGAAATCCCTGTCGGCACTTTCGCACTCGCCAGATTCAGCCACTTCCCGAACGACACCGCAGGATCATCGCTCGCCTTCCGCTTGCCGGTCAGCACAACAGAATCAACCCACATGCGACCACCAAACATCCGCAGTACAAGGCTGTTCAGACGAGCACCGCTGTTGATCCCGAGGTCCTGCAGAGGTACTTCCAGCCGCTGCCAGGCCGCTCGTTCAGGAAGTGCTCCCCGCTCAACGCCGGTTCCAACTTCCGCAGCATCCCCCCAGACAGCCTGCTGCCCGCCAGCTCCGCTGAACTGGACGGCAAATCCCCGGGGCGGACTCCACTCATCAGTCCGCACCTGCAGGCTGAGTACCGCGTCATCGGGAACAGTCAATGGCAGCGTCCCGAAATCGACCGTCAGATCAAAACGTTCGCCCCACGCCAGCTCAAGGCAACGCCGGCCCGACGGAACACCGAAATCCGGTTCGTACTGCCATACCGCTGAGTTTCTGGTGGTGTTGCGAACACTGCTGGCTGCCGGAAATACTTCGTCGATCAGCACATCTGTCCTTTGCACGGCATCAGCAGACTGAGCAATGAGGTGATCCTGCTGCCGCAACCATGCCTGTTCAAATGCCTGCTCTGCCTGCTTGAGTATTTCCGTATGCAGTTCAATCTGCTGTTCCTGCTCCGCATCCGGAACTCTCAGGAATGGTCGAGTGTCCTCGATATTCCCGTCCATGCCCGGGTCAGCAGCAGAATAGAAAAATGAATAGAGCGAATAGAATTCCCGACTGGAAATCGGATCGTACTTGTGGTCGTGGCACACGGCACATCCGGCAGTCAGCCCCATCCACGTCTGCATCATTGTGCTTGTCCGGTCCACCGCATAGCGGTAGACCCATTCCTCCGCAATTGAGCCGCCTTCGCTGGTGGAAACATTGCAGCGGTTGAATCCCGTGGCAATCTGCTGCTCAGTGGATGCGTCCGGCAGCAGGTCACCAGCAAGCTGCCAGCGGGTGAATTCATCAAAGGGCAAATTGCTGTTGAATGCGGAAACCACCCAGTCTCGCCACAACCACATCTGACGTTCATTGTCGAGATGCAGGCCGTGAGTGTCCGCATACCTCGCCAGATCCAGCCAGTGTCTTGCCCGCTCTTCGCCGTAATGCGGAGATTCCAGAAACACCTCCACCATCTGCTCGTAGGCCTGTGGATCGTCGTTCGCAAAAAACGCCTGCTGCTGTTCCGGAGATGGCGGCAGGCCAGTGAGCACAAATGCCACTCGACGTATCAGAGTACTTCGATCTGCATCAGCAGCCGGGGTCAGCCCTTCCTGCTGCAGACGCCGCAGGATGAACTGATCCACCGGTGACTTCACGAACCTTTCCGGATCGGTGACCTCCGGAACGTCTGGCTCAGCCGGTGGCAGAAACCCCCAGTGCTCTTCCGTGACAGCTCCCTCCTGCACCCACCGCTGCAGCAGATGAATCTGCTCAGTCGTCAGCCGCACTTCGGATTCCTGCGGCGGCATCAGCAGTTCGGGATCGTTCGAAGTAATCCGCCGTATGAGTTCGCTGGCATTCGGATCACCCGGCAGCAGGATGCCGCGATCTCGAAGTTCTGCAGCCGCCACCGCCAGCTGATCCAGTCGCAATTCTGCCTTTCGTGCCGCTTTGTCGAACCCATGACATCCCATACAGGCAGAATTCAGAAGTGGACGAATATCACGTGAAAAACTGACTGTTGCTTCATCGGCCGACACCGAAACACCGATGCACAGGATCAGTCCGGGTAAAACCCTGACCAGCCTCTGTGAGATTCCGCAGGCACGCTCAGTCAACAGGGCTGGCCACTCTGTCATCAACATTCAGAACCTCCGGTCAGTCAACTTCGCTCCGCGTAACTCTTCAGGATTTCCCGCGCGAAGCAACAGGCTTTGTGCAGCACACTCCGGTCTCGCAGCGACGCCGAAGCGCAGCATGGACAGCCCGATCGGTATCATAAAACCGTACGGCAGACTGAATCCAGTCAGCCGTGAATACTGCCTGTGCCGGACCAGCCAGGTCGTCGTTGACTTTTCCCTGATCCTGCGTGCAGCTACGATTTCAGCACTGTTACCTGCTTCCGAATCCAGAATGGGAAAGCTGACATGACAACTCCAGGCAATGGAACTTCTCGGCGAACATTCCTGCACCAGTCCGGACTGCTGCTGACCGGGGCCACCACTGCGGTGGCTGCCCCTCGGCCGCGGAGCATCAATGAGCAGCTGCGAGTCGCAGCCGTCGGGGTGAATGGCATGGGCTGGTCAGACCTGTCCAATGTTGGCAGCCATCCTTCCGTGCGCTTCACCGCTTTCTGCGACATTGATCAATCACGTTTTGATCGCGCTGCTGCTGCTTTTGAAGGCGTTCGCCAGTGGCAGGATTATCGTCGCATGTTTGATGATGCTGCAGACCAGATTGACGCTGTAATCGTCTCCACTCCAGACCACATGCATGCCAGCATTGCGATGCAGGCACTGGCACTCGGGAAACACGTCTACTGCCAGAAGCCCCTGACCCACACCGTCTGGGAAGCGCGGCAGATGCGTCTGCTGGCGGAACAAAAAGGAGTCACCACCCAGATGGGGAATCAGATCCATTCACATCAGGCCTACCGCACTGGTGTTCGACTGATTCAGGACGGAGCGATCGGCAAAGTCACCCAGGTGCATTCGTGGGTCGGTGTCCAGGGACGACAGTACTGCAACCGCACTGATCGTCCACCCGCCTCAGCTGTCCCGGCAGGTGTCGACTGGAACCTCTGGCTGGGAGCTGCCCCCGAACGGCCCTTTGCCGCAGATGTCTATCATCCATTCAAATGGAGAGACTGGCAGGACTTCGGCTCCGGTGCACTCGGTGACTTCGGCTGTCATATTCTGGATCCCGTTTTCACCGCACTCGGAATCCGCAATCCGCTCACCGTCACTGCCGAACACTCCGGCACCAACAGTGAAGTCTGGCCAGGGCCGGAAACCGTGACATGGGAGTTCGCCGGCACTGACCTGACGTCAGAACGCATTCAGGTAATCTGGCGTGATGGCGGACTGCAGCCCCCGCTGGAACTTGCAGCGCTGCCGGCCGATGCGACGCTTCCCAAATCCGGTTCACTGTTCATTGGTGAAAAAGGAAATATGGTGCTGCCGCATGTCGGTATGCCGCTGCTGTTTCCGGCGGAAAAGTATGCCGACTACGACGTCCCTGAAATTGCCGGAAGCAGTCACTGGCATGACTGGGTAGACGCTGCCCTCGCCGGAAAACAAACCACAGATGGCTTCTCGTATGCCGGTCCACTCACTGAAACCGTACAGCTGGGAAATGTTGCAGCACGCGTCCCCGGGTCAGTTCTGAAATGGAACGCCGAGCAGATGACGACGGGTAACGCTGCTGCTGATGCAATGCTGACAAAACACTACCGCAAAGGTTTTGAAGTCGCTGCGGTCAGCGGCTGAATCACCCCACCCCGCAGTTCAGACACCGCAGAGTGGCTGTCAGCGTCGCAGAATGCTGACAGCCCGCTGCAGTGCTGCCAGAAACTGCTCCACATCTGTGGACGTGTTATACGCAGCAAAACTCACTCGAGTGGTCCCGGTGACCTGCAGCGCTGCGTGCAGAGGCATTGTGCAGTGATGGCCATGTCGAGTAAAGACGCCACGTTCGTCCAGCAGCGCCGCGAGATCTTCCGGGTGAATCCCGTCAATGCAGAAACTTACGATCCCGCCGCGGTGCTCCGGCCCCGGCCCGAAGATCTTCAGACCTGCAATCTGCTGCAGTCCCTCAAACACCTGACGTACAAGTGACTGCTCGTGAGCGTGAATCGCCGCCAGCCCCACTTCTTCAGTCCAGCGTACTGCCTCTCCCAGACCAATGGCCTGAACAATGGGAGCTGTTCCAGCTTCAAATTTTGCCGGTGCTTTTGCCCACGTGGAATCTGAGACACCGACCCGGTCAATCATGTGTCCGCCGAAGAATATCGGATCCATCTCGTCCAGACGCTCAGCTTTACCGTAAAGCACTCCGACACCCGTCGGACCATACAATTTGTGCCCACTGAAGACGAGGAAATCCACATCATCCTGCTGCACACTGACGGGCAGGTGCGGAACACTCTGAGCTCCATCGATAACCACGCAGGCACCAGCAGCACGCGCCCGCTGAGCAATTTCTGCGATGGGGTTAATCGTCCCCAGCATGTTGCTCATCCCTGAAACTGCAATCAGACGAACCGGGGCGCTCAGCAGTTCATCCAGTGCAGCCAGATCAATCCGGCCATCGTCCGTGAGCGGAATCAGCTGCAGCTGTGCCTGCCGTTCCCTGGCCAGTTGCTGCCATGGCACAAAGTTGGCATGGTGCTCGGCAATTGTTGTCAGAATCCGATCACCGGGACCAACGTGACGTCGGCCCCATCCTGTCGCAATGTAATTGAGGCCGGCGGTTGTGCCCGGCGTAAAAATGATCCGATCGGGCGAATCAGCATCAATGAAAGAGGCGATTCGGGAACGTGCACCCTCCAGTTCCTCGTCGATGCGAACACCCAGCTGATATGTTCCGCGATGAGCATTCGCAAAATACTGTTCCTCAACCTCGCGTTGTTTTTCAATCACAGCCTGAGGCTTCTGAGCCGAAGCACCGCTGTCCAGATAAACCGGAGCAATGCCTCCTGCCAGTGGTCGATTCAGAACCGGAAACTGACCGCGAATGTGAGCAACGTCGAATGCTGCAGACACAGGCAACGTCACCGCAACCGAAGTCCGGGACCGTTCCGCGACATTCGGACCCGAGTCGACTGATGAACTGCAGCTTGCGACCTGAGCAGCGGCAATCGAATTGATGCGTTCCACCATGCCCCGCAGGCCGTTCCGTCGCTGTGGTGAAATATGCTGCTGCAGATTCAGTGCACGGAAGACGGACTGAATATCAAAATCCCTGATCTCCCTCGCTGTGAGCCCACTGTATGCAGCCTGCAGGATAACAATCAGTCCCCTTACGATTGCTGAATCACTGTCTGCCACAAGCTGCATGCGACTGTCCGGCCCGCTGCCGGATATGCAGGCAGTCAGCCAGACCTGACTCTGGCAGCCGTGGACCAGGTTTTCATCAGTGCGAGCGGAGTCAGGAAATTCATCGAGATCGTCCCCAAGCTCAAGCAGAAACAGGGACTGATCTTCCGCATCAAGGTCGTTGAATTCCTCAAAGATCTCTGCGAGCGTGGGGATCATGACAGATTCGCTTCCAGAGCTTTCCTGCTGTTGAGTCCTTTGATGCATGACATTTCAGCCGCATGCATCTGCGTGTCAAAACATACTTACGGCCACAGCCGCGACTTACAGAATCTCCAGTGTCGGTCCGGACGGTGACCGAACCAGTTCGCTGAACACCTGCATCGCAACGTTCTGGCAGACTCTTCGTATACCATCTCGGGCCGCGTTATCTTCCGTCAGCAAATCCATCATCCGCCCATTGTCCGCATACTCACGGATACACGATTCCAGCGGAATGTCTCCAAGATACGGCAACTTCATCTGCTCTGCCGTTCTCTGAACACCGCCACGACCAAACACATCTCCCGACATGTTTTCAACAAACCCAAGAATTGGCACATTGACCTTCTGATACATGTCCACAGCTTTGACTGCGTCAAGCAACGCGACCTGCTGAGGCGTGCAGACGACAACGGCACCAGCCAGTCCCACCTGCTGCGACAGCGTGAGCGAAACGTCACCGGTTCCGGGTGGCAGATCAATAATCAGATAGTCCAGCTCTCCCCAGTCTGTATCCGACAGGAACTGGGTGAGCGCCTTGTGAAGCATGGGACCACGCCAGACCACGGACTGCCCCGGATCAATGAAGAACCCCATCGACATCAGCTTGATCCCGCCCGCATCAATCGGCTCCATCCGCAT
>JALQUR010000217.1 GCA_023260695.1 Planctomycetaceae bacterium
CGCTCGCGGCAGTAGAACTTGCCAACGCCCGGAAGGGTCACGGCACCGCCTGCGGAAACGGGGTGACGCCGCTGAGGCAGGATTCAATCATCTGTGACTTGCCCAGTGGTCGACAGCCCACAGTGACGCTCTCTGGCATGAGTCCGCTTTCGGGCTGAAAGTAGTCTCCGTATTCGCGGAGGATCCTTTCTGACAGCGGAAAGACCTCAACCCTGAGTTCAAGCAGATCGCGAACTGCATTGTTGTACTGGAAGCGATTCATCCGCCTGATCTGAGTGGGAGTTGCCGGAAGACTGCTGGCAAGGGCCTGCTGTTGCTCCTGCAGCCGTGTCAGCAGGCGAATGCGTTCAGCCGCTGTGGGTTGTGGAACTTCCCTGGGCGGCATGTGTCCGAACTGCACGGCACGGAGCACACGATCGTGGAGTTGAACGATGTCGCGAGCTGCCTCGGGCGTGAAATCAGCCGACTGATCCACTTGCAATGCTGACCAGTCTTCAAGGTCCACACCGGCAGCAGCCTCGGTATCACCACCATGGCAGTCAAGGCAGTACCTGCCGACAAACTGCTGAACGAACTGCGGACCTGCACTGGCCTCGGGCTGCAGCTCTTCTGCAACTGCAGTTCCGGCCGCGGCGGTCGCAAGTAACAGGCTCAGGGCTGATAAGAAATTCATCCACGATTCTCCTCTGCGGATACTATCCCGGATGTGTGATGCTGTGTCATCTGCAACTGGCGGAAAAGCGGTTCGCCGCGGCGAATGCGGGCTGCCCACGCTGGTTCAGAGCCGTGGGGGAACAGTGCAGCCTCGTCCGGAAACGCGAAAAACATTGCTGAACAGTGCTTCCGGCGACCCGGTCCTGCGCGGATTGATGCGGAATCAGGGCGTGCAATCTGCGGCCGAACCTGACAGAATATCGGCAGGCTTTCATCGTCGTGTTCGTGGCACCGATTCCGCAGCAGCGAGTTTCAGTCCCCCGGTTTCAGTCCGCAGGTTTCAACACAGTTGACCGATACTGTTTTCTGCAGCAGTTCACTGTTCGTTTTTTACTCCGCACGCTTTCTGGATCTGATTGACCAGTCATGACACCTGATCCACTGTTTCTGCAGATCGATCGTCGTCGCTTTCTGGCGCAGGCAGGTGGTGGTGCCGGGATGCTGGCTGCAGGCGGGCTGCTCCAGGCAGAACACCCGGCAATGCTGGCTCAGACACATCATCCGGCCAGAGCAAAACGGGTCCTGTGGTTGTTCATGCATGGTGGCCCCAGCCACGTGGATCTGTTTGATCCCAAGCCGGCACTCACTCGCTATGCCGGGCAGCCTCTGCCGGAGAGTTTTGGCAATGTCATGACGCGCCGGAATGTGGCTCGCAATCCGCTGCTGGCTCCACTTCGACAGTTTCGACCGCGCGGAGAATCAGGTCTGCTCATCAGCGATTTTCTCCCGGAGATCGCTCGGGAAGCTGATGATCTGTGCGTCATTCGTTCACTCCATGGCGACAGCGTCAACCATCCGCAGTCGGTGTATCAGATGAACACCGGAAGTATTCTGATGGGACACCCCAGCGTCGGCAGCTGGGTGGCATGGGGGCTGGGCAGTGAGAACAGCAATCTGCCGGCATTTATTGTGCTCCCGGATCCCGGTGGCGGGCTCAAGGGGGGCCCGGTGGCATGGGGAAACGGTTATCTGCCCGCCTCCAGTCAGGGGGTTACCCTGCGTCCCGGGGATTCTCCGGTGCCAGCTCTGAAATCTGCGCTGGGGCTTTCACGCGAACAGGAATTACGCAATCTGGCCCTGATGCGTTCTCTGAATCGGCAGCACCTTGCGGGACGAGATGCTGATGATCAGCTCACCGCACGCCTGTCTGCTTACGAGATGGCGTTTCGAATGCAGATGGAAGCCCCTGCTGTGGTCGACCTGCGTGAGGAGACCGAAGCAACGCAGCGGATGTACGGGATGGATCAGCCGCAGACACGGGAATTCGGCCAGCGCTGCCTGCTCGCTCGCCGCATGCTCGAACGCGGTGTGCGGTTTGTCCAGCTTTATTCCGGTGATACGAACGGGTGGGATGCACACAACGATGTCGAATCGAATCACTCGGAATACTGTGGTCGCACGGACCGCCCGATTGCCGGACTGCTCCGGGACCTGCGGCAACGCGGTCTGCTGGAAGACACGCTCGTGATCTGGGGCGGCGAATTCGGTCGCATGCCGATGAGCGAACAGGGGACGGGGCGGGATCATAACCCGTGGGGATTCTGCGCGTGGCTGGCGGGGGCCGGAGTTCAGGGAGGTCGCGCATGGGGAGCGACTGATGATATTGGTCTGCGTGCCGCTGAAGACCGCGTCTCCATCAATGACTTTCACGCGACCATCCTGCACCTGATGGGGATTGATCACGAACTTCTGACATGGTTCCACAACGGTCTCGACAAGCGTCTGACGGGGCCGGATGAAGCGCATGTGGTACGCGGTCTGATCAACGCCGGTTGAGTTCACAGCAGGAACAGGAACTGGAACAGGGGGAGACCATCGTGGCTGGAATCTCAGTGCCGTACCGAGCAGCCAGATCGGCATGGACAGACTTTCGCTGCACGGCAGCGGCCTGCTGCGTGAGCCGACCAGCAGGATTGAGGGCTGCCTGCTCTCGGCTGTTCGGGCTGATCACGGTCTGCAGGTTGTTCAGTCTGATTGTCGGCGGGCTGTTCTCCGGCGGCGGAGATTTGCCCGCAGATGAACCGACAGCTGCCCGGCCGGTGTACTCGGAGCCGGTTCTGAATGCGGATCAGTTGTCACACTGGTCGCTGCAGCCGCTGCGGCAGACCAGCCCACCGCAGGTACAGCGGGATGAGCTGATTCGCACACCAGTGGATCGCTTTGTGCAGGCCCGGCTGGAGCAGCGGGGATTGAGCCTGCAGC
>JALQUR010000220.1 GCA_023260695.1 Planctomycetaceae bacterium
CAGTTCTGCAGCGACGCCGCAGCAGCAATGCGAAATGCATGTAAGTGCGAACCAACAGACTCGTAAATCCGGATCTCCGGCACTGTGAGTGTCTGCCAGAGATCCTGCTGGCCGGCCTGCACACCCTGAAGCATGACACAGGAAATCCTGATGGGCGATGAACTTTCAGCGGGAGCGATCGTCAACGGAACGGTAGTCCTCCCTCATTGTCTGCTCGAAAACGCTGCGGTTGTCTGGGAACGCGGCAGGATCTCCGCTGTCGGCCACACTCCGGAAATCCCGGCAGGCATTCGTCCGATCAACGCAAATGGCCGTTACATCAGTCCCGGTTTCATCGATCTGCATGTCCATGGCGGAGCCGGCGCTGACTTCATGGACGGAACCGTTCAAAGCGCTGTGACCGCATGCACAGCTCACCTGCGACACGGCACAACGACAATCTTCCCCACCACAACGACCGGCGACGCGGAATTACTGCTGCAGATGCTTGAATCCTGCCGCAGCGCAGCGGAACAATTTGCGGTGCAGCCGGGGACCGGCCCATGGATCCCTGGCATCCATCTCTACGGCCCGTATTTTGCCCAGGGCAAGCAGGGTTGCCATGACCCGGCCGGATGTCGCGCCCCGGATCCCGAGGAATACCGAGAATACCTCGCCAGTGGTTTTGTCCGCATCGCCACATGTGCTGCAGAACTTCCTGGCGCGGAGGAATTCAGCCGTATCTTTCATGATGCGGGATGCCTCGTCACTTGCGGCCATTCCAACGCTTCGTGGACGGAAATGCAGCGTGTCTTTGATGTCGGGATGCGTCATGTTGATCATTTCTGGTGCGCCATGAGTTCCGTACCGGCCATGCGTCAGCGATTCGGTCCTCCCATGCAGGGCAGCATGGCGGAATTTGTGCTGATGCATCGTGAAATGAGCACGGAGGTGATCGCAGATGGCTGCCATCTGGCCCCGGAACTGCTTGAGTTTGCATGGCGAATGAAAGGCGCTGACCGACTGTGCATCGTGACCGACTGCAACCGTGCACTGGATCTGCCGCCAGGCGAATACAGCTTCGGACACCATCAACACGGGACAAGGTTCCGCAGCGACGGCAGAACGGGCTGGGCCTCGCCCGAAAGTCTTGCCAGCTCAGTACGCGGCATGGACTTCATGGTTCGACACATGCATCAGGCAACCACGGCACCGTTGCACGAAGTGATCCGCATGGCAACAACTACGCCGGCGGAACGCGCCGGTATTCAGGATCAGACCGGGCGACTGGAATGCGGACTGCAGGCAGACCTGCTGATTCTGGATGAAGACCTGCATGTGCGGCAGGTGTTTACTCAAGGAGTCTCAGCCATGTCCACTTCAGACAGTCCTGAATACTGATCGAAAGCTGTCGATCGTCTGCTGAGCAGTCGTTATCGAATCGGGAATCGGAAAAGCTTCGGCTGATGCATACCCGTCATACCCTGTTTCCTGCAGGGCGGCGGCAATCGGTCCATAGTCCATATGTCCGAACCCGGCAGCCTGGCGGTTGGAATCCACAAAATGAACGTGGCCCAGATGTTTCCCGGCATCTCGCAGCCCGGATGCGATGCAGCGTTCTTCAATGTTCATGTGAAACAGATCCGCGAGCAACCGGACAGCCGTGGTGGAGAGTGAATTCAGTAACTCTGCCCCCTGCTTCATCGTCGTGCAGAGGTTGGTTTCATAGCGATTGAGCGGTTCGTAGATCAGTACAGTTCCCCGAGAGCCAGCGTGATCACCCAGGCGTTCAAGTGAGTCCGACAGCAGCCTCAGAGCCTCCTGCTGCGGAACTGCCTCAGACCAGCGTCCCTGCATGGACCCAATGATTGCCGGGGCTCCGAACTCCGCTCCGGCATCAATGATGTCCCGTATGAACACTTCCGCGGCAGCTCGCTTTTCGGCGTCGGGATCACACAGATTCAGGCCATGAATCACCATGCCCGCCCCTGTACCCACCGCAGCCAGTTGCAGACCGTGAGTTGACAGCAGCTCCGCCAGGGGCAGATCCCGAATCCCTGCAGCCGAAGGTGCGAAGACTTCGATTGCATCAAAACCCATCTCTGCCGCATGCCGGGCAGCGGACGAGAGATCGTCATGAAAAACAAATGGTCCCCGACGAGCCTGCTCGACGAGACTGACGGTAACGGCCGACTTGATCATGTTGCTTCTGACTGAGTAAGAGGGCTGCCGACCACCAGCGGGAGTGCCGGACTCAGAGGCAGGGTACTGGCCACTGTGGCACGCTGGAGGCTGAAAGTGAATTCTCAGAGTGCGAGGATCTCTCAGTCGCGGGACCTGATGTCCTGCAACAGGTCACCGAGCGGATCCAGACTGTCTTCGCCGTTGTCAGCCGGAGAATCATCGGGAACAGGAACATCACCAGGTGGGAGCCCGATGGACAGCTGAACAATCTGCTGATCCTCACAAAGTGGAGTCACCGAACCAGGCTGGGCCACCATGTCTGAAACCCGGACCTCCGAGAGAATCCGCTGCGCTGCGGCAATTGCTCCGTCGACCGCACGGTGAAGTGGACACAGAGTCCCGGCGTGTGAGCCGATTCCGAGCGGACACTGCTCAATTCGCTCGAACGGCTCCAGACCATTGATCACATCCAGCAGAGTAACTTCCTCGGGAGCACGCGAAAGCTGAAATCCGCCATTCGGACCACGCTGAGCAATCAGCAGACCGGATTTTACCAGCGATTGCATGAGCTTCGAAAGATACGGAGCGGGAACCCGGGTGATCTCCGCGATCTCACGAGACGGGCAAGCCTGACCACCCGCGTTGGCGATCGTCACGACTGCTCTCAGAGCATATTCAACAGATTGACTGATCATATCGGGATGTCTGTAACTGGGCGGCAATCGAAATACCGCAGGATTCTGTGCCACAGCGGTGGCAGGTAGCAAGATCCAGCAAATAACCGCATTCTGCAACCTCAAATCGGTCACGAACATAGAACTATGTCATACAAACGGAAAAACACCTGAACAGTAATTCAGGACATCCGCATTACCAACCGCAAGTGCTGGCTCTTTGTCGTTTGTCTGAAACGGGATCGGCAGGAACTACCAGATCAACTGATCACACTCCAAGAAAAATCGCCATCAGCCCACGCCAACCCTGGAGGATGAATACTCTGGAAAAATAGATAAACTAATCTTCAAAACTTGCGACCTGCAGCTGGAATGCTCCGTCACCTGAGAGGTCTGCTGCTGCTTTCCGTTATAGGCTCACGCTGTTCCGTGATCAGTGTTTTGTTGATCAATCTGCTCTGGTTTTTGCGAAACATTGCAGCCAATTGCACAGTATCGTGGACCAGTCTAGAATTCCGGGATGTACGTCAACACTGGTGTCGTACAAGTCCCGCACAGCAACCTCTGCATCCGCAGTCATCTGGTTGCTGTCGGGAAAGGTCTGCAATCAACCCATTCATCAGCCAGCTGTTGCAGAATGTCACTGATTCCGGATGCAGCTGACACATGCAGCCATCGCCTGCGGGCTGCTGCAGCGTGTGCGTCTGTAGTGCGGCACCGGTAGGGCGGCACCTGTAGTGCGGCATGCCCGGTAGTCCTGCATGCCTGCTGATCTGCAGACTTCGTCAGAGTGCTTCGCAGCAAGTTGTCGGCAGAGGGTTGGTCAGGTGAATCCAGCTGACTGGCAGACTTGATCCGGTGCTCAGACAGATTTGAGTTAAGCTGTTTCCGGACCAGCATTTTAGAGAAGTTGTCACAGAAAAAGTTATCACAGGTTGTCACAGTGCAGTGAAAGCTCAGCGCACGCCGCACACCGTTCAACCTCAGCCTACTCTTTCAGATTGCAGAATTCGGTGGAAGATATGCGTTCAGTTGTCAGAGTATTTTGTCTGCTCTCCCTGTTGTTTTTGGTCTCCTGCCAGCCGGCGGCGGAAACTCCATCCGCACAACAGCAGCAGAGTGCCCCTGCGGCGACACCGGATGATGCAGACGCCGTCGCTGCACTGGAAGCAGCAGGCTGCCTGCTCACAAAGAATGAGGCTGGCCTCGTCACAGAGCTCTCGGTCGCTTCAGACGATGATTTCACTGCAACCGCAGCTCATCTGCCAGGGCTGAAGAATATTCAGGTGGCTCGGTTTGGGGGCCCCGGTATGACCGACGCCGCGCTCACTGAGATTGCATCGCTGACAACACTCAGACGGCTGGACCTGACGGACGCTTCGGCCGTTGGCGATGAGACGCTGAAAGTCGCAGGACAGCTGCCCTCACTGGAAGTGCTGATTCTGCGGAGGTCTGGGTTCACCGATGCTGGACTGCAGCACATCAACGGACTGAAGAAACTTCGAGCAATCGACCTGCGGAACACCAACACCACGGATGCAGGTGTGGAAATGCTCAAAGGCCTGACATCATTGGTTGATGTGCAGCTGGAGAAGTCCAAGGTTACTGATGCAGGCATCCCTCACCTCCGAAACCTGCCGCTGAGATCCCTGAATCTGAATTACAACACAGCCATCACTGACGCCTCCATGGAGGTCATTGGCCAGATCGCAACACTCGAACAACTGCAACTGGAGGCCGTGCCGATTACCGATGCCGGAATGGTCCACATTGGCAAGCTCAGCAAGCTGCGTCGATTCAGCTGCAGACTCGCAGACGTAACCGGGGCTGGCATTCAGCATCTCGCTGCCTGTCCTGAACTCAGCCGTCTGGAGCTGCGTGAAACGTCCATTGATGACGAGGCACTGGAAATCATCAGTAAGCTGCCAAAGCTCAAATTCCTCGACATCAGTGAATGCAAACTGATCAGTGGCGACGGAATTGCCCTGATTGGTGCAATTACCAGTCTGGAGTACCTGGAACTGCGAGAGGTCAAGAAAGTCCGGGACGAGTGCTTTGCAGCACTGGCCCCCCTTACTGCGCTGACGGAACTGAATATTGAAGCGACCAGGATTTCTGCAGAATCAATGCCAGTAATTCTGGGTTTCAAAAAGCTGCGGACGCTCAACATGGCCGGCTCACAGTTCGACTCACCTGACTTTGTCGAACTCGGACAACTGCCGGATCTGAAAGTGCTGGATCTGACCAACTGCGATGTTACGCAGGAAGCCATCGACGCGTTGCTGGCGGCCCGCCCGGGATTGCAGATCAAGGGAATCTGACCCGTTCGCCGCCGGCCTGCCTGATGCTGCACAGGCCTGACACACAGGCCTGCCGCACGGGCCTGCAGCACAGGCCTGCAGCACAGGCCTGCAGAGGGACCTCCATTCATTCGTGGCCATAACTGTGATTGTGCGCCGAAGCTGTGTTTGTAGACGAGGACTTCAGAATGCTCCGTGATACATCCTGCCGTACCGAAAGCGAACGCCTGTTCCATCAGGCTTCGCAGCTGATTCCCGGCGGAGTCAACAGTCCCGCTCGCGCATTCGGAGCCGTCGGCGGGATTCCACCATTCATGCAGCGAGGGCAGGGCGCACGACTTTTCGATGTCGACGGCAATGAATTCATTGACTACATCGGTTCGTGGGGACCGCATCTGTTCGGGCACCGCCATCCTGCCGTTCTGGAAGCGATTCGGCAGGCGCTGGAAACCGGCACAAGCTTTGGTGCTCCTACAGAAGCTGAGGCAGATCTTGCGGCACTCGTCCGCGAACTGGTGCCATCAGTTGAGATGGTACGGATGGTCAACTCGGGTACAGAGGCAACTATGTCTGCAATTCGCGTTGCCCGCGGATTCACGCAGCGCAACGGCATCATCAAGTTCGCCGGAAACTATCACGGACATGTCGACAGTCTTCTGGTTGCAGCCGGCAGCGGTGCGCTCACCCTCGGCTGCCCCTCCAGCCCTGGTGTACCACCTGGTGCCACAGCTGACACGCTGGTACTGCCCTACAACAACGTAGAGCAGCTTCAGCAGGCGTTTGCCGCCAATGCAGATCAGCTGGCAGCAGTCATTCTGGAGCCCGTTGTGGGAAACATGGGCTGCGTTGTTCCTGCGGCCGAATTTCTCCGCGAACTGCGGCAGCTGTGCGACCAGCACGGAACTGTGCTCATCTTCGATGAAGTGATGACCGGATTTCGTGTTGCCCGGGGTGGTGCTCAGGAGATTCTCGGCATCACTCCGGACATGACCACGCTGGGAAAAATCCTCGGCGCTGGTATGCCAGTCGGTGCCTACGGAGGGCGAGCTGACATCATGCGCAACGTATCCCCGGCCGGAAAAGTTTATCAGGCCGGAACACTCTCCGGAAATCCTGTTGCCATGGCCGCTGGCAAAGCGATGCTGCAGCTCATTCGTGACGAGAATCCTTACCCGCGCCTTGAACAGCTCGGTGCTCAGCTTGAAGCAGGATTCCGTGACGCTGCACAGCGACATGGTGTTGCGGTTCAGACCAATCGTGCCGGAAGCATGCTCACCGTGTTCATGACGGCGGAGCCTGTCTGCGATCTGGATACAGCTACGGCATCATGTACAGAGACGTTTTCCCGCTGGTTTCATGGCATGCTGAACCGCGGCGTATACCTGCCTTGCAGTCAGTTTGAAGCGATGTTCATTTCAGCAGTACACACCGATGAAGATATCGCAGAGACGCTCGCAGCAGCTGAAGCGGCGTTTGCTGAAATCGGCTCTGCAGACTGATCAGCGACAGACGACACAATGAGAAAGAGCCCCCGAGGCAAGTCCCCGAGGGCTCTTCTGATGTGTAGATCAGGATTTGGCTTCAGGGAGAAGCGAGTTCTCGCTTCAGATCGTCGATTTCATCTTCGGCGTTGACGGCAATCACAATCGCAGTCGTTGCTGTCGCAATGGCAGCAATTGACAGCAGTGAAGCAGCACCAACACCAGGTGAGCAGGGGATGCAGGTCGGAGGTGGACAGGCATCAGCGTACTGACCGCGAATTACAAACTCGCTGCCAGCCACAACGACTTCATTTCGTGCAACAGCAGGTGCTGTGCCACTGGTCCATAACCGCAGCGGTGTGCTGGACGATCCGACATTCAGCGTATGGTCTCCACCACGAACTCCGCGAATGACGAAACGACCTTCAGCATTTGTCCTTGTTTCAGCCACGGCGGCACCGGAGTACTGCAGACGCACTGCGGCATCTGCGAGTGGCTCACCGGCGGTCGAAACAACACGCCCGGCCAGACTGCCCGTTTCAGAAAGCTCAATATCCCGAGAAATGCGCCCCGGAGCCCCCTCAAAGGCAGTCGCCACGCTGGAGAAACAGATCCCGGCACAAACTGCGATGCTGGTTATGCCGTGCAGCAACGAGTTTCTTCGCATTGTTGATACCTTTTCACGGACTTGAAAACGCGAACGCAGGTGGTCGGTCAATCCGCTCACCCCCCCATTGATTCTCGATCGGCACAATCGGATCAATCACTTCAGTGAGTACTTTCAAATCCACTGGATAAACGGCAAATTTGCTACTGAGTGAACGATCATCAGAACTGGCTCTGCATGCCGGGTGGTCTGCCGACCGTAATCCAGAGCGATTCAGGCCCCTCTCTCACCGCTCTGACATGGTTTGCACCATTTCCCACCGGATGCGTGCCGACTCGCATCAAACCCGGGCCGTTTCAGAGAACCACGACGAAACCATCTCCACCGCTGCGGCGGCATCGCTGTCGACCGCAGGTACCCATATGCATTCGTCGACAGAGACAGGCTGAGTTATCATTCAGTGTCGCTTTTGCCCTCCGGGAGGACTGACATTGTGAAAACTGAAGACATGACAGCCTCTGCAGCCGGCTCCCTGGAGCAGCCTGCCGATGCTGCTTCTCCGAAGCAAACGATCAGCCTGTTCCGCTGGGTACTCCGTGGCTTCCTGCTGCTGGCGATCGTGCTGCTGCTGGCCCTGCTGCTGCGGCCACGCCTGACAGTTACTCTGAAGAATTCCGGAAGTCGCCCGCTGACCAGCGTACGCCTGATTGTCACGGGATCAGAGACATTCGTTGGAGATCTGGCGGCCGGTGCAGAGCGAACCGCTCGGATCTATCCTGCGTCTGACAGCGACCTCAAACTGGAGTATGTTGATGAATCCGGTGACCTCCAGCGAATTGATGCAGGAGGCTACTTCGACCGCAGTACTTCAGGGCGAATCGAAGTCGATATCAGGGACGGCGAAGTCGCCGATTACAGGGAAGATACTCACCTGTGATGAGCAACAACGATCCCGCTCCGTACAACAGATGCTCTGAGGCCAATTCATGAAGATTCTGTTCCTGCATGGCTGGAATAGTGCAGTCGGCGGTGTCAAACCGACGTTTCTGCGGAACTCCGGGCACACAGTGCTGAACCCGCCCCTGGATCACAACGATTTTCCGACAGCAGTTGCTCAGGCACAGCAGGTGTTCGATCTGCAGCAGCCGGATGTGGTGGTCGGATCATCTCGGGGTGGCGCTGTGGCGATGAACCTCGCCAACGACCGCATACCACTTGTGCTCCTTTGTCCTGCATGGAAGAACTGGGGAACAGCAAACAGCATCGCTCCGAACAGTATCGTCCTGCACAGTCCGAACGATGAAATCATCCCCTTCGCAGATTCAGTCGAACTCCTGCGTAACAGCCGACTCCCGGCTGAAGCGCTGCTTGAAGTCGGTAACGATCACCGGCTTGCAGATGAAGAGCCCCTCGCGGTGATGCTCTGGAGCTGCGAGCTGCTCTGTTCCGGACAGACACTGCCGTGGCTCGATCCGACCAGCGCTCGCAGAGAAGCAGTAAATGCTTCAGGCAGCGTATCAGACTGTGAAGCAACCTATGTGTGCGATGCCTGTGGTGAAGAGATCGTCGTTCCTGTCGACCTGAGCGAAGGAAACCGACAGACCTATGTCGAGGACTGCCCGGTCTGCTGTCGAGCAAACCTGATTTCGATTCAGCTTGATGACGACGGCCTGCTGCAGATCTCCGCGGAACCGGAACAGGATCGTGACTGAGGCTGTCCGGTGAGCAGCAGCGTCGACATCGCTCACTCGTCGCATCTGAGAATCCGGCGTCCATCCCCGACATCCGGCTGGAAGGACAGCATCGTGGTATCCCGACTCGAATCTCTGTAACCTCCTGATCAACGTCAGCAGGAAGTAATACAACCTGCCGAAGGCATGCCCGGATCGATGCTTCCCGAAGTCCAGTGCATCCCGAAGTCCAGTGCTTCCCGATCCGCACCATTGATTCTCAGCAG
The DNA here is from genome assembly GCA_023260695.1 of Planctomycetaceae bacterium. Taxonomy (GTDB): domain Bacteria; phylum Planctomycetota; class Planctomycetia; order Planctomycetales; family Planctomycetaceae; genus SXXK01. The sequence continues at coordinate 9,183 of JALQUR010000220.1, forward strand.
CTGTCAGGAAATCGGCACAACCGTGCGAATCTTCACCGGCGATGATCCTCCCAATCAGTTCGATCGCGTACATCGCGAAGCGGATCACGAACATCTGCAGTGGGACGACGAGTATCTGTCCGCGCTGCAGCATCATCAGGTGGAGTATCTTGCAGACAACTCACGAACGATCGTCTCTGAAAACGATTCCCCGGATATACCGTTCCGCTACAGTCTGAATCCCTATCGTGGCTGTATTCACGGCTGCGCATACTGCTATGCTCGCGTGAGCCATGAGTACCTTGGCTATAACGCCGGCAGCGACTTTCAGACACGTATCATTGTCAAGCACAAAGCTCCCCTGTTATTCAGAGATTTCCTTGCGCGACCGCAGTGGCAGCCGGAACGAATCGCCTTTTCGGGGATAACCGACTGTTATCAGCCGGCCGAACGTAAATTCCGACTCACACGTCAGTGTCTGGAAGTTGCACTGGAGGCGCGACAGCCGGTCAGCATCATCACCAAAAACGCATTGATCGTGCGCGATCTCGATCTGCTGCAACAGCTTGCAGAGCTGCAGCTGCTGCACGTGTTCCTGTCCATTACTACTGCATCACCCGAGCTTGCTCGAGTTATGGAACCGGGGACAAGCATCCCCGCCGCCAGAGTTCGTGCCGTTCGGGAACTCGCAGCAGCAGGCATCCCGGTGGGAGTCATGGTGGCCCCGGTTATTCCCGGAATCAACGACTCGGAAATCCCCTCAATTCTGCAGCAGGCTGCAGATGCCGGAGCGATGACGGCGAATTATCTGCTCCTGCGACTGCCGTCGACCGTCGAGCCCGTCTTTGTCGACTGGCTGCGGAGCAATCTGCCCCAGCATGCTGAAAAAGTGCTGGGCAGACTGCGGTCCGCACGTGAGGGTCAGCTGAACAGTGCCGAATGGGGACGCCGCATGACTGGCAAGGGCGAGATTGCGACGCAGATTGGCGGCATGTTTCGGCTGTTTCGAACCCGCTTTGGGCTCAATCGTGAACTGCCACGTCATCGTACTGATTTGTTCCGCCCCCCGGCTTCAGGCTCGGGACAGCAAAGCCTGTTCTGATCCCCGGACACAGGCATTTGCAGTACGGCCGCTACGGCATTGCCCGGCGGGGGCACAGTTGTTGCGGATCAGATCCGCAGATTCGCCTGGATCTGCTCACCTCAATGCTGTTGGCTCACAGTTCTGCAGCCACAGCCCGCGTCATGTTTCACGGGGAAAAGCATCCTTCTCTGCCGAACGCAAAACTGCTCTGGCAGAATCTGCCGATTTTTCTGTAAGATTTGCAAAACTGGCGTGCTTCCATTGTGTCGCGGTGCTCATTCGGTTCCCGGCATGCAGGCAGCACGTCGCAGGAAGTCATTTACTCGGAATGGTTTGTGGGTCGCCACACCAGTCTGCCCTCAAAAACTGAGTGGTACGGTCCGGACTTTGCATTTGTGAAATCGGGGGGCAGGACGCCCCGCCTGTCTCTGTTGCAGATGGATCTGTAACGGCAGGTCTGATGTGTGATCAACAGACCGGGTGCGGCAGCTGCAGCGATGGATTCACTGCAGCATGTCTCTCAGCCCTCACACTGTGGAACAACAGAGCATGGATGCTCAGAAAATCGGACGCTCGGCACTTGCCGGCATGCTGCTCCTGTTTGCACTCTGCAAAACGCATGCGGGTACGTTTGAGACCCCCAATTTCATCGTCACTGCAGAGACTCCAGAAATCGCTCGGCAGGTCGCAGAGACAGCAGAGGAACAGCGTCAGATTCTGGCTGTGTACTGGCTGGGCAAGCCGATGCCGAAGTGGTCCCGCCCCTGTCAGATCACGGTCAGTACCGGAGCCATGGGGGCTGGGGGCTGGACCAGATTTCACTTTGTCGACGGCGAGGTGCTCAACTGGCGCATGAACGTTCAGGGCAGCCTCGAACGCGTGCTTGATTCCGTGATTCCGCATGAAGTGAATCACACTGTTTTCGCCAGTTATTTCCGCCGGCCGTTACCGCGTTGGGCGGACGAGGGCGCAGCGACGCTGTTTGAGCACCGTTCTGAGAAATTCAAGCAACTGCGACTGCTGGACGCAGAAATTCGTCGACCGGACAACGTCTACCGGCTCAGTCATCTGCTCGAGATGAAGGAATATCCGCAGGATGCCCACCGGATGCTGCTGATGTATGCTCAGGGATACACGCTTGTTGACTTTCTGGTTCAGCAACGGGGGCCGATGGTCTTTCGCGAATTTCTGAAGGACAGCATCGATCGGGGCTGGGAAGCAGCAATCACGCGGTATTACACACATCAGGGAATCAGCAGCCTGGAGCAGGACTGGAGCAACTGGTTCCTGGCGGGAATGCCACGCCTTGATCATGAACGTGCACGTCGTGTTGCGGCTGCCGGCAGAGAGCAGGAATCAACACACCGAACCACCACTGCAGCTCGCGCAGTGCTTCCGTCAACACCTGCTTCGGCGTCGCAGACACCGAATCCGGCGGCAATCACATCAGCGGCTGCTCAGACAGTCAGCGACTCTCTGGTGGAACAGACAGCAGCATCTCCGGAGCATGGAGGTCGACAGATGCGGTTTGTTGCAACTCCGTCCGGACCTCAGCGGCACTGGTCCATCGCAGCGCCATCGCTGACAAGTCCGGCAGTTGTTCAGCAGGCTGCGGCAATTCTTCCGGACACATCGGCTGCAGCAGAATCAGCACCGCCAGGAACTCTCAGCGACAGCATCGCTGCTCAACGCTGGTTTGATCAGTCTGTGACAGATAACCCAGGTAACAGTGCACGCTGGCGGCCGGTTCAGGGAAGCAGCAGCACTCGATCCGATCTGTCCGCACAGACTCGCTGGTTCGAAGGGACCGGCGCTGGCATGTCTGCCGATCTTCAGGAGCCGCGGGATGAAACAGCCACGAATGCTGCCAGCAAGGCTCCCGTAGCCGAACCGACCGGCCGCAGACAGCACATCAATACGGAAGATATGAGCAGACCGTCAGAGACTCTGATCCATTCTCAGGAACGAACTGGCAAACCTGTCGAGCGTCCCCGCTGGTCAGCGTTTGCAGGGCAGCAGGAATTCTTCTGAATTCTGACGCAGCTGGTCCGTGCACTTTTCGTGCGGGCTGGCAGCAGGACTGTGTTTCCTTCTTTGCGCAGTCCGCGGCAGATGCCATTCGTTCCTTCAGGGCAGGTCACCGATACCCGCAACGGTGACCTGCCCGTTTCTTTCGCGCTCCTGCAGCACCTGGTGTGCTGGTTTTGCGGAGCAGACTGCTGTACTTGCTGTGTTCAGCTGATAAGTTCCGGCAGCGCGGCTGCTCTGCGCTGAAGTCACGCATTAAAGTCACGCGATGAAGTCGCAGTGTGCAGATCGTGCAGCCGGATCAATTTCTGCCATCCAGCTGAGCCCGGACAGCAGCTATCGGCTCAGAAGCGGTGTTCCCTGGAGCCCCGAGGGAGTTCGCCAGAATGCCTTTGCATCTGCGATCAGCCGATCAGCTGCGGACGGTCCCCATGTTCCAGCAGGATAGAATTCGGGCGCGGACGAACTGGATTCCCACGCCTGCAGAACCGGATTCACAAATCGCCAGGCGGCTTCCAGTTCATCGTTGCGTGTAAACAGCGTGGAATCTCCCCGCATGACATCCAGCAGCAGTCGCTCGTAAGCTTCCGGCAGCACAGTCTTGAAGTGCTGGTCGTAATCAAAATCCATGGACACAGGCTGCACCTGGTAGTTCATACCCGGTCGTTTGGTGGAGAAACGCAGCGAGATCGACTCCCGAGGCTGTATTCTGATAATCAGCTGATTCGGGCGAGTTTCCACCAGATCACAGAGATCACCGTCGCATTCCACGGTTGAAAACAGGTTCAGCGGGGGGTTCTTGAACTGAATTGCAATTTCCGTGACCTGCTTTGGCAGTCGCTTTCCGGTGCGCAGAAAGAACGGCACACCAGCCCATCTCCAGTTGTCGATCAGCACCTTCATGGCCACGAAGGTCTCGCGATTTGAATTCTGGCTGACGCGTTCCTCTTCGCGATACGCCGGCACAGCTTTTCCGTCAGACAGTCCTGCGATGTACTGACCGCGAACAGCCCAGTTGCCCAGGGCACCGCTGCTGCCCGGACGCAACGCCTGCAGCACCTTGAGCTTCTCATCTCGGATTTCCCGCGCCTGAAACAGCGATGGAGGATCCATACCAATCAGACACAGCAGCTGCAGGACATGATTCTGCAGCACGTCCCGGAGCGCGCCGGCAGTGTCGTAATAACCACCGCGGGATCCTTCCATGCCCTGGCTCTCAGCACAGGTGATCTGCACGTGATCCACATGACTGCGATTGAGCAGCGGTTCGAAAATTGCATTGCCGAATCGAAACAGCAGGATGTTCTGCACAGTCTCCTTGCCGAGATAATGGTCAATGCGAAAGATCTGGTCTTCCTGCAGGTAGCGATCGAGTTCTCCTGCAAGCCTGATTGCAGAATCAAGGTCACGTCCGAAGGGCTTCTCAACAACCACTCGCAGGCGATCCGAGAGCTCACGTGGCGGAATCATCTGAGCTTCATGCAGGCCCTCCACCGCTGCCGAAAACAGAGCAGGGGAGGTTGCCAGATAAACCACTCGTGTGGGGTCGACCGGAATCCCGCACGCGGCTTCAAGAGATTCCAGTTCCGTCTTCATTCCGTTGTAAGCTGTGGGATCAGCGAGATCCAGCTTCACATAGAACAGCTGGCTGGAGAATTGTTTCCACGCCTGCTCGTCAAAACGATCCCCGAAGCGTCGCTGCACGTCAGCCCGCATTTCCTCACGGAATTCATCGTGCGTTTTTTCTCGCCTGGCAACCCCGGTAATCGGACAGCCGGCTGGCAGAAAGTCCTGCTGGAACAGGCGAAACAACGCTGGAATCAGTTTGCGTGATGTCAGATCGCCGGAAGCACCGAAGATGACGATGGATGTACCCGGAGCAGGTGACATTGAATTGCTCGACAGCTGAAATTGATCGGAAAACCCTTAATCTAAGAGATTTTCGGCCCGTTCGAAAGCACCGCTCCGCCTTTCCTGCACTGACCTCTGCAGTTTCCAGGGATGGGTACCGACGTTCGCTGAGCAGCAGCGACTTCTGGAGCCGCCCCCCGGGGACAGGTTCGAACCGGTCGACCGAAGAAACGAGCATTGCATGCAGAGGCGGGAATTTTCAGCCAAATCCGCGCGGACGATTCTGCAGTTCCGTTATCCCGCACTCTCCTGGCTATACTGCTGAGCAGACCTGACGAATGTCTCTGGCGCTGCAGGAGCAGGGCGGCCGATACTCCCTGCAGACAGGCAGAAGCAACCCGGATCGTGTCATTCCATCATTCATCAGGTGGGTGTTTTCCGTTTGCTGTATTCAGCCCCATGCATTGTTCCCGGTGTTGCGAACTGGAGGATCAGTCCGTGCCCCTCGGGCGAAGCATCTGAGATTCTCTGCAGCAACCCCGGCAGAAGCACTTTGCCCCGGACAGGGGTACTGTCTGCCGGCTCTGGTAACAAACCGGCGCGAAGCTGATTTATGTACATCAGCCTGTCGAAAGTCAGACCGTCCCATCCCAGAAAAGATCAGCTCGCATGACCCTGCTTCCGATCGTCGATCCATCATCTGAAAGTACTCCCGAACTGCAGGCGCCCGACCCGACTGGCACCGTCAGGGGAACCTATGCCTTTGTCAGCCTTGGCTGTCCCAAGAACCTTGTTGACAGCGAGAAAATGCTCGGTGCACTCTCTGAGGCGGGTTACGCCCTTGTCTCAGAGCCGCAGGGTTCCGATTTTGTCATCGTTAACACCTGTGGGTTCATTGAAAGTTCCCGCGAAGAGTCCCGCGGAGTCATTCGGGAAATGCTGGATCTGAAGAAATCCGGCGGAACACGGGGCGTGATTGTAGCAGGCTGCCTTCCGGAACGGCTGGAACAGAACGGCGGGCTGCTCGGGGAAATGCCGGAGATTGATCACGTCGTCGGTGTATTCGGACGAGACGAAATTGCCCAGGTTGCCCGTAACTTTTCCAGTGGAATTCGCGAACAACGAGAACTGTTTCGGCCAGCCCCGATCCGTTCCCAGAATGATCAGACGCGACTGCGGATTACTCCTGCCCACTACGCCTATCTGAAAATTTCAGAAGGCTGCGATCGAACCTGCACCTTCTGCTCCATCCCTTCCATGCGGGGCAAGCATGTCACCAAACCCGTCGAGATGATTGTGGAGGAGGCACGGGAACTGATTGCTGACGGGGTCCGGGAGCTCATCCTCGTTGCTCAGGATACCACCTACTACGGCATGGATCTGTACGGAGAAGTACGACTGGCAGCCCTGCTGCGTGAACTCGAACAGCTTCCGGGGCTCGACTGGATCAGGTTGATGTATCTGTACCCGATCAACTTCTCGGACGAACTGATTCAGGTCATCGCAGAATCCTCCGTAATCATTCCCTACCTCGACATGCCACTGCAGCACATCAGTTCCAGCGTTCTGAAACGAATGCAGCGACGAGTCAACGGCGATCAGACGCGTGAACTGGTCACAAAACTGCGTGAACGGATTCCGAACGTTGTCCTGCGAACCACCTTCATCACCGGTTTCCCGGGAGAAACTGACAGGGACTTCGCAGACCTGCGACGATTTGTTGAAGAAACACGCTTTGAGCGGATGGGCGTTTTCCCGTGGTCTCCGGAGCCAGGTACTCCGGCAATGAAACTGGATGGGCATCTGCCCGAGGACATTCGTAATTCGCGCCGCGATGAACTCATGGAACTGCAGCAGCAAATCGCATTTGAACATGCGGAGAGCCTGATCGGTTACGAACTGGACGTTCTGATCGACGAACAGATTGAGGAAGGTGTCAGCATTGGTCGAACATTCGCGGACGCCCCTGAAATTGACGCCAGCGTCATCGTCACGGGAGCAGATCTTCAGCCGGGAATGATGGTTCCTGTAGAGATTCTGCAGCGGGATGACTATGATCTTGTCGGCGTTGTTTCAGATCCGGAGGCGGCCGAGAGCGAGGGAGCCTGAGTCGTGTGGAAACAGATCAGCATCGGGTTTTGTGCCGCTGCTCTCTTACTTCCCTGCAGTCTCACCATGGCTGCGCAGCCACCTGTTGCAGATCTGGCTGGCGCCGCAGTATTTCGCCCGCTGCCACCGCAGCAGATTGTGGATCTGCTCACAGCCTGGCTGGCGGCCGGTACCAGCGACAAACAACAGTCGGCGGCTGCGTTGCAGTTGTGGGCGGATCGAGATGCGGTCGAGCAATCAGCCGGCGAAGAACGACTCGATCTGCTCATCCGTTCCTTTGCTGCCGTGAATTCTCAGGTCGACCTGGCAGTCAGGGCTGCCGCAGGTGCTGAAGTCAACCTGCTGGTGGATTATGAGGGTGCGAATTCGGCCGAGTTTTTTCGACACCATGTGATGCTCTGGCTGGGACGCCACCTGACGCAGCACCGTCATTACGACGATGCCTTATCGATTCTGGAGCAGATCCCGGCTGATGGTCTTGTCGACCCGGCATCATTGTTCTTCTATCGGGCAGCATGTCGCGTCCATCTGCTCCAGCAACCGGAAGCCACAGCGGATCTGACGCTGCTGCTCAACAGAACCTCCGATATCCCGCCAAGGTTTCGAGCGGTGGCAGAGATGATGCAGTCACAGTTTCCGAAACAGCCGGAAGGAATTGGACTGGTGACGGGACTGATGACTGATGTTCAGCGCCGACTCGATATCGGTCGCACCAGCGAGAGTGTACAGAAGCGAGAAGGCGAGGTGGTCGCCGCCCTCGCGGCCGGGACGTTGCCCGGCTCCGTCGGCGCGGCCGAACCGAAACGGCAACCGGACCTGATCGCGAAGGAGAACGCCCGCGAAGGTTCGCGCGACTGGCAGTTGACCCGCATCCGCAC
>JALQUR010000236.1 GCA_023260695.1 Planctomycetaceae bacterium
CCGTCCGTGCGAATGGAGAAATAACGCAGTCGACTGTCCGGGCCTTCGTAGTAGGCTTCTGATGCATAAAGCAGCTGCCGAGCCGGATCTTCAGGGTGCGGAACCAGACCATAGCCCATGTAGTTGCTGCGGTTTCCGTCGCGTTCTTCGGGAGCATCCGGTGGAATCAGTGCGTCGTTCCAGCGGACAAAATTCAGCCCGTCGCGACTGGCCATCAGGATTGGTTCCACCTGGCTGTCAGCAGGACGGTAACGGGTGGGAAAGCCCAGTCGGATGTGCGGGGCACGGTGATATGGAGCAATTGCATTTGTGTACAGATGCTGATCGGGGGTGCCCTCCGGGTACTGCAGCAGGACCGGTTCGCTCCATTCGACAAAATCCGGCGATGTGCATGTCATGATTGCCCGCACGCCGTCCACAAATGTGCGGTGGTAATCCACGTACTGTTCTGAAACTGCGTCCCAGAATGCGAGGTTCTGAGAATCAAAGGCGCCGTTGGTGATAACGGGCTGGTCCCTGATCAGTGTCCAGTGAATGGCATCCGGTGACTGAAAGACATACAGCCCCTTGCTGCCGAACGGACGTCCGCGGGAGATACCCTTGTAGCGGGCTTCCGGAGGTGCAGCAGGGTTGCCGTCGCGAAAAGCAACGAAGCAGTGCGAACCCAGTCCCGTGAGAATAATGTTGTTGTCCGTCGACCCTTCCCACTCCACGATGCCCAGACTGGGCTTTGTCCAGTGAATTCCATCTTCACTTTCTGCATAGCAGGTCACTTCCGGATGCAGACTTTTCTGAGTCTTCAGGTCGCCGTGTGAGCCGCGGTAGTACATGCGGTAGAGATCGCCATCGTGGAAGATTGTGTAGTAGGCACACGTGTTTCCTTCCCACGGACTGTCGGTCACAAGTACGACTTCTCCCGGTTCCGGGCGGTGCTGTCTCTGCTCCAGCGTGGGGGCCAGCTGGTCAATCAGAAAGTCATCCACAAACAGCTCCAGGCGTGAACCAATCGCCAGTGGCTCTTCAGCAAGTGTTGCATTCTGATCGGCCATGTGCAGGCCTGTAATGAGTGTGGCGAGCAGGGTGATTAATCGCATTGTGTTTCTTCCTGTCAGAATCCCGTAGGAAAACGAGTGGCTGAGCAGACGCCTGATCCACCGACAGCGAATGACTGTCAGTCAGTGTATCGACTCAGGCCACGCCTTCCCATGCTGCGCGGCGGCCGTTCGGGACAAAGCCGCCGGCCGCTGCCGCTGACGCTGCTTCGCTTTTGCCAGGCGAACGGTTACAGTGCAAACCTGCTTTACCGAAAGAACTCTGCTGTTCTGAAAGGAAGTGTCCATGGCTGCTCTTCGTGGATTGTTTCTGCTGCTGTGTTTCAGTCTGTTCACCGCCGTCGATGTGTCGGCTCAGCGATGGACCCTGAACGACATCCCGGAACTGTCCGCGTTCTTTGAAACGCAGGTGCAGCAGATTGAAGCAGCGAATGAACTCACGCAGTTCCGCACGCTGCAGGAATGGGAGCAGGAGCGACCACGGCTGAGGGAAGAGCTGTTTCAGATGCTTGGGCTCAGCCCGCGTCCTGATCGTACACCGCTGCATGCTCAGACAACAGCCGTCACTGAGCACGAAGAGTTTGTTGTGGAGCGACTGCATTTCCAGTCGTCGCCCGGGCTCTATGTCACCGCCAGTCTGTATCGCCCCCGCGAACAGTCCGGACCGCTTCCCGCTGTGCTGTACGTCTGCGGGCACGGCAGAGTGAAGGAAAATGGGGTCAGCTACGGGAGCAAGGTGCATTATCAGCACCACGGGGCATGGTTTGCTCGCAATGGATATGTCTGCCTCATCATTGACACTCTCCAGCTGGGAGAAATTGAGGGACTGCATCACGGCACCTACAACCTGAATCGCTGGTGGTGGAATTCCCGCGGCTACACTCCGGCCGGCGTTGAGGCGTGGAATTGCATGCGGGCGCTGGATTACCTCGAAAGTCGCCCGGAGGTGGACAGCAGTCGCATGGGAGTGACCGGCCGATCCGGTGGCGGGGCTTACAGCTGGTGGATTGCAGCGCTGGATGATCGGATTCAGTGTGCGGTTCCCGTGGCCGGCATCACCAGCATGCGGGATCATGTGATTCATGGCTGTGTGGAAGGACACTGCGACTGCATGTTCATGGTGAATGCCTTTCGCTGGAACTTTGCTCGAGTCGCAGCGCTGGTCGCTCCACGTCCGCTGCTCATCTCAAATACAGACAAGGACTCCATCTTCCCCCTCGAAGGAGTGATCGATGTGCATCGCCAGACACGTCACATCTACAATCTGTATGAAGCTGGCGAAAACCTCGGACTGCAGATTACCGAAGGACCACACAGCGACACTCAGGAACTGCACATCCACGCCTTCCGCTGGTTCAATCGCCATTTCCGAAAGACGACGGATCAGATTGAAAAAATTGCTGTGAAGTTCTTTACGCCGCAGCAGCTGCAGGTCTTTACTGCCCTGCCCGCTGATGAACGGAACACGACCATCGATGAAGTGTTTGTTCCCGCAGCACAGCTCCCGGAACTTGAGGCGATCACCAGCAATCAGAAGCTGTTTCTTGACGGTGTTCGCAATCAGCTGCGAGATCGTTGTCTCAGAGCGTGGCCGGATGATGATGCGCCTGTCGTCACAGCAGTAACAGCATCGGAAATCGTGGCTCAGACGCCGCATCTGCAGCGGACAACAATTTCCTTCGCCAGTCAGCTGCATGTTCCACTCCAGCTGCAGATCGTACATCAGGCACAGGTTCCGCTGAATCGGATCACGTCACTGCAGCTGCTGGCAGCTACCGATTCTGCCACACAGCCGCCTGACGTTCTGAATGCTCAGACAGCGTCGGCAGTGATCGTCCTCCGCCCCGGAACTATACAGTCGTGGCCAGGAAATACAGCGAGACAGAATCAGATTCGTCGCCGCTTTCAGCTGATCGGTACAACACTGGATACCATGCGCGTCTGGGATCTGCGACAGGCCATGCGTCTGCTGCGAAGAGAATGTCCCGATCTGCAGGAACTGCACCTTGCCGCTGCCCCTGGCAGTGAAAGTCTGGCCATGCTGGCGACAGTGTTTGAATCGGGAATCAGCTCGCTCACATTGCCCTCAGTTGCCATCGACGAATCCGGCCTGGACGTCCTGAACTTCAGTCGGACAATTCCGGCAGAGCTGCTGCCCGTGCTGGCCGCATTGCAGACCACACTGGTGACGCAGAGCAAACCGGAGCAGGCTCCGTTACTGCATCTGCTGCAGCAGCGCGGGGCGATTGATGAGCAGGCTGTGCGATGGGGGGGCGACTGAAGCAGATGCCTTCCTGCATCGTCTGCAGTCAGCTGACCGGCAGAAGCTCGGCGATGGGTTCGCCGTAGGGCAGAATCGGCATCGGACGACCGCTGTGGTCCGGGAAGGTGCGCTCCGGATCAATTCCCAGATGGCGATAGACAGTTGCCCACAGATCATTGGGAGTCAGCGGGCGTTCCTGCGGGTATTCGCCTTTGGAGTTGGTTGCTCCGATCACCTGACCGGTGCGCATGCCACCACCGGCCACCAGCATCGACATCGCCTGCGGCCAGTGATCACGCCCAGGCTGCTGCACACCCGTCTGGCTGCCAACCTGAGTAGTGATGCGGGGAGTACGACCAAATTCACCGGTGACAACCAGCATCACTCGACGATCCAGTCCTCGATTGTAGAGATCGTCAACAAGTGCAGTGACGGCCTGGTCGTAGATCGGCAGGCGCACTTTGGCATCGTCGAACATATGGCAGTTGACGGCGTGGGAATCCCAGTTGTAGGTGCCGTTTTTGAGCCATTCCACACCGGACTGGTAGGGATTCTCCATCACCATAGTCACAAAACTGCAGCCGGCTTCGACAAGTCGCCGGGCCATCAGGCAGCGCTGTCCCCAGCAATGCCGCCCATAACGGTCACGCAGTGCATCGGATTCCTGTGACAGATCAAAGGCATCGCGAGCCTGATTGCTGGTCAGAATGGAAACGGCCTGGGAGTTGAACTGATCCATGGCTGTCATCAGCCCACTGCTGTCAGCCTTGCGACGCATGCGGTCGAAGCTCTTCAGCAGCGCGACGCGATCGTGCAGACGGCTGGAGACCGACTGATCCACGGACAGATTGCGAACTGTGAAATCTTCCAGAGTCGGATCGCCTGGGACATTGAACGGCACGTAGGAGGGCCCCAGGTAGGCAGCGCCGAAGCTGTAGACGTCCACCCCGGCACGGCCGGGTTCTGTGCCCGAAATGTAATTTGGCAGCGGGCGATTGAAGTGCTCACGGCACTTGGCCACGATCGATCCCACGGCGGGTGCGTCGTTGACAAAACCGGTTGGTGTTGCCGGGTCACGACCGGTGAGGAATCGTTTGTGTCCTCCGCCATGATCGGCGAATTTGTGTGCGACGGAGCGGATAATGTTGTAGCGCGGCGAGCACTCAGCGTGCAGCGGCATCAATTCACAGACATCCAGCCCGGCAGTACGTGTGGCGATCGGACGAAACAGTCCGCGGTAATCTGCCGGGGCGTCCGGCTTCATATCGTACATCTCCATATGCGGCGGCCCGCCGGGCAGCCAGATGAAGATGAGCGCTGTGTCCTGCTCTCGTGATGAATGATTGCCCAGGGTCGATCCGGAGGCACCAGCGGCTGCTCCGGCAAACCCACAGACACCCGCCTGCAGAATACTGCGACGTCTGAGTGGACCGGGGCAAAGTGACGTGAGCTGTTTGCGAGTGCCAGCCATCGAATGTTCCTTTGATCGCATTTCGTGATCAGCGATGCAGCCCAGGATACAGCCTGACAGTTAAGTTTTCGGCAGTTAACCCTGACTCACAATTCTCAACTTCGCTCAAACTTCTGTCAACAGGGCAGACGGAGCAAATTGGTGGAGCCATTCTAAAGTTGGACAGCCCGACCTCGTCCCGTCTGCAGAAGCGGGCGTCGAATCGATCGGTGGACAGTCGTGGGGCCGGGGACGCAGTTCCTCCGGAACGCACTTCAAAGAAACTACGCGAACTCACGCGGCTCACCAGCGCCCACCTTACTCAGGCGTGCCGGAACAGGAGCGGAGAGGGAGGGATTCGAACCCTCGGTGCCGTTGCCGGCACACCGGTTTTCGAGACCGGCACATTCGGCCACTCTGTCACCTCTCCCGGGGAACCCTGTATTCCAGCGTTGCTGCCGGAATACCATCACCACAAACGGATCAATATCCGAACAAATTCAACCTGTAAACCGAATGCCCATCCAGGCCAGAAGTTTCCCTCGTCTGACCGTCCCCTCCCGCAGGTTGCTGAGATGAACCGGACCGAGTGTGAACCGGTCCGGGTGTGTGTGTGGCACAGAAATGAGAGCATAAATGAGAGGACAGGCACTGCACTTGCCACAGAAATGAGAGGACAGGCACTGCACTTGCCAGATAGGCAACAACAATTGGAATTGGAAAAATGGAAACAAGGGCAGGCATTGCGGCTCGGCAACCAGCTTCAGGCGACTGCGATCAGGCCGCAATTGAGGACAATGAGGGACAGGGACTGCAATGCAGACACAACTCTACTCTGTTGCCGTATCGCAACACTTGACTTGCAGTTCGGAGAGTGGCAGAACCCCGGGGGCATGTATACGCGTGAGCATCGAGTCCGTCCGGCATCGCTGCATCGGGGCCAGCCAATAGTCTGCCGCCTCCCGATGACCCTCTCGATGGCTGGCCGTCTCGGTGGGTGGCACCGGAAACTCTGGGGCAGCCTGGAAACAAGGAGAAGTGAAAACAAGGACAGGCACTGCATTGGTGCGCTACTGAATCTGCGGGTGGGGGGCACGGGACAAGGGACAGATGGCATCGCTGCATCGGAGCGACACGGGACAAGGGACAGGCATTGCAGTGCCGGTGGACAGTCAGTGCGCTGCCGTTTTTCCAGATTCCTGGCTGGAGTCTGGTGCGGCGTCGGGTGGGTGGCACCGAAGGAGAATCGCAAGAAAACGAGCAAAAAAGGGCTTGACAAACTGTCACGGAGCTGCGGCAGCTCCGTGAC
>JALQUR010000240.1 GCA_023260695.1 Planctomycetaceae bacterium
CTGCGGAGCAAGCAGATCCAGAACTTCCGGTTGCGCTGGTGGATTAAGGTCGGAAAAATCATCCACTGGATGCACAATTCCGCGGCCCATGAAGATCTCCCAGATCCTGTTGGCAGCCATCCTCGAAAACCATGGGTTTTCCGGATGCGTCAGCCACTCTGCAAGCTGCTCGCGTGGCAGCATTGAACCAGCCTCTGCCGGTCGGTCCTGATCCGGAAATGTTGCCAGAATCGTTCGACCAGTCGAGCCGACTTCAATTTCTCGAAGCCCCGAACGACCGCTGAGCATTTCCATCCGGGTTGGCTCATCCTGACCAGGCTGAAGCTCAGCAAAGAATGCGGCCAGTCCCCAGAACTGGTCCTGTTTCCACGAATCAAATGGATGATCGTGACACTGCGCACAGTCCAGTCGCACGCCCAGAAATGCCCGTGACATCCCGGTCGCCAGGCTTTCCGGCTGCAGCTGGCGAGCCAGATAGAATGCACCCGGTGAACTGGCCCGACGCAACACCAGCCCCGATTCCGGACCGATGTCAGGCGCTGCTGTAATCAGCTCTCTGACCATCTGGTCATACGGAATTCCGTCGGAGAATCTGGTCCATAACCATGCCTCAAATCCCGGCATCAACCCGCGTAACTGCGGAGCTGTCCTGGCCTGAGGAATTAATGCGTTTCTCCAGAGGATCGTAAAATGCCTGACGAAAGCAGGTCGGTCCAGCAGATGCTCCACGAGATTCTGTCGCCTGCTTTCCGCTGCATCCGCATGAAAGGCTCGTACTTCAGAAACTGAGGGAATACGTCCGGCCAGATCCAGGTACAAACGCCGCACGAATTCAGCATCAGACGCCGGATCTGCCGGCTGCACTCCAGCAGCAGCCCAGGTTCGAGCAAAGATCTGATCAACAAGGGCCGCTGTTTCCTGAGGTGAAAGTACATTCCGAGCGTCAGCAACGCCCACTGCAGGCTCGTCAGCCGGGACCGCAACGGGAATCAGCAGCAGCAGACAGCCGGCAAACATCCGCAACCGGAATTCGAAGTACACCCTGCTGTGACAGTATGTAACAGCCCGTTTGCGGTTCTTTTTACCGATCTGGCTCATGACGGTCCGCCCCCCCCCAAAGACGCCGCTTGATCTTATTCTCAGCCAGCGTCTTCAGACGGAATGCTGGCGTTGTGATAAACTTCCTGCACATCCTCACAGTCATTGAGCAATGTCATCAGCTTTTCAAATGCAGCAATATCATCCCCCGTCAACACGCGGTGATCCTGAGGAACAAATGTGATCTCGGCAACATCCAGTTCCACACCAGGAAAGCTTTCCTGCAGTGCAGTCTTGGCCCGATAGAACTCACCAGCCCGGGCAAAAATACGGATTCGACCGTCTTCACATTCGACGTCTTCGACATCGACATCATGTTCCAGCAACGCTTCCAGGATCTTATCACCGTCGTCACCCGGCAGGCCCAGCACCGCCAGATGATCAAACAGGTGAGCAACGGAACCGGCTGCACCCAGCCTCGCACCAGCCTTGGTGAAGGCACTGCGCACATCGGTGATCGTGCGGTTGTTGTTGTCTGTCAGACAGTCAACAATTACCGAACATCCCCCCGGACCAAATCCTTCATAACGAACCGTCACGAAATCTTCGCCACCGACCCCGGCCGCCTTCTCACAGGCCTTCTCAATGACGTGAGCCGGCACCTGGTCCTTTTTGGCACGTTCGATAATGTGCTTCAGTGCGGGGTTGCTTTCCGGAGTGGCTCCACCGTTCTTGGCAACTACATAAATCTGTTTCCCGTAACGTGAATAAAGCTTCGACTTCTGCGCAGCTGTTTTGAAAATCGCATGTTTTCTGTTTTCGAAATTGCGTCCCATAGCCTCGAACCATCAAGAAAGTTCGTGTTCACCTCTGTCAGCCACCTGAGCCATTGCGTCACGGACGCAACTGCGGCAGTTCACTACTGCGGGATCTTATCACATCGCCCCGAAGACGCACCATCCCCGCTCACTCTGTCCGCAGAATTCGTCATCCCTGATTGTCCGGGAATTCAATCCGCAGCGGTCAGATCGAATGCAACAGAGTTCAGCAGTGAGATTCCGCCAGTGATCGCTGCATGTCAGCTGTAACTTCTGCATCTGATTCCCGCTCCGCTGCCAGTCTTACCGCATCCACGCAACGCTTCCCTCCCAGCTGGCACAATGCCCACGCCGAAGCCATGCGAACCTGGCGAAACGGATCAGACAGAGCCTGCAGC
>JALQUR010000241.1 GCA_023260695.1 Planctomycetaceae bacterium
TGTAGTGTTTCCAGAGCCGATTGACCATCGCCCCGGAAAAATACTCCACTCCGTCGCCCGTCAGCCACTCCACCAGAGCAGCACGCGGATCTGCACCTGCAGCGATGGAAATCTCACTGCGGTCCAGCGGGCGTGGGGCAAGCTGCTGCCCCGTACGAGGCTGCCGAACTGTCACCGGACTCAGTCGCGATTCCGTGATCTGCCGTTCCAGATCCGCGATCTGCCTGCCGACGTTTTCCAGTTCCTGCTGCTTCGGAGCAATCTCATTGGCAACGATTTTTGCAGCGTCGTCTGCTGTCGCACCGTCTTCCGTGGCCGGCTGCTGTTGTGCCGCGGCAATCTGCGCCATCAGTTCATCCCGTTTCTGAACCTGCTGAGCGAGTTGCTTCTGCAGATTCTGAATGTGACGTGTCGACACCTGCAGCATCGTCGCACCATCCGTGGATTGCTTTCGATCCAGAGCCAGCCGCGAAAAGAACGACACGAAGTGGTAGTAGTCGTCCTGCGTGTACTTCTCCAGCGGATGGTTGTGGCAGCGAGCACAACCAATGCGAGTTCCCAGAAAGGCCTGTGCCGCCGAGTCGGCCACTTCAGAATCCTCAGCCGATTTTTCACCGATCGTGACAATATAATAGCCCACTGCCGGATTCTCTTCGCAGGATCCTTCCGCCAGCAGAACGTCGCTCGCAATCTGCCGCCAGGTGCGCCCCTCAGCAATCTGCTCCCGGATCCAGCTGTGAAAACCACGAACGCCCTTGCGCCCACGGACATCATGATCCCGTTCCACGCGATTCTGCAGCAGATCTCCCAGTTGCAACGCCCAGTAGTCGGAAAACTCCGGACGATCCAGCAGCGAATCAATCAGCCGACTGCGTCGGTCCGGATCTGCATCCGCCAGGAAGACACGAACCTCGTCAGGTGTCGGTAGTGTGCCAATCGCGTCCAGCATAGCACGTCGCAGAAACGTGGCGTCATCACACTCCAACGCCGGCTCAATTCGCAGCGTCTGCAGCTTGCTGAACACCTCATCGTCGATGCGGTTGTTTCGAGCGGAATACCACTGCGGCTGAATGTCTGCTTCCGCCGGCATCGTCAGAGCAGTGACTTCCACCAGCTCCTGAAAACTGACACGCACAATGTGTTCACCGGACCGCAATGCCGTCACCAGCCCCTGATCCGAAACATCCAGCATCCCCGCATCGCCGGAAGCAAACCGTGCCAGCCATGTCACGTCCCGACTGGATCCGTCCGTGTATTCTGCCCGCACCCGCAGTTGCAGCGATTCTCCGACCTGCAGCACTGCTGACCGCGGCTCAACGTGCAGTTGTCTTAAATGCGTCTCTTCTGCAAGCGGTCCCGGAGCCCCGGCGGAGATCCAATGCAACAGCATCTGACCGGCCTGACTGTCAGGACCAAACCGGCGGCCACCACCGTGAGGCATGCCTCCACTGGCTTTTGTGAGCAGCAGCGATGCCGCAGGAGCCGCTGCATTCAGACGCCGACCACGCGATTCACGCGTGAGCGATTCGTGATCGTCTTCCGGCGCATACCCCCGCAGCGAAAGGCGGAAGCCATTCTGTCCCGACAACTTTCCATGGCAACCTCCGGAATTGCAGTCGTAACGCGTCAGCAGGGGGATCACATCGTTCGTAAATGACGGCACCTGAGTCGCTCCGTCTTCAGCTCTGACTGATGCAAGCAACATCAGCAACACGCCGAACACGGGAACAACACGACAGCTGGAGGTCCGCAGAATCATCTGACTCATGATCTTCCTGCCCTGAACAACTCAATGCATGGCACAGCACCACGGACAGTCTAGAGAACCGCTGCGGCGAACGGCAACTGGATTCGGCTTTACCACGACCATGCAGCAACACATGTACAGTCACCGTTTCTGCACCACCAGGATCACACTGCGTCAGGCACCCTCATTACCGCAGCTCATCCCGGCAGATCTGCAACACAACAAACAGCACGCAATCTGAGCAGCGGTGGGTTGTGCAAACTGAGAGGGCAGGAATTCAATGCTCTCGGCAGCCACTAATCCCTGCCACCGCGAATCCCGGATTCCACATCAATCATCAGACGAATGACGTCCGGGGGCACAAGCATGCTGATGCTGACAAGGATAAAGCTGATCAATCCACCAATCTCAGCGGCGATCGTCGCAAGAACCGCAGTCAACACCGCCGTGACCATGGATTCTCGACGCTCATCCGACTCCCGATCCACTCCGTCTGCCCAGCTCAGATATTCGCTCACACCTTCCCTGAGCTGTGCGGCCGGGATCGGACCTCCTTCGTACTGACCGATGGCATAGGGAACAACCCCGTCCGGCCCGGAGTACCAGTAGACCCAGTCGAAGCTGTCTGTTGCTGTCCGCATGTCACCGATCAGCAGACTGGCCTCGTTTGCATCCAGTCCCTGCCCTGCGTTGGCCTGACGTTGTGCATTCAGAATCGTGTCGGAGTAAAGTACAGCATGATCTGAGTCTGCGCGGGCGTTGTTGCTCCAGACGGAATTAATCGCAGTCCCGATCATCAGAAATGGACATGCAATCGCCGCCAGCAGCGTCGCTATGGCAACCACCCACCACATCCAGATCATCAGATTGCGATACGCCATCAGTGCCGGATAACGCGATTGACTCACCCGCCCCTGATCGATGCAGATTCGCCACCACGGCTTTTCCTGTTCATCTCTGGTTCGCAGGCCGTCAATCAGACGATGAATTGGACCACTGCCACGCGTCTGCTTCTGTGCCGTTGCCTTTGCAGACCGGAGGTCGCGTTGCTCACCGAAGTCAGAAAGTACCTCGGGAACAACCGGAGGCAATTCATTGCCTGAAACTCGCTCCGGGGTAAACACCGATCCCGTTGCGCTCTCTTCAGCCAGGTCTGCAGAATCTGCAGCGGGCTGCGGAACAATGATCGCCGCTCCACATTGCGGGCAGCGAATCCGGCGCCCAGCCAGCTCTGGACGAAGCTTGCCTCGCCAACCACACTCACACGATGCCCAGACGACCATCTGCACCTGTCCATTCTTCCAACGCGATTGATCCGACCGCACAACTTCGCCGAACGATCTTCAGCATCCCCCAACTTCATTCCTGTTTCACAACCAACATCAACCGGCGGGGCAACATCAACGGGCGGGGCGCAAAGTCTCCTGAAAACCCTGCAGCGATTCCAGCGAAAAACAGCCCGGAAATGAGTTAAGGCCAACTCGACGGCTGCCCGCTGCCAACTATATCAGTCCCGAACTGTTCGAGCTGATTTTTGGCGGAGCTGATTTTTCAGAGCGCATCACCCCTGCCGTCTGCGGGCTGCTGACAAATTCGGCCTGAAAGGGCACAATAACTGCCGAGGCAATCTGTGCTCATTCTCAATGAACTCCCTTCCCGTCAGGTGACACCATGCGCCAGTCCAGTTCCGTCAGCTGCCGTCGCATTTCGCACGGATGTGCGAGACTGTTGCTCAGCTGTGCCGCCTGCATCCTGCTGACAGTTACACAGCTGTCTGCACAGGACTGGCCGCACTGGCGCGGCCCGGACAGAAACGGAACATCCACCGCGGCATCCGGCTGGAGCAATACAGGCTGGCTGAACCCGGAACCGATCTGGCAACAACAGGTGTTTGAAGGCTCATCCGCGCCGCTTGTGGTTGACGACAAAGTCCTCGTCACAGGCTGGAAGGATGGCACCGACATCCTGCAATGCCTGGCCGGCACTGATGGCAAAGTCCTGTGGCAGGCAGCCTCTGCCGCACCGAAGTTCGGGAGACTTGCCCTGGGCGATCAGGGACTTTACGGCGGTCCCACTTCCGCTCCGGAATTCGCCCCTGAGACCGGCATGCTGTACACACTCAGCTGCGACGGAGATTTGCAGTGCCGCGATACCCGCCGCGACGGTGCACTCATCTGGCAGGTACAGCTGCACGATCGCTATCAGGTGCAGCAACGCCCCCGCGTCGGCCGCTCCGGTCATCGTGATTACGGCTTTACTACGGCACCATTGCATGGGTGTTGATTTTGAATGGATTCATCGTGGATGGATGGCATGTTGGAAATATTGAAGATGTTTGGGGTCGCGGGGCTCGCTTCTCTCCTTCCCGCTCACCTCCTCCGAAAAAGGAATGAAAAAGATACAAATGGCTACGCCTTGGCTCGCCAAGAACTTTGTCTGGTCAACACTGTCAGCCAGCGCCTGGGTCTGATGGTGACACTGTGAAGCTTGTTGGTTTTCAATGCGCACACTTGCTTTCGGACAATGTGCTCTCCTCAACCCATTGTACCGGTACCTCTGAGTGCGCTGTCTGAGAAAACGGTGCTTGTGCCGCGCTCTTGTAACCAGAGATTGTGGCTCTGCGCGTGAGC
>JALQUR010000272.1 GCA_023260695.1 Planctomycetaceae bacterium
GATGAATATGGCCAACAAGGGTTTTTCGGTGGGGGTCTACAACCGCACCACAGAAACAACTCACGAGTTTCTGAACGGGCTGGGAAGTCGGCCTGAAGGCGTGGTGGAAGAAGGGACTGCGGAGCGAATTTCCGGCTACGACACGCTGGAAGAATTCGTGAACAGTCTGGAATCACCACGACGAGTCATGATCATGGTGAAGGCTGGCGCTCCGGTTGATGCCGTCATCAGTCAGCTCAAGCCGCTTCTTGATCAGGGCGACATCATCATTGATGGTGGGAACGCAGACTACAACGACACCAATCGCCGCCATGAAGAACTCGCTGCCGAAGGATTTCGGTTCATCGGTACCGGCGTTTCCGGCGGCGAGGAGGGGGCGCTGAAGGGCCCCAGCATCATGCCCGGCGGTCATCCGGAAGCGTGGCCATACGTGAAGGACGTTTTCCAGAAGATCAGTGCCAAGGTTGGCCCGAATGCAGACATCCCCTGCTGCGAATGGGTGGGTGAAGCCGGTGCAGGTCATTATGTGAAAATGGTGCACAACGGGATTGAGTACGGCGACATGCAGCTGATCTGCGAAGCCTACTACATCCTGAAATATGGTGTGGGACTCACGAATCAGGAGCTGTACGAAGTCTTCCGCGACTGGAACGAAGGCGAACTCGAGAGTTACCTGATTGAGATCACTCGAGACATCTTCACTGTGAAGGATCCGGAAACAGATCAGGATCTGGTGGATGTGATTCTTGATACTGCCGGACAAAAGGGCACCGGCAAGTGGATGAGCCAGCATGCTCTGGATCTTGGCGTACCAACCACTTTGATCACAGAAGCTGTGTTCGCTCGCTGCCTCTCAGCTCAGAAGGACGCTCGAGTTCGTGCTGAAGCAGTACTGTCTGGTCCGGACACTCAGTTCAGCGGTGACCGCGCTCAGTTCATCGACGACGTGCGACAGGCTCTGTATGCCTCCAAGCTCTGCAGCTATGCTCAGGGTTATGTGCAGCTGGACGCCGCAGCGAAGGAATTCGGCTGGAAGCTTGAAAATGGTCCGATCGCGCTGCTCTGGCGCGGGGGCTGTATTATCCGTTCACGCTTTCTGGAAGACATCAAGAGCGCATTTGACAAGAATCCGGAGCTGGAAAACCTGCTGCTTGATGATTTCTTCCGCGATGCAGTTGAGAAGGCACAGCCGGCATGGCGACGGGTTGTTTCCACCGCGATTCAGCTGGGGCTGCCGGTGCCTGGTTTCTCTGCCGCTCTGACCTACTTCGACGGCTACCGTCGCGGGCGGCTGCCGGCAAACCTCCTGCAGGCTCAGCGTGACTACTTCGGTGCTCACACCTATGAACGGACGGATCGCCCACGTGGTGAGAAGTTCCACACCGACTGGATCCGGGAACGTCGACTGTCCTGAGCAGATTGCAGAATCCGCGACACAGATGCGGCTCCGCATTGTTCATCAGAGGCCCTCAGTCGAGGGCCTCTTTTCGTTGCGGAGTCCTGATTGCGACAGGCGGAGCGGCAGTTGAACCGGCGGTGAGGAACATCGCGGCGGAGAAAACTCCAGTGTGTCTGGATTCTTCTGGACGGTCGCTCCTGTTATAATGTAGCCTGCGCTACATTTCATGTCTGACGTTGATTGGCCGAGCGTCTCGTTGTGAAGGTGTCGACGTCAGCAGCGTTTGTGCTCCCGAGGTAAATTGGAAACTGCAGATGTCGCACACAGCCCGGGGAAAACGTTTTGCAGTCGTGATCGTGTCACTGCTGATGGCCGGTTGTGAAGCATGGGATGAATCCACTGCGCAGTGGCCACGGCCAAAGATTGTGGCAACGGTCGGAATGGTTGCAGATCTGGTGCGGGAGCTGGTGGCGGATGAAGCTGAGGTTGTGCAGTTGATGGGAAGTGGCGTTGATCCACATCTGTATCAGGCGACCAGGGACGACGTCAGAAGGCTGATGTCTGCGGATCTGATTGTTGTCGTGGGACTGCATCTGGAAGGGCGTCTGCAGGATACCTTCGAACGCCTCGAACAGAGCCGAACGGTGTTTTATGTATCGGAGTCTGTGCCGGCGGAGCAGCTGCTTGTGGAAGAGGGTTCGGCTGGTGTACCGGATCCGCATTTGTGGATGGATATTTCTCTCTGGGCATCGTGCCTGCCGGAGCTTGAGCGTGCTCTGGGGCAGCTGCTTCCTGAGGCTGTTGTGCGGATTGCTGAGCGTCGGGAAAAGCTGGAGAAGAGCCTGCGAGCATTGCATGAATATGGACTGGACAGTGTGGCGACAATTCCTGAAGACCGTCGGGTACTGATTACATCTCACGATGCGTTTCGATATTTCGGACGGGCATACGGGCTTGAGGTGCTGGGTATCCAGGGAATCTCAACAGATTCTGAAGCAGGACTGCACCGGATGAACGAGCTCGTTGACCTGCTTGTGGAACGCGGAATTTCAGCGGTCTTTGTGGAGTCCAGTGTTCCGCGTCGCAGTATCGAGGCTCTGATTGAAGGGGCTGCAGCTCGGGGGGCGACGGTCCGCATTGGTGGGGAGTTGTTTTCTGATGCGATGGGTCCGGCAGGGACAGTGACCGGAACATACCGAGGCATGCTGGACCACAATCTGACGACAACGGTACGTGCACTCGGTGGTGATGTTTCTGCCACAGGGCATACCGGACAGCTGCAGGTGGAAGAGGGTGACCATGAGTAACACGGCATTGCCACTGTCGATTCAGGACCTGACTGTTGCATGGCATCGCAAGCCTGTGATCTGGGATGTGGAGTTTGACGTCCAGCCAGGAGAGCTTGTGGGGATTGTCGGACCGAACGGGGCAGGCAAGAGTACGTTATTGAAATCGGTGATGGATCTGATTCCGCGAGTATCCGGTCGCATAGAGATCTTCGGTCGTCCATGGCGAGAGAATCGCCGTCGTGTTGGTTATGTCCCGCAGCGCGAAACCGTGGACTGGGATTTTCCGGTGAGTGTTCTGGATGTCGTGACAATGGGATTGTTTGGTCGCATTGGCTGGTTGCGACCAGTACTGAAGCGGCACCGCGAGGCAGCTCAGCGCGCCCTTGAGCGGGTGGGGATGGGGGAGTATTCGGATCGTCAGATCAGTCAGTTATCCGGTGGACAGCAGCAGCGAACATTTCTTGCTCGCGCGCTGGTCCAGGAAGCGGACCTGTATCTGATGGACGAGCCGTTTGCGGCCGTTGATGCGGCGACGGAGCAGACGATTGTTGAGATTCTGCGAGAGATGCGAGCATCCGGTCGGACGGCCATCGTGATTCATCATGATCTGCATACGGTAACGGATTACTTTGACTCGGTGCTGATGCTGAACATGCGGGTGGTTGCCAGCGGCCCTGCCAGCCGCGTGTTTACGCGCGAGAACCTGGAGCGGACTTATGGCGGACGTCTGACCCTGCTGGAGGAGGCGACAGAAGCGATGCGGCGTCAGGAGAAGAGCCTGTGATTCCGGATGCAGGTTCCCGAAGGCTCTGCGGTCGGCTGCTGCTGCCGCTGTTACTACCGCTGCTGCTGGTATTGCCTGCAGCGCGTGCAATGGCCGACGAGCCGGAGGTGCGGGAAGCAGAATTCGCGGGCAGGTTCCGGGTGTTGCTGCTGCAGGACTACAACACGCGTGTAGTGCTTTCTGGTGCCACCCTGCTGGGACTGGCTGCAGGGGTCACAGGCAGTTTTACGCTGCTGCGTCGACGAGCATTGACGGGGGACGCACTGAGTCATGCAGCGTTACCGGGTGTCGGTCTGGCATTTCTGCTGGCGCCGGGATTTGGGCTGGATCCGAAGTCGCTGTCGGTGTTGTTGTCAGGTGCGGCTGTGAGCGGGCTCTTTGGTGCGGCGACCATACTGTATATCAGGCGGCTGCCGCGGCTCAGGGAAGATGCTGCCCTCGGAATTGTATTGAGTGTTTTTTTTGGTGCGGGTGTTTCCATCCTGACGGTGATTCAGCAGACACCGACAGGTCATGCAGCGGGCCTTGATTCGTTCATTTATGGTCAGACGGCAGCGATGACATCCGGCGATGCGAAGGTCATCGCGTTCACCGGACTGCTCACCGTCGTTGTGCTGATTTCGGCCAGAAAACCGCTGACACTGCTTTGTTTTGATGAGGAATTTGCCAGCTGCAGGGGCTATTCAACGTTTCTGCTGGACCTGCTGCTGATGGCCTGCGTGGTGCTGATCACGATGGTCGGGCTGCGGGCGGTGGGACTGATACTCATGATTGCACTGCTGATAATTCCGCCGGCTGCAGCACGGTTCTGGACGGAAAACCTGCCCCGGATGCTGGTGATTGCTGCGGTGATCGGAGGAGTGTCGGGATTCGGCGGAGCATTGATCAGTGCTCTTGCGCCTGGCCTGCCCTCCGGGCCGATCATTGTGCTGGTGTGTGGAGCGATTTTCTTTCTCAGCTTTCTCATCGGAACATCCCGGGGCGTGCTGATTCGAAGTGTGCGCAGACGTCGGCTG
>JALQUR010000283.1 GCA_023260695.1 Planctomycetaceae bacterium
AATTACCAGCAGCATCTCAAGAATGTAGCACTCTTCCGTAGTCACTACGGTTGCTGATCTTGGTACACGACGCAGACAACTCATCTCGCCAAAGACGTCGCCCTCATGCAAAGGAGCAACTCGACGCACTTCGGAAACGCCGGAAGGCCCGTCCAGAGGTATGAAGGACCGAGAGCGTCGTTCCGTTCCCCGCTTCAGCAGTGGCGCCAGGAATTTCTTCCAGAAGCCCGGCTTGCGCCGCGCAACCTGTATCGGAGTCAGCAGCCGTGCCTCTGCAACCTGAGGCTGGGAGAATTCTTCGTCCGACTCGGACACTGCTTCCGCAAGCAGCGCGCGGGCTGTCTCCGACGCCTCATCTGTCAGCGCTGCCTTCCGCCGACGAAGATCGTCTGCCACTGCAGCATCAATCGCCGCAGTTTCCTCTGCGTACTGCTGCTCCTCCAGCAGGAGTTCCTGCATTTGCAGCAGCAACCGAACGTCTGCCGCCGTCAGAATATAGAAGGCACTGGCGCCGGCATCCGCCTGCTCACACAACACACGCCCCGGTCGACACTTGCGAAGTACGGCAGAACCCGGATTACTGTCCGCTCCAATGCGAACATCAAGGTTAGCGAACAACGAAAGCACCGACAGTTCGTCGTTGGTCAGGACCCGATCACCATCCTG
This sequence comes from Planctomycetaceae bacterium, assembly GCA_023260695.1. Taxonomy (GTDB): domain Bacteria; phylum Planctomycetota; class Planctomycetia; order Planctomycetales; family Planctomycetaceae; genus SXXK01. Next base: position 667 of record JALQUR010000283.1, read on the forward strand.
CAATTCGGATGAAAACTCTGACAGGTCCGCCGGTGGATTCTTTAACTTTCCCATCAGAACTCCTGACGGAAGTGCTTTGAAAGATCTGCAAACACCATCACTGCGCCACTGTCATATTGTCATATTTTACTGTCATCATCTGAACCGCTGAAAACTTGAGCCATCTTTGCCATTTTTCCACTTTGACTCAAGGAAATGCTGCAAGGATTCCGATCATCCAAATTAACGGATCCGGGGGGACTGTACGTAGAAAGTTCAGCAAAAAAGTGCCTACCCCCTCGCTCATAACGAAGCTGTTAAGAAGATTCGGCAGCACCGCGGCCTGCCCACGGCTGCAACCGCATGCGGAACCACTCGAGCCGCGAGTCTATCTGGGGGGATTTGCTGCCGGTCCGTACCCGAATGAATCCCACTCCGGCTCAACGTTTCTCGACTCTTCCCCGTCGCCGGTAACAGAGATTCTCTACGACTATCGGGACGTCGGCGAATATACCAACCAGATCAGTTCTGAGCAGATTCAGGCCACCGATCAGGTGCTGGCGGCATGGTCCCGCAACAGCGCCGGAACCGTTCAGTTCATTCACAACACATCCGCCCCGGACTCGGCCATTCTGAATATCGGAGTTGGAGATATGGCCGCTTTTGGCGGCTTGTCCGTCTCTGGTGGCAAGCTGGGAATCGGCGGCGGGACACTGCGTGCTGACGCAGCCACAGATGCCTCTTCAGCAGTGACCGGATTCGCCTGGCTGGATGCTGCGGAACAATGGAATGTTGGTGGCGTCACTGCAGAGAGCGGTTATGACTTCTTTACCGCCATGAGTCACGAAGTCGGACATGCACTCGGCTTTGTACATTCAGCGGGTTCCGACAGTATCATGGCTCCCGATTATCTGAGCGCCGCGTCCGCAACCGCCTTCAGCATCAGTACTCAGAATTCAATCATCGCTGGGCTGGGATACTCAGAACAGACGGGTGAACAGCTGCAGACTGGAGATCTGATGGCAGCTGCAGACGGGCAACTGAGTGCTGAGGAAGTGAGCATTCTGCTGCAGCGAGCATCAGCTGCAACGGACTCTGAAGACGCCATCATCGCCGTCTGTGATCGCGGGGGCAGAATCCTTGGAGTACAGATCGAAGACGGTGTGATCGCCCCGAATGACGAAGTGCTCAGCTTCATGGTTGATGGTGCAGTTGCCAAGGCCAGAACTGCAGCATTCTTCTCCAATGGCGATCCGGACAATCAGCCTCAGTCCGGCGGCACACTCGCCCCGTTGACGTCCCGGACGGTGCGTTTTCTCAGTCAGTCGACGATTACGCAACGGGAAGTCGAATCCAACCCCAACGCAGCAGACCCGACTCTGCTGGGGCCCGGGTTTGTTGCACCAGTTGGGCTCGGTGGTCACTTCCCCCCGGAAATCATGAATACGCCGGTCGTGGACTTATTTGCCATTGAGCACACGAATCGTGACAGTCTGATTCATGCCGGTGCCAATGGCATTCGCGAAAGCGGCGGCGGAGACGACATCCTGCTTTCAGCCAGATTTGATGCGGATTTCATTGCTGGACAGGAAATCGATGCACCGGAATCCTATGGGCTGATTTCCGGGATCGCTCCCGCTCAGCAGTCTCGCGGAATCGCAACGCTTCCCGGAGGCATCCCCATCTTTCGTGACACGAATGCCGATGGATTTTTTGGTGAATACGGTGGCCAGCTGATTCCGCCTGAACTCAAGCAGGTAATGGATGAGATAAACCAGGCCTACGAAGAAATCCGCCAGATGCCTGAGTTCCAGGAGGAACTGAACGCTCTGTTTGCTGACTACGTCGGTCGTCCCAGCCCCATCTTTTATGCCCGTCGCCTGAGCGAGCAGCTGGGTGGCGCACGCATCTTCGTCAAACGTGAAGACTTGAACCACACCGGCGCACACAA
>JALQUR010000424.1 GCA_023260695.1 Planctomycetaceae bacterium
ATCCGAGTGACGCTGGACCTACCTTTGCTGCATTTCTTAGTGGATGGCACCGTTACGAGTGGATGGCACCGTTGCGAGTGGATGGCACCGTTGCGAGTGGATGGCACCGTTGCGAGTGGATGGCACCGTTGCGAGTGGATGGCCCCGTTACGAGTGGATGGCCCCGTTGCGAATGGATGGGCTCGTTGCGAATGGATGGCCTCGGTGCAAATGGATGGCCCCGTTGCGAGTCACGCCGTTGCGAGTCACGGTGCAAGTGGGTGGCCCCGTGGCGCCCCCAGTGGAATCTCCACGCCCAAAAGGCTTACTCTGCATCCACGTGCGATGCCGTCTCTGCCAGAAATGTTCTCAGTAAGGGCACGGGGAGTGTATAGCTGCGAACACGGCTGTTCCGGGCAATATTCAGCCCCGCAAATTCTCCCTGCAGATTGAAGACCGGTCCACCACAGTTCTCTGGCTTCAGATCGGCATCATGACAAACCACTTCGCGAAACCCGTCTCGGCGCACGCTCGCAGCCATCTGATCAGCAGCGTGCTCTGAACTCTGCGGTACGGCGCCGAGCCTGATGGATTTGGTGAGTTCCTGCTGATCACGCAGCAGTGTCGCTGTAATCACCGCGTCGGGATCTGCCTGAAGCAGAAAGTTTCGCATGTCGCTATGCGTTCGAATGACCGTGTCGTTCAGCTTGATGATGATATCCCCCGCCAGCACACCGGCCTTAATCGCAGCACCATCTTCAGCAACTTCGTTGATGATCGCCCCTTTGTCGTCTTCATAGGTCGATGGCATCACACCCAGATAGCCGCGGCTGCGAAACTTTGCGGAGACGAACGCCGGGCTTCCGATCACACTGACCAGTCCGTCGCCATCATGTGCAGGCGTCAGAACAAACAGCCCGGGCTTGAGTTCGGCGGCAGGGTCATCAAGAACGACTCCGGCCGCATGAACTTCAGCAGCCTGCAGCAGCGCAAGGTCGTTCTCCGGATCTCGTCGCACAACGCTCAATTCAGCATTTTCGCTGGCAGAACTGATCGAGGGGTCGCTGCCAACCAGTGAACTCTTGCTGATGATCCACGCTGTGCCCTGCACTTTCGTCCCGACGCAGCTGAGCTGTTTATCCCCCACTGTGCTCCGAATCGCAACGCATGCGTCGTCCAGCCGATCTTCCAGATCTGCAAGTTCGCGAGCCAGAAGACTCAACTCTCGAAAACCCTGAGCTGCAACCTGCGGGTGATCTACTTCGGGGAGTGCAACTTCCGGAGCAGCTTCGCGTTCAACATCAAATTCCATCTCAATTTCCAGCGTCTCTTCACCCCGCTGCAGCGTTGCCTGAATTGTTTCCGCCCCTTCATCACGAGCAGCAATCAGCACGGCACTCAGATCCGCAAGAGTCTTCAGGTCCGTCTCACAAATACTCAGGATCACATCATCAACCTGCACCCCGCCCCTGGCCGCAAGACTGTCGTCAACAACCGCAATGACCTTCAGTCCCGGGCCCTCGTCGACATTTGCACCGGGACGTCCACGGGCAATCTGAACACCAAGTCTGGGGGTGGGAATCCCTGCCTCAGTAAATGTCTGCTCCCGATTCAGTTCATTCCAGAAACGGCGGAATGTGTCGACAGGCACCTCATAATTCCGTTCCATGTCGGTGCCAATTCGCGAGTGAATCCCGATGACATATCCGTTCAGGTCGAACAATGGACCACCGGAATCCCCGGGCTCCATCAGTGCAGTTGACTGCAGCATGCCGCGGCCACGGCTGGATCGAACAACCCGACCGAATCGCACAACTGGTTCGCGTCCAGCACGCTGACCACCCGGGAAACTCAGCCCCAGACAGGGCTGGTTCGAAACGAGCGACGAAGAATCACCCATCGGAGCAAATGGCAGATCATCCCCCGGCTCGGTAATACGTATCAACGCGGCGTCGCTGCGTGGATTACTGCCCTTGCCCACTCCGCGAAATCGACGCCCATCCGGCAGACTGATGCGATAAGTCGCGCCCGGAGTGACTGCGTGTCCTGCCGACAGAACATGCCCGTCGGAACTGACGATGACGCCACTGAACTCCGTGCCGCCACCGGTGATGCTGACAACAGCCGGATGCACACGCTCGATGGTCTGCAGTATCGATGCCTGCAGCGAATCAATATCAAACTCTTCTGCTGCCGCAACCACGCCGCCTGCAAACGTGAGCAGTGCGAACAGAACCGGCAGACCGGAATGAGAACGCTGCATAATTGAGAACCCTTTGAACAGTCGGGGACAGCAGGACGAAGAGAATCTGGTCAACTCGACGCCAACGCTGAATAACGCCTGAACAATCTGCCATCTGGCGACAACCAGAAAGCTGGCCAACGACGTTTTTCCAGTGATATCGAAGCAGATCAGGCGAAGGCTGTCCAGACGCTGGAATCAGTGACAAGCTTCCACGCAGCAGTGCCCCTCGGCTACTGGGATTTGACGGCATTCCAGTCCAGTTCGTGTGGCATCACGTTCTGTTGCACCGAAACGGCCGCGGCTCGCCCCGCAGCTTCGCCCATCGGTACGGAATTGCCGGTAACTCGATAGCTGGAATGCGCGATGAAGTCACCGCTGATGCAGCGGCCTGCCATCAACAGACCATCCACGTCAGCTGCCACAAGTGCGGGGTAAGGGATGTTGTACGGCTTTGAACCATTTTCCCTGAAATTTCTGTCCACCTCCTTATTGCCATCAGCCGCCAGAGCATGCACGTCAATTGGAAACCGGGCTGTGCAGACGGCCTGTTCGTGCCTGAGCCCCGTGGCAAGGTCTTCTGCTGTGATTGCGTAACGCCCGCGAATTCTGCGGCCCTCGCGAACTCCAATCTGTTCAGCAGTGGCGACCACTGAAAGATTCTGCCACGGCCCGCCAACCTTGCGCAGACCATCAACAATCTCATGAATCTCTCGCCGCGCCCGAAGTGTCGCCGCAGTAATTGCGTCGGCATCAAAGGCAGACACTCCATACTCGTGGTTTGTCATCAGGGAATAGATCCCACTGTGCAGATGTCTTAAGGTCGGAGCACGGTAGGACGGTGCGATCCCGTGTTCCTCCATCAGCCCGAGCAGACGAGATTTTGCTGCCGATCCGGATTCCCGGATGTACGGTCCGATTTCCTGTGGATCCACGCCGGTGAGCAAAGCGAGCATCGACATGGGCTGGCAGGTACACTCAGCCCCAACTCCAACGTCGAATCGACAACCTGCGTGGGCAGCCAGATCACCGTCGCCACTGCAATCCACAAAGCGTTCAGCCTGCCACGCCTCACGGCCATTTCTGGATTCGGTCAGCACCGCGACGACACGATTACGCTCGTCAGTGACCGCACCGACAAGTCGTGTGTGCAGCCGAATCCGGACACCCGCCTTGACGCACAGTTCTTCCAGAACAAGCTTCGCAATCTCCGGGTCGTAAACGGTTCCGCGTGTCTGGCGAGCAACCTCACTGCCACGATTGCTGAACTCCCGGAGCAACTCGACCATGATCCCGGACTTGTTCTCAGAGTCCAGGATCTTCGTCAACAGACCGGCCGTCCAGACTCCACCAAGGCAGCCGGCAACTTCAATCAGCTGAACAGAAACGCCAGTGCGCGCGGCAGCCAGCGCCGCAGCAACCCCGGCCGGTCCTGCCCCGCACACCAGAACATCGGCTTTGCCTGCAACTGGAATCGGGCGCTCCTGTTCAAACAGATGCATGCCGTCTGCGGACAGTCGACCAGCGGTACGCAACACGTCTCCACTGACCGGATTTGCAATTCGAACTGCCCCATCGGCACTGACAGCAGCTGTCTCTGGTGAAGCCAATGACGCTGAGACAACCAGTCCGCCAACGGAATGCTGAATGAAACGGCGTCGTGAATTACCGGAATTCGTCATGTCAGATCATCGCTGAAGAGTTGCGCGTCGCTGGATCACCCGAGTCAACAGTGTAGTTGATGCTGCAGAGCTTTCGTTATCGCGCAATTTGTTTTCTTCCAACACAACGAAATCGTATCGACCCTCGGGGTTGATATTGCTGCTGATCATCCACGATTTTGGCACCCTCACGTCTGACCGGTCGTGAAGGAATCGACGCAGCCTGCAAATTGCACAAGCAGACCGCCCATGCAACTGTTCATGATCACAACTTCTGCCGGAGCCAGAGCACAAAAGCATCACGACTGTCGACAGTGCGCAACAGTGCTCAGGTGTTCGAGCAAATCCCAAAGCTGGTGATTGCCGGGATTACAGAGGGGCTGGAAGAAACCATCCTCCGAATACTGCCTCGCGAGCAGTGCCTGCAACGAAACAGAGATCTGCAGGCTCGCTTGCTGGAAACATCTGAATCTGCCGACAATGCTGAGCCCACTGAATGTGCTGCAATCCTCAGGCAGATTCTGTCAGAGCTGTACTCCGACAGGACTCTCGATGCACGAGCGCTGGAACTCATTCATCAAATTCTCCAGAATCAGTCAGACGCAGCCATGCACTGGACGAGGCTCTGGACAGCACTGACAAAGCAGCAGTTGTACGCAGAGCCGAT
>JALQUR010000468.1 GCA_023260695.1 Planctomycetaceae bacterium
GCGGAGCTGTTTGACGGACAAAAGCTGGCGGGGATGGACGGTCTGAAACGATATTTATTGACAGAGCGGCAGGACCAGTTTGCTCGCGCGATGGTCCATAAGCTCACCGTCTACGCGCTCGGCCGAGCGCTGACTTTCGGCGATCATGCTCAACTGGAGCAGATGACCGGTCAGTTGCGTCGCCGTGGTGACGGGTTGCGGGATCTGATTCACGTGGTGGTGAGCAGCGAGTTGTTTCATACAAACTGAGGCATCAGACGAACGGGAAGTGTGTGACCATGACAATGAACTCCTTTGCCATCGATCGGCGGCGTTTGCTTCAGGGCACCGGGATTGCTCTGGCGTTACCTCAGTTCGAGACGTTTGCCGACAACACGGCGGCTGCGCAGGAAACGCCGAGGCGTTTTCTGAGTGTGTATCATCCGGACGGCGTCGGTCTGCCGCTCAGGGATGACCCGGCGTGGGAAGACTGGAGCTGGTTTCCTCGGGGCGGTGAGCGGGATTTCACGCTCACGAAGGTGCTGGATGTTCTGGAACCGCTGCGGTCGGACATCACGATTTATTCCGGGTTATCGCACCCGGCTGTTCGTCGCGTACACGGTCATTCGAATGCAGATCAGTATCTGACGGGTGCTGATACGAAGGGGCACGGTCCGTATCAGAATTCGATTTCCGTGGATCAGGTGCTCGCAGCTTACGCCGGCGAGTTCACTCGACATGCCTCCCTGGTGATGTCGACGAATGGGGGAATTGGCGGACCGCGTGGTGCGCAGACGCAGTCGTTCAATCGTGAGGGTCGTCCGATCCCGGCGATGAACCGACCGAAGCAGATTTTTGACATGTTGTTTGTGACCAGCAGTCAGCAGGCTGCGGCAGAACTGGCGCGGAGCAAGAGTGCGCTCGATTTTCTGATCTCCAGTACGCGAGCGCTGGACCGCACGCTGTCGCAGCATGACCGCAGGACATTGCAGCAGTATCTGGATGCGGTGCGTGATACGGAGGTGAAACTGGCGAAGGCGCAGCAGTGGATTGAAACGCCGGTACCGGAAGTGGACAGCAGCAATCTGACGCTGGACGCAGATCCTCAGGAAGCGAAACTGTATTTTGAGACGATGTACGAGCTGATTTATCTGGCCTTCAGCAGCGATTCCACTCGGGTGGCCACGTTCCAGCTGGGGCGAGAGAACGGTGAGGGTCCGCACGATCTGCTGTCGAAAGCCGTTGGGCTCGGGGGTGCGCACGGATTGACTCACGATGTCAAATCACCGGGTGGCTGGCAGAACCTGGGGACGTACAACCGCTATCAGGCGCAGGAGTTTGGTCGGTTTGTGCAGAAACTGAAGGACACGCCGGAACCGAACGGGAACGGCAGCATGCTGGACAACACGTTCGCGATGCATGGTTCGGCGTCGAGCAGTTTTCATCTTTCCCGCAACTATCCGATCATTTCAGCGGGTGGCAGGAATCTGGGTTTTGACAACGGTCGGTATCTGAAGTTTGGCAGCGGCAATGAGGACAACCAGGCCGGGGCCGGGATCGTGACTGACGCAGGCTGGCAGGGCAAGATGGAGGCAGAGGAGTTACCGTTGGCGCATCTGTTCGTGACGATTCTGCAGCGACTGGGCGTAGAGACGGATACGTTCGCTGGTTACACCGGGGCGCTCGAACGCGTGTAGGTGCAGGCGTTCCTCCTGCATCCGGCGGCGGCGCCGCCCAATTCGCCTGGCTGGGCGAATTGACAGGGGATGGAGGACCGCGAAGAAGTGATGGATGAGGGCATGTGGGAGCATGTCCTGCGGCAGCGGATGCAGTGCCTTGTTGCAGTCCGAATCCAGGAGCGAAGTGACGCAGATCCTGCAGGGCAGCTTCGTAACGAACCCGGCACACGCAACTGGGACGATTTGGCGGATCTGAGCTGACGCCTGGTCCGGTCTGCGCTGGGGATGCCGGTGGGGCGGCAGTGGCGAACGGCGGTTACCAGGTTGCTTCCCAGTCGGAGATGGGTGTCATGGCATTCCAGTCGGGGGCGAAGGCCAGGCCGAGTCCGGGGGTCTGCAGGGACTTGCAGTTGATCTGTCCATTGCGGATGTTCAGGAAGAGTTCATCAGCGCGCTCGGTGTACAGATCCGGGTGATGCTGGCGGGTCTGTTGTTTTTCTGTTGTGGACAGATGGGAAAGTCCGCAGGTGTAGTGGTGTCCGTTGCGTTCACAATGTGTGATGTCGGTGCAGCCGAGGGCAGCGAAGTCCTGATGCAGGGCCACCAGCGGCATGTTGGAAAGATCTTCACCGGACTGGAAGACGGGCTGCTGCTTTGTGTTCTGCAGATGTTTTATCAGGCAGTAATTGGCGAGCGATTTGAACAGTCCCTTGCAGTTCTTGTGTGAGACGCCGGCGTAGCCCAGTTGCAGGGCCTGTCGGAAGGAGTGCGGTTCCTGATCAGCTTCATCGATCAGCAGTGGTTTCTGCCGGGCGATTTGTTTGACGACTGCGGCGGTGTCGGGATTGAAGGTAAGTGTGCGTGGCAGTGGCTGTTCGATGAATGCTGTGTGCTGAAACAGGCCCTGCAGGCGTGCGGCGAACAGCTGCACAAAGTCACTGAACGCTGCCAGATCGGTGTAGCTTTCGTTACCGTCGAGTGTGATGACGGGATCGGGAATAAGTGCGAGCAGATTCCAGAGCCGGGTGAGGCGATTCAGATCGGCATCGGGATTGCCGCTGATTTTGACTTTGAAGAATCGCAGACCGTCGCGGCGGATGTAGTCTTCCAGCGTGACCGGTTCTCCGTCGTTGCTGCGGTTGTCGCTGTTCAGGTCGGCAGCGACGAGTGGGTCGGAGAGGCCGACAGTATGGCGGATATGAAACTGCGTGCGTGGCTGTGCGGGGAAGAGCCTCGCGGTGTTGATTCCTGCAAGTTCCGGGTGCAGGCGGGACGGTTCAAAGCCGAGTTGATGCTGGCGGAGTGCGGTATGCAGGGAGACATTCTGCAGGCGGCAGACCGCATCGATGATGGCGCGTTCGAACAGTGCGGCCGCAAAGCTTGAGGAGAGTGGTTCATGCTGCAGTGCCTGACCGCGTGCGTGGATCAGGTGGCCGCATTGTTCCGTGAATTCGTATGGGTCAGTGAAATGGGCCTGGGCCAGGCAGATGTCTCTGGCGGCAAGCACCAGCTGCTGCAGGCGGGCCAGTTTTTCTTCCGGGCCGTAGCTGGAGCGTTTATCGAGCCAGCCGAAGCTGGGGCGATCGGCTGCAGCCCCCCACGTGCGTTTGCCGTGCGGGCCGCGGAGTGCCAGGCGAACCACCCAGACAGCTCGGGGGCGTCTTCTTACGCCTGCGGCGCCGATGGAGAAGGACATTCGGTCCGGTGGCAGTTCCCGCACAAGGATGCTGCAGTCTTCGATGGTGCAGGTGGTCATGTCAGCGGAACCGCATGGGCTGTGAACAAAGGAAATCCGGCATCTGCAACAAACTCCGGAACAGTCTCGAATGTGCCCCGGCCGATTTGATAGACTATAGCGTCATTACCAAGCCGTTTCCGCCCTGGACGAGGTCCGCACATGACCCCGAAAACCGAAACGAACTGGATTCACCCCCGGGTTGGTCGCCGCACAGCCGTGCAGGCGGGATCGATCGGGCTGCTGGGGCTGGGCAGCAATCATCTGCAGCCGCTCCGAGCTGCATCTGCTGCAGCGGCACCCGTGGCACGCAGCTGCATTTATATTTTTCTGTCCGGCGGGTTATCGCAGCACGAAAGCTTTGACCTGAAGCCGGAGGCACCTGCGGAGATCCGCGGGGAGTTTCAGCCGATTGCCACCGCCAGTCCGGGTGTGGAGATCTGCGAACATCTGCCCCAGCTGGCTCAACGCAGCAAGGACTGGTCGGTCGTGCGTTCACTCACGCACCCCACGAATTCGCACACCATCGGCCACTTCTATATGCTCACC
>JALQUR010000134.1 GCA_023260695.1 Planctomycetaceae bacterium
ACGAATGACCTGAGATTCCCCGGTGGAGATATTGTTGATCCAGAGATCGTATGAGATTGCACCCGGCAACGTGGCCCACGAGAGAGTCGGGCGAGCCGTTTCCCGTCGTGTCGGCATCTGCTCAAACGTGGGCCGTGTGACGACATTGAAGCGATGCATGTCGGTCCACGGCATGAATGTGCCATCTGCGTAGACTCCACGCACCCAAAGGTCCATCTTCCCGATGCCCAGATCGACCGGGACATCAAAGAACGTCGTTTCAGAATCACCTCGGACGAACGGGTTGACACCTGTACTGCTGTTCCCGATCCAGACCTGATACGAAACCGCACCGGTCACTGCGGTCCATGAGATTCGCGGACGCAGCTGATTCGTGAATTCACCTGGTGTAATGATCTCCGGCACCAGTTTCGCTGTAACTGTTACGGTGAACTGCCGCTGAGTCGTGGCATTGTCTGCGGTGGTACTGAAGTCGTTGTCCAATCCGCCATCTTCCACTGTCACCGTGATTGTCGTGCTGCCGGTCTGGTTGGCCACTGGCTGGAATTTCAGTGAACCAGTCGCTTCCGCGGACGTGTAGGTGACCGTCGGGGCTGGGATCAACCCGCTATCTGCGCTTACCGCCGTCACCCGCAGCGGTTGAGATTCCGATCCTCCGGCGGTGATGCCCGTCAGGTTGACCGTTTGCTGACTGGCATTCTCATCAATCGTCAGATCAGCGATTGCATCAAGGGTTGGCGGATCATTGACAGAGTCCACAGTGAGAGTGAATTCTCTGCTGAATGTGGCGTTGTCAGCAGGAGTACTGAAGTCCCTGTCAGCTCCTGCATCCATCACAGTGACCGTCACCGTGGCTTCCTGCAATATTCCCGGTTGAGGATTGATGATCAGTTGCCCGGATGACGGCAGTTGCTGGGCGTCTGCATACAGAGCATCCAACTCTGTCACCGAAAGTGCTCGCTCGTAGATCAGCACATCGGACAGATCCCCGGTAAACGGCCCCGCAGGATCCGGGGAGTTCCCGATGAACAGCGTGTGCCATCCTGTCTGGGAAATCCCATGCGTGGCTTCGCCAACGAGTTCGCCATCAAGGTAAAGTCGGTGTATACCATCGCCATTTGTCAACGCTGCAAAATGCCACTGACCATCGGCGACAGTTCCGCCATCGTTGTCGCTGCGAGCAGGGCTACCTCCCGCGTACCCAAATACGATTGACTTGATACGACCATCCTTCTGGTACAGCATCGCACCAGTGCCACTCGCAGATCGAGGCAGCGAAATGATGGCTCGTGAACCACTTGAATTTGTGATCCTGAACCATGCCGTCATCGTAATCCGATCAAAGCTGCTCACAGGACTCGGAAAGCTGACTGTTGAATCCGAGAAGGAAGTCGCCGACTGCGGCCGCTGGAAACGATCCAATGCTGGCTGTGTTCCGGAGATTGTGCCGCGTTCGCCATGACCACTGACATCGACGGCAGGATCGCTTCCCAGCGGTAGTTGCAGCACAAGCCCATTCTGCACAGGGGGAAGCGGCGGTGCAGCCACGACATCGGCAACGTCAGAATCTGAGATCGCTGCTGTCACCACGAACCCCTCGGTCTCGAAGCGTCCCGGAGAAATTCCTGTCAGCGAAACGGAGTGCTCCGCCACAGTATCCTGCAGCAGAAGATCATCAAGGGGATCAATCGTGGGCGGGTCGTTGACGGGGGTTACAGTAACATTGAAGGTTCTGCTGAAGGTGGCGTTGTCTGCTGTGGTACTGAGATTTCCATCAAGCCCGCCGTCTTCCACTGTCACCGTGATTGTCGTGCTGCCGAACTGGTCGGCCACTGGCTGAAATTTCAGTGA
>JALQUR010000155.1 GCA_023260695.1 Planctomycetaceae bacterium
CGGCGGCGACGACGATCCCCGCCTGATTCCATTACTGGCAGCACTGCTGGAACTGCTGCCCTGGATCAAACAATGGCACAACCAGCCCAACGCCGACTTCGACGGACTGCAGATGGGGGACTACTACGAAGGATTCCTGCAGGAAGAAGCACGCAGCCTTGGAAAAACCACGGCCGACATCGCCAACTGGAAACCACCTGCGGCAGGTCGCAGGCAGGGTAAATCCTCCTGAGCGTTTTTTTGTTGTTCTGCCAGCCTGATCTGCAGATGATGGTCTCAGTTTTGTTCGACAACCTTATCTGATTCCCACGTATGTCATCCTTTTCCTTCCCTGCTCGGATTCCTGTGACCTGCGACTGCGGTACGCAGCTGTCGGTGATCCCACGGCTGTCCGGAATGACTGTCCAATGTCCGGCTTGCGCTGCGGAGCTTCCGGTCCCCATCACGGAGGAACGACGAATTATCGTCGAGGAGCCCGCACCCGCTCAGAAGTCCATTCCGCTGCCTGCCGCGCCCACTGTCGAACTGCCGCAGCAGCCAACCCCGGAACTGCAGCCACTGTTTCGCACACTTCAGCAGTGGATCGACGAACATGACGTCTCTCCAACATTGTCGCAGTTGCGGCAATTGCTGGACGTCGATCTGGATGAACTTCTGCAGCAGTTGCAGCAGCTGGTGCAGGAGGGATTCGTGGAACATGACCGCAGCCAGGCACGCGGGCTGCGGATTCTTGACGCGGACGAACGAGCCGCCATGGCGTTCGCTCTGACGGCTCCGCTGGATCCATTTGCAGCACCGGCATCGCCTCCGGCCGGGGGATCTTCAGCAGCTTCAGCGGCCTCGCCGTCAACGCAATCTGAGCCAACGGTGTCGGCCGCTTCGCCAGTGCCGAATCAGAAACCGGCTCCGGTCGCAAGAACACGACACGCTCTGACAGTGCAGTTGCTGGCCAGCGAGATGCTGCAGCAGCAATTGCAGCGAAATCAGGTCCGGGACGCTCATCGCGAACAGCTGGCAATTCTGCTGGACGTGTTGTTCCACAATGGTGGCCGCGGGGATCGAGCGGGGATCTGTCGAGACGTGCAGATTCCGGAATTACGCTACAACGGATTCATTGCGATGATGCAGCGGATTCTGAATGTGGAAAGTACGAGTGTACTGGAGCAGCGGGATTCTGGTCGGTTTCTGCAGTTGCACCTGCCCTTGCTGAAACGGCTGTTTCAGCTGACAGATCAGACATGAAACACCAGCATGGCATTCGCCGCCATCAACTCGAGCGGCTCAGGATAGTGGGAACGATGGAATGACGGAAATTAGTGTACAGCGGCGGGATGAGATTCTGGACGCGTTGCGTAAGGGAACAGTTCCTGGCAACCGCCTGGATACCTTTGCCGTCGGGATCGACCATTTCCAGCCCCACCTGGAAGACGAACTGCGTCGGGTGCATTCCGGGGCCAGTCAGTTCAAGGCTGTCCGTGGGGAATATGGCTGCGGAAAGACATTCTTCGCACGCTGGATGGCCGAGCGGGCTCGCCAGTTGGGCTTTATGACTACCGAAGTGCAGGTTTCTGAAACAGAGACGCCGCTGCATCGACTGGAAACCGTGTATCGCCGGCTGACCGAGCGGCTGTTGACCGCCACCGGGGAAGCGGGTGGGTTTCGCAACCTGATTGATGGCTGGTTCTTCACGCTGGAGGAAGATGTTCTGGCGGAGGGGCAGATCGATCAGAACAACGAACAAGCGTTGCTGGACGCGACGAATGATCTGATGGAGCGACGGCTGTCCACCATCAACCAGACAGCTCCCATGTTCAGTATGGCATTACGCGGTTACCGCAGGGCTCAGGCGGCTGGCGATCTGGCGACTGCAGATTCGATTCTGAACTGGTTATCCGGTCAGCCCAACGTTGCGGCGGCAGCCAAACGTTTTGCCGGTGTGAAGGGTGACATTGATCATTTTGGAGCCATGAACTTTCTGCAGGGCGTGCTGGCTGTGTTACGCGATTCCGGTCAGTCGGGGTTGTTTGTCACACTGGACGAAGTGGAAACGATTCAGCGGGTCCGCAGTGACGTGCGGGATAAGAGTCTGAATGCGTTGCGGCAGCTGCTGGATGAAATTGATGCCGGACGGTTTCCCGGACTGTATCTGCTGATCACTGGAACGACGGCCTTCTTTGAGGGACCACAGGGGGCCAGTCGGCTGGAGCCACTGGCGCAACGACTGCATGTCGATTTTCAGACCGATGCTCGGTTTGACAACCCGCGTGCGGTGCAGCTGCGACTGGCGGCCTTTGATCTGGAACGCTTGTTTCTGGTGGGCCAGCGAATTCGCGACATTTTCTGCAGCCACAGCAGTGCGGCAGAGCGTGTACGGACGTGCTGCGACGACGCCTACCTGCGTACTCTGGCTCAGGCCGTCGCTGGCTTTCTTGGTGGCAAAGTGGGGGTGGCACCGCGAATCTTTCTGAAAAAGCTGGTCGCCGAGGTGCTGGATCGCGTGGAACTGTTTGAAGCGTTTGACCCGCGGCGGGATTATCAGCTGACGGTCAGTGATCAGGAGCTGACGCCGGTGGAACGCGTCGCCGCTGGTGCTGACGACGTCGATGCGATTGAGCTGGACCTGTGAGTGGGTTCGATGCGCTGCATCCGGCTGTGCAGTATCACATTGTGAACAGCCTGGGCTGGAAGACTCTGCGACCGTTTCAGGACGAGGTGATCCCCCAGATCCTGTCGGGCAGGCACATGATCGTGCTGGCTCCGACCGCCGGGGGCAAAACGGAAGCAGCATTCTTCCCTGCGGTTTCGCGCATCCTGTCGGAGAACTGGGCGGACCTGAGCGTGCTGTATGTCTGCCCGCTGAAAGCACTGCTGAACAACCTGAACGTGCGACTGCAGCATTACAGTCGACTGTTGGGCCTGACAACGGAAGTCTGGCATGGGGACGTGGGTCAGTCTGACCGTCGCAGGATTCTGCAGACTCCGCCCAACTGCCTGCTCACAACCCCGGAATCACTGGAGGTGATGTTGCTGTCGGGACGTGTTGACCATCAGCAGCTGCTGGGGCAGGTGCGAATGATCATTGTCGACGAGATTCATTCCTTTGCCGGAGATGATCGCGGCTGGCACCTGCTGTCCGTGCTCAGCCGCATTACACGTCTGGCGGGACGTGAGATTCAACGGGTGGGCTTATCAGCAACGGTCGGGAATCCTGACATGCTGCAGCAATGGCTGGCCGGAAACTGCACCGGGGAGCGAGGCTTGTATCAGCCAGCGGACCCCAGTGGTGGGACCGCCCATGTGACACTTGATTACACAAAATCGCTGGAGAACTCTGCGACGGTGATTTCACGGCTGCACCGTGGTCAGAAACGACTGACGTTCGTCGACAGCCGCTCCAAGGTGGAACAGTTGAGTACTGCCTTGAAGGCCCGCGGCACCCGCACCTTTCTGACCCACAGTTCGCTCAGTCAGGAGCAGCGGCGTGCGGCAGAACGCGCGTTTGCCGAAGACAGCGACTGTGTCATTGTCGCCACCAGTGTCCTTGAGCTGGGGATTGACGTGGGCGACCTGGATCGAGTGATTCAGGTGGATTCCCCGGGATCGGTCGCTGGATTTCTGCAGCGAATGGGACGCACGGGCCGACGGTCCAACACTCAGCGCAACTGTTTGTTTCTGGCCACCGAAGTCGACACGATGCTGATCTGCGCCGCGATTATCGAATTGTGGCGGATTGGTTACGTCGAACCGGTGCAGCCACCGGCTCAGCCACTGCATATTCTGGCGCAGCAGATAATGGCCCTCGCTCTGCAGGAACGGGGCGTGACGCGTGACACCCTTCCAGGATGGCTGAAACATGGCGGTGTCAGTCCCACAACGTGGCCCGAAGAAACTCGCCAG
>JALQUR010000253.1 GCA_023260695.1 Planctomycetaceae bacterium
GACACCGTTTACTTCTTCGATATCGATCTTGCGGTCTTTTGACATGATGTCTGTCCCCTGCTGCCTTCAGTGCTGTGTTGGAAAAGCGATGCCATGCAACGCAAGAATGGTGTGGCGGCAGCAGACCTGAACAATACTGACCTGAACAATACTGACCTGAACAATGCTGCCGGAATCATCCGATCATTCACGCGACACGCGCAGGTCGGCCGCACCATCATTACGGGTAGGTGCGCTAACCTGACACGGACACTCAGTCTCCTGATCCAACGTGAAACTGTCAAGCGAATGAGGCGATTGAGACTCGGCGGACTGTCAGGAAAAGGGCCGCCGCAGAACCCGAGGACGTTGCAGCACTTCCTGCAGAATCATTGCCTGAGCCATTCCGTGCGGACTCTGCAGCAGTCCGTGGATATCTGCTGCTCTGACGCCTCTGTTGCTGACCACGGCAGGTATCTCCGCTCCCGTGATCGGGGCTGTCCGCCGGGCAGCAGACGTCTCGCGGACGCGTGTCTGTGGCCCTCGACCACTGTCCTGTCGCCTGCTCTGCGAAGACCTGGTCGATGGCTTCCGTGACTTTGGCTGAGTTGTCGGTTGAGGCTGAGTTGTCGGTTGAGTCTGTCGCGGTTGCGGAGCCGGGCGCGGAACTGCTGCAGCTGCTGCCGGTACAGGTAACGCTGGAGGACGGCTGGGCGGAGTCGACGGACGACGATCTTCGGCAGCCCCCTGAAGCACCTGCTGTAACTGCTCGGCAAGCTGATCCAGTGGAGAACCGCCAACGGGCGGTCTGCCCGGTTGCGAACGAGTTGCTCGCTCGGGAAGCATCGGTCGGCCCGGGCGCCCGGATTCATTGCGCTGCGATCGCTGTCGAGCCTGCTGCTCTTCACTTGACTTCCTCATCGCCTCAATGATCTTCGAGACAATGGCCATCACAATGAAGATAATGAGTGTTTTATCCACGAGTCCGCCCTTACGCAGAAAACAGCGGGGATCGCCGAGGTACAGGAATTGCCAAAGTGGGGCCAGGCCTGCTTCCCGACGTCGGCTCAGGTCCGGAACAATGCGTCTACAAACCCTTCGGGATCAAACAGCTCAATGTCGTCGACCTGCTCACCCACACCAATGTATTTGACAGGAATTCCCATCTGCTGTCGAACCGCAACAACAATTCCACCGCGCGCTGTCCCGTCCAGTTTGGCCAGAACCAGCCCCGTACAGCCTACTGCCTCAGAAAAGCTGCGCGCTTGAGAGAGGCCATTCTGCCCGGTCGTGGCATCGAGTACAAGCAGACTCTCATGGGGCGCCTCCGGAATGACCTTCTGGATTACCCGTCGAATCTTGCCGAGCTCATCCATCAGGTTTTTCTGGTTCTGGAGACGTCCCGCAGTGTCCACAATCAGATAGTCGGCCTGCCGATCAACGGCGACCTGAGCCCCTTCGTATGCGACAGCCGCCGGGTCGGTATTACTCTCTTTCCGGACAATGTCACAGCCAAGCCGCTCCGACCACATTGTCAGTTGCTCCACTGCTGCAGCACGAAATGTGTCCCCCGCAGCAAGTACAACCTTTTTGCCGGAACGCTGCAGCAGACCGGCAATCTTGGCGATGGATGTTGTCTTGCCGACTCCATTGACGCCGGCCACCAGCACGACGGTCGGCCCGCTGGCAGCACGATGCAGTGGTGACAGCAGATCACTGGTGTCCCAGCGGACATCTTCCTGCCCCTTGAGCAGTTCCACGAGTTCTTCGCGGACAGTGCCCCAGACAGCGTCAACGTCAACGGTGCGGCCTCCCTGTTCGTCCCGCAGGCGACCGACAATTCGAGTGGCCGCAGCAACACCCATATCCGTACGAATCAGGCGGCCTTCAAAATCCTGCAGCAGTTTTTCGTCCAGAATCTCTCCGGCTCGAAACAGGTCTCGCACGTCAGTACGCAGAATCTGGCGGGTTTTCTGCAGCCCCTGCTTGAGTCGATCAAAAAGGCCCATGTCTGTCGTTCTGTCTGCTGAGTTTCAGAAAAGGAAAAACCACTGCCGTACCGCAGAGTGCCTGCGACATCTTGCTGCCTGCGATCAGAATCAGGCCCTGGTCAGCAGCGCTGAAGCAACAGATCATTCCGAGCACAATCCCTGAAATCGCTCCCACTGCTCATCCCATTGTGCCGTATTCTGCGGTTCAATTTCAGAGATTGTCTCTGATCGTCGGACAATCTCTCGAATTTCCGACAAGGAACCGACATCACCGGTCGCCATGGCCTGGACCAGAACATTCCCCAGAGCAGTCGCTTCCGTAGGTCCGGCATGCACCGGAACACCACAGGCATCAGCAGTCAGCTGATTCAGCAGGTCATTTCGCCCGCCTCCGCCGACAACGTGAATCACGCGCACGGGAACACCTGTCAGCTCCTGCAGCCACCCCAGAACCATGCGATATTTGAAAGCCAGACTTTCCAGACAGCAGCGAATAAATGCCCCTTCGCTTTCCGGCACAGGCTGACCGGTGCGACGGCACTCTGCGGCAATCGCATCGGTCATGTCCAGCGGACGCAGAAATGCTTCCGCATCGGGATTGATCAGAGAACGAAATGGCGCCGCTGCCGCTGCCTGCTGAGTCAATTCTGCGTAATCCAGGACCTTCCCGCGCCGTGCAAAGGCACGACGACACTGCTGCACCAGCCACAGTCCCATGATGTTCTTGAGCAGTCTGTAGGTTCCATCAAGGCCGCCCTCATTGGTGACATTTCTCCGCAATGCCTGTTCACTGAGCACAGCGTCGGCTACTTCCAGACCCATCAGGGACCACGTTCCACTGCTGATGTAAGCCCAGTCCGAACGGCCAGTGGACGCTGTCGGGACCGCAGCCACTGCCGATCCGGTATCATGAGTCGCCGGGGCAACGACCTCGACCCCCTTGAGTGCAGAGAGGGCCGCTATCTCGCCCCGCAATCGCCCCAGCTTCGTCCCCGGGGGCACGATTTCCGGAAACATCTGCAACGGAATCTGCAGCTTACTGAGCAGATCGGCAGCCCACGTTCGAGTGGTTGCATTGAGCATCTGCGTCGTTGTGGCATTCGTGAATTCCACCACTCTGCTGCCACACAGACACCAGTGCAGGAAATCGGGAACCATCAGGAATCGCTCAGCCTGCGAAACCAGTTCGGGATCGCGTTCACACATCGCCAGCATCTGAAACAACGAATTGATTTCCATGAACTGCAGGCCCGTCTGAGCAAAGATTTCCTCGCGGGAAACTCTCTGCAGGGCCTTCTGCATCATCCCGTCCGTGCGACGATCCCGGTAATTCCATGGCTGTCCCAGAAGTTCGTCATTGCGATTGAGCAGCACAAAATCCACACCCCAGGTGTCGACTCCCACGCTGGCAACCTGATCACCGAACTTCGTACCGGCCAGACCAAGCCCGTGCTGAATCTGCTGCCATAAGCCCACCAGATTCCAGCGCAGGGTACCGCCCAGATGTACCGGACCATTGGGAAATCGATGCAGCTCCTCCAGTTCAATTCGGCTGCCATCAAAACTACCGGCCATCAGGCGACCGCTCTCGGCCCCCAGATCCGCCGCAAGATAGATTTTCTTCGCCATCGCTGGTGTACTTTCCCCGCAGGAATCGCCGACTGCGGTTCACCAGAGCGAACCCTGCATGCGGCATGGACATTCGTTTCACGAATGATAACGTCCGAAGCCATCCGAATGAACACCCCGGGAGGCAGCTTCGCCGCCTGCGTGGACAGGACAGCATCCAGTCCGCACGCACGCGTCAGCACAGATCGAGAATCTGCGGCGGCAACCGAATCTGCTCGCAGCAGCGTGCACAGTCGTTACGAAGTGGTCGGTCCCCACCTGCTGCCACGACACTGCCGACAGGTCAGTAACGGATTACAGCTGCCTTCGATGATACAGAAGGAAACTCCAGATCCTGAACTCGTGGAACCGGCCTCAGATCTACGTCTGCGACAGCAGTCTTCCGCTCCACCCCCGCTGCAGCGGCGGGCAACGAAACTTCCACGCGGGCAGCACCATTCTCAACGATGGATGTCTCCTCGATGTCTGCCGAAGCGACAGCGACCTCATCACTCTCCTCGACGGAAGGAGTTTCAATCTCCGACTTCAGTTCTGCTGCTTCACTGTCCGGCGACAACCCCTGAATCCGCAGATCCTTGTAGTCCAGCAGGCTGCCTTTCTCGAAGTGAATATTCTTCAGAGCTACTGCATACTCAGCACGAGAACGGAAGAACTGCTGTTCGGCCACGAGCAGTCGCTTCTCTCCCTCGAGCATTCGAGCCGCTTCGCCACGGCGCTGATTGCTCAGACCCGCAGACTGAGCTCGCAGAGCTTCCACGTAACTACGAGCAGTGAGGTATTCATCAAGCGATGTTCGTACTGCATTATGAGTTCGCTCGACGTCGGTAAACGCACCTGAAAGATTACTCAGAATCTCTCGCTGCTGTTCCTTGAGAATCGTCTGTTGACGAGCGAGGTTCAGCTCAGCATGTCTCACTGCTGAATGGGCTCGGCGAAAACCCAGCGGAACACTCAGCTCAACACCCATCGTCCACTCCTGCTGATCCCCGGTCGCCAGACTCCCGATTGAAGAGGCAGAATTCACACCATGCTGGTTCCCGCTGGCAATCAGATGATCACCGAAGCCACGCATGCGGTACCGGGCCACTGCGTCGAGCTGCGGATTCAGGAAGTTTCCGGCAGCGGCAAGCTGCATCTGGCACTTGCGAACAGCAAGCGTGCTGCGACGAATCTCCGGTCGCTGAGCCAGCGCCTGGGCAACTGATTCATCCCAGTCAAAAGCCGCCTGACCTTCGGCCGGCTCGTCGACCGGTCTGATGATCATTCCATCATTCGTACTGCGACCAATCAGCAGCCGCAGCCTGCGTTCTGCAGCAAGCAGTCCACCGCCGGGCTGCAGCGTCCCCCCCGTAGCACCGTTTCGTACCTGTGTCCCGTTGATCAGCCGGCCAAACAACGCCTGGTCCCGCTGCCCACGAAGCTGTGCCAGCTGCTGGCGAATCTGGATCAGTTCCACTTCTTCCTGCTGAGGCACCGATGGCAGGATACCGTTTTCCACAGCTTCAACCAGACGTTTCAGAGCTGCGTATTCCCGGTAGGCCAGGTACAGGTCCCAGTAGGCGTTTTCAACATTGCTGATGTAATCGGTGAGCGCCATCTGGAATTCTGCATCGCTCATATCGCTGCCAACTCTGGCAACAAGAATTCCGTTGTAGATCCCAGGTGATGCTCCGGGACCTGCGATGCGGTTGAATTCCAGGCCAGCTCCCTGCAGCAATGGCTGCCGTAATTCACCCTCAACCCACGATGTCCACGAAGTATAAAAGTTGTTTGCAGGAGCATTGTTGCCATCGGAGTTGGTAACGCCTCGGAGTGCCATATAGGCCCCGGTCGCAGATCGCTTTGAAATCTCCGTCTGGTAGTCGTCATACTGCTGCTGAAACGCTGTTGCTCCACCGGCAAAGAAGCTGTTGTTGTAGATTCGATCGTTCTCGTTAAAAATGGCACTGGCGGTCAGCTTTGCATCGAACGCACTCAGCGCCGCTTCAGTACCGTAGAGCGGATCGGTGCGAGCAAGTTGCCGCGATTCCATCGTCATCACGGCATCCGGACTGCGTAGAATTGTGCCTCCGATGTCACGCAGCACAGACGTCCCGCTGAGCCCGTCTGCAAGCACCTGTGCAAGGCTCATATCATCGTATTCCACCGCTCCCGAACGCAGCTTCTCAAGGCTGATCGGAGCCGCAGGTGTGAGAATGTCATCGAAGGTGATCGGCGTGACTTCCTCCGCCTGATGCGAAATCCGGTCCACCCGGCTTGTGTCGTTGCCAGCCGTACGCTCGACAACCTCAGCAGTTGGAAGCGCGCAGCCAGCCATGATCGCAAATCCCAGCACACAGAGGGATTCTGACAGCCTCTTCCCGATCATTTCGTCTCGCATTGCGCCGCTCGCTGATACGCGCAGAAAACAACCACAGCCCCCCCAGGCTGCCCGGCTGATAATTACTATCCACATTACCAGCACAATCTTTTCTGCCCTTGGCATCCTTTCAATCGGCACAATCACCGCAGCATTTCCAGAAAAATCGGTTTAACCCTAACCATGTTCTGGTATCAATTTCTGCTGGCAGACTCGACTGACTCAGATTCCGACCGGAAACTGCGACGCGCCGGTGATGGCAACCTGCCTGATCCGGGCAATTGGCGGATCTTCACCGGCTGTATTGCAGCAGGAACTGCGGGTCCTTGCGGAGGTTTGCTTCCTCTGAGCAGACTATGCAGAGGTCACATCGGATTAATTCCTCGAATTCTGATTCGAGCTACAGTGGCGTGGCTCAGAAAACTCGTCGCAGGATAGAAATGCAGCATTCAGGCAACACTCAGACTGGCAATACTGATCTGCAGTTTCTGCTTGAACGCGCGTTGTCAGACTATCGGGGCACTGATACGGACATCTCCGCAGTGCCACTGATGGGTGCTGAGATTGCCGCAGCGCTCAACGCCGATGCTGTACGAATCCAGCTACTGGATGGTCAAACATCGCGTTCCCTGTACTGCAGCGATCCTGAATACGGCGGGCTTGCTGACCCTGTGGAATTGCAGGAGGTACTGAGCAGTTCCACTGTGGTCACTCGCAGGCCACAATCTGGTCCGGGAACCACTGAACTCTGCATCGCTGTTGTGGACTGCGCTGGCACCTCCCGAATGTCTCTTGAAATTGCAGCGGCAGAAACACTGCCGGACGAATGGCTGTCCGCTGCTGCTGAGATCCTTGCGGAACTGTACCGGCGTGAGCTGACCGATCGCCTGCTGCAGTTGCAGACACTGCAGCACAAGCGTGATTCTGCAGTCCTCGCCATCCATCGTGCCCCAGACCGAATATCCCGTCTGCATACGCTTGTTGAGTCAGCTTCTGCCGTACAGCATTGCCGCAGACTGGCAGTCTGCGAACGGACTGCTGCAGGGGCATGGAAATTGATTTGTCTGACTGGAGTCAGAGACTTTAGTGATCGGGCGGAGGCGGTCCGCACCCTTGAACAGACTGCTGCAGGAGCCTGTTTGCGTTCGACGACTGTGGAACCCGGTCCGCCTGCACAGGACAACAGTGAACCAGTCCACAGAGACTGCGTGGCAGTGGCTGTTCCGTCTGCATCACAGCCCAGGACGCTGGCGCTCCCACTCAATTCACTAAGACTGAAGGACTGTTCTGCGGTACTGCTGGCGGAGTTTTCTGCAGTACATGGTGACACTCCGCAATCCCTGAGGCTTCTGGCAGACCACTTCACGCTGGCAGCGGCAGCGACGGCCGGTGCCCGGAAGGCCGGATCGAACAGAGGCCGCAGACGCCTCCACGCTGTCGCTTCGATCCTGGCTGCCATTGGATTTCTGCTCCTGTTGACACTGCTTCCGGCAGATCTCACGATCGAAGCCCGTGGTACACTTCTGCCGGCTGCTCAGATGCATGTCTACGCTCCCGAAGCCGGGATCATCACTCTGGTAAACGCCGATGATGCAGACGCAGTGCAGAACGGACAGCAGATCGCTGAACTGCAGTGTGATGAGCTGCAGCTGCAACTGGAGTCGGTTCTTGGCAGTCTGAGTGCAGCTGAGGCACGCCTGGCATCCCTGCAATCGCGGCGAATTGCTCGTGGTGACAACAACGAAACTCTCCAGCAGGCAATGGGGGATGTTGCGGAAACCACGGCGCTGGTCAATGGACTGAGGCAGCAGCGACAGCTCCTTGACCAGCGTCTGCAGCGTCTGCAGATCAATGCACCCGCATCCGGCACTCTGATTGCTGACGATTTCCGCGAACGGTTTGAAGGACGACCTGTTGAACGCGGGCAGCATCTCTGCCGTATTGCGGTTACGGATGGACCGTGGCAGCTGGAACTTGAGGTAAACGAAGCTGACATTGGTTACCTGCTGGCTGCTCTCCATTCCGGACAGGCACCGCCGTCCGTTCGATTTTCTGCCGACACGGATCCAGCGGCCACTGCTACCACAACGGTCAGCGAAGTCGCAGCTGCAACCTCACTGAACAAGAGCGGTCAACTTGTGACGCGAGTAACTGCAGGACTGCAGCAGGTACCGGAACATACGCAGCGACTGGGAAGTGGGGTGAGTGCGCGTATCCACTGCGGCAGATACCCTCTTGGACGCGTCTGGTTTCGTCAGATCCTTGATTTTATTTCACGTAACATTTTCGGCTGAAACTCCCACCTGATTCAGTCAGCAATCCACCACCTTTCCGGACCGCTCTTTCCTCAATGCTAAAGGACATCGCGATGCAGAAACTGATCCTCATCATTCTGCTTGCCCAGAGATTATTCAGCGATCCATCAACGCTGTCTGCTGCGGACAGAATTCAGGTCTCCGGGGTTTTTTTTGCGATCCGTGATGCTGCTGATATCCCCGCCCCGGAACGGGGCCGGATTTCAGAAAACCCCGTTCGCCCGGGCGACATGGTTGCAGCAGATGCGCTGCTGGTCCGGCTGGACGACGAGACTGCCCGACTGAATCTGCAGCAGCAGCAGCTGAAACTCGCAAGAGCGAAAGCCGAAGTTGTCGGCTCACAGGCGGTCCAGATGGCCTCCGCTGCACTCGATGAAGCCCGCAGTGAACAGCTGCAGGCTGAAAAGAATCTTGAGATTGCAGCAAAGCAGGCGGACGATGATTCTGCACTGCAGCTTGCCATGCGTGAGGAAGAACTGGCAAAGGACGAACTCGAACGCGCCCGGACAAGCCGCGAACTTTCTCGGATCAGCATTTCTGAACAGGAGTGGTTTCGGCTGCAGAACAACTGCGAACAGGCACGCCTGAAAACCTGCATGGCAGAAACAGCGGCAATTGTTCGCGATGCAGAACGTCTTCGCGGCGAACAGCTGGTCCAGCAGCATCAGGCCACGGTGAGACGATTTGAATCTCTCCTGCTGCAGGCAAAAACGGATCACGAATCTGCCACACTTGAACTTCAGATCCTTCAGAACGCCGTCGAAACAGCACAGCTGGCGCTTGAACGCAGACAGATTCGCGCTCCGTTTGCCGGCACCATCGTGGAGACAAATCGACAGCTGGGTGAATGGGTGGAACCCGGTGAAAAACTCCTCAGGCTGATCAACCTGAAGACGCTGCATGTGGAGGGATTCCTGACGGCAGAGCAAGCCGCCACAGTTCAGTCCGGACAGCGTGCAGCGGTGCGAATCAATGACTCAGACAAACCTGCCCCGGCTGTCATCGTATTTGTCAGCCCACAAATTGACTCCGAAAACTTTGTTCGTGTACGTGCTGAAATCATGAACGAACATGGACGTTACAGACCAGGCTCACCCGCTGATATGTGGATTGATACGACCACAGCAGCGGACGGAGTCAGCGATGAACGCTGAAGGAGCAACGCCGCTGAAAATATCCGCCGAACCAGCTGCCGCCGCTCTGTCTCACAGCAATTCCCGGCAGAGTTCGCGAGGGGACAAACCTTTCCGCTGGAAACTGCGCAATGATCTGGAGATTCTGGAAACCACTGTGGGCGGAAGATCGGGTACAGAGCGACTGCTGCGCGATCCACTGCGATTGTCATACTTTCATACATCAGCAGCCGAAGTCCTGCTGCTGCAGGCGCTCGACGGTGAACGAACTCCGCGACAACTGATGCAGCTTCTGAACCAGTCCTCCACCGAACAATACACTCTCGGTGAAGTACTTGAACTGCTGGCAGCAGCCGGCCAGGCAGAACTGCTCGTCTGTACAGAACCTCGACTTATTGCAAGGAACTCCGGCCAACAGCGTAATCTGATTTTTCGCCTGCTCACCGGCTGGCTCAGCTTTCGTAAACGTGGACCGGACCCGAACCAGTTGCTGCAATGGTGGTGTCGAAAAACCACCATTCTTGACTCCGTGCCGGTCAGATTCTGCTGGCTGGTGTTTCAGGCACTCGTCTTTCTGCAGGTTCTCTCAAATCTGGATCTGCTGCGCTCTGAACTTCCTGATCTGCAGGGACTCATGACAGCAGACGGGATTCTGACGACTCTGCTCCTGCTTGCCGGGATTCGTATCCTCCACGAACTGGGCCACGCCGCTGCCTGCTGTCGCAAGGGCGGCGAATGCCATGATATCGGGCTGCTTTTCGTAGCTTTCTTCCCGCTGCTGTACTGCGATGTCAGTGATTCGTGGAGATTTCCGTCGGGGCGCGATCGAATTCGCGTTGCAGCAGCAGGAATCATCGCTGAATCGAGGCTTGCTGCCGTCTGTGCATTGCTCTGGCTAAGCAGTGCGCCCGGATTTGCTCATACATTGTTCCTGAACATCCTGTTGATTTCCTCCATCACGACACTGCTGGTAAATGCCAATCCGCTGATGAGATATGATGGTTATTATATTCTTTCCGATCTGCTCAATGTCCCGAATCTGTCCACAGAAAGCAGTCATGCGCTGCATTCGATGATCAGCAGAATTGTGTTTGGACACAACTCCGTCCTGCAGCCCCGCAGTCTTTCCGGTCAGCTGATCCTCGCGTTGTTTGCCGCTGCATCACTTGTCTGGCGCACACTGGTCATTCTGACTTTGCTGCTGTTTGTTTCCGGATTGCTGGAACCCGCCGGAATGCAACTGCTGGCCGCACTGCCACTGGTCGGAATGCTGCCGGGAAGCCTGCAGCGTCTGGTATCTGGAATCGCCCGCGGAGTACTTCTGGCCCCGCGCAGGGTGCGCGCTGCAGCCGGACTGACAGTGTCACTCGCACTGCTGGGAGCTGGCCTGCTCCTGCCTGTTCGACTTCAGCTGTATGCGCCATGTCTGCTGACTCCCGGAGAATGCCTTCCGGTCTTTGTACGTGCACCCGGAGTCCTTGTCTCATCACTGCAGCTGGGGGATCGAGTTCACAAAGGCCAGATCATTGCTGAACTCAGCAATCCCGATCTCGAACTCAAACTTGCAGAAGCTGTCACTGAACGGGATCAGCTGCAGCAGAAACTGAATCAGATGGAACGGATCCGCATTGGCAACGCGGACGGACCTGCAGGACGAAATGCAATTGCTGAGGCGCTCGAATCTGTGGAAACTCGAGTCCGGAAGATCGGTGAGATGCTGCAGCTGCTGACAATTCGCAGTCCGGCCGACGGTATTCTGCTGCCCGGACGCAATGATCCTGTCGACAGAGAACTCCCAACCAGTATTGCGTCGTGGTCAGACTATCCACTGCTGCCGGAATCCCGGGATGCTGCAATCGCAGCCCAGACTCTACTTTGCTGGGTTGGAGAAGAGGATGACTGCGAAGTTCAGGGCTGGCTGACCCAGCAGGATATCGGGATACTTGATCCCGCAGGAGATGCCGTCGTCCGCTTCCATACGAAACCACACAAGTCGATTGCTGCCAGATATGTTGCCGCCGGTTCTGCTCCCGCAGAACTCCCCGCTCGAGAACTGATCCTGCAGAATCTGGTGCAGACCTTACCTCGGGAACCACAGCGAACGCGTTTTCCGATGTTCACCGTCAATGTGCAGTCAGTTGCAGCGCCATTCCTGCAGGAGGTGCCTCTGTACCACACAGGCACGCTGCAGCTGAAGACGCGACCGATCTCACTGGCAACCTGGCTGAACCGGAGTATTCAGACCGTATTCCGAACCGAAACCCGGATGCGTGCGCAGAACTGAACTCTATGCAGTTGCAAGTCCCGTGACTGTTCTCATGGAATAATGAAGAGCAGCGCCGTTATTACTCCACCTTCGGCAAGTATCTGAGCAGCAGAGATCTCAACCGTCTCGCCTGCACATTCAGAACAGTTGCAGTGATTGTCCACCAGCTGAACTTCATCGCCAGGACACTGTCCTGCAATATGAGCTGGCAGCAGAATGAAATCTGCGACGAACCGCGTAAAGGAACACGCAGTCGTGAGATATCCAGCCGACTCGCCACAGCGTTCGAGCTGTCGCTGCTCAAAATAGAGTGGATTACTGGTCTGGAACAATGGAAGACGACACGGTGTCTTCACAGCCGACGTACCTGGATAATAAAGACTGTCCAGCTCTGCCGTTCCCCAGTTTCTGGCGAATTCCTGCTGGGCCTGCGAATCTGCGAGCTGCAGACTCTCCAATGTGCCATGGTCAACGGTGGAGCTACTGGCGCTGCCACCGATTGTTACCGACGCGAGGGACGGGAACAGACCAACGGGCGTCGCGGCAACCTCATCTCCCGGATCAACCTCCGTACTCGCCACAAAGGGAGTCAGGCGGATTCCCAGCCAGGGCGCAGGACCGCTGTTATCCGTAAATGTCGACTCCGGCACGAGTTCGTAGAATACCCGTGCTGCAGTAGTGGAACAAACCGTTTCCGTAGAAAAAGTCGAATCTGCACGCTGTCCCTGCTGTAATTCTTCGGCTGCAGCAACGCTTCCCGGCAGCGCATGCACAAATGCAACGGCAAACACAACCATCGCGGATACTGAAATTCTGGGCATAACAGATCCTCCCCCCAACCAACCACAGCAATCCGACCGGGTCTAGCAGCACACCGCTGGCGGGCGCTTATCATCGTCCCAAAGAGCAATATCAGCGGATGCACTCGGATTACGGATCGTCTTTTTTCAGACGACCATCGTAACGATTATCACCTTCATTCTGATTACAACACCGGTGCATCCTCGATCGACACAAAATGCCACCCAAACCACCCCATCTACCAACTCTTCGCAAAATACCATGGCCGGGCTAGTCCGAATTAATGGAAGAGTCCCAACAGCGACCGTACACTGTACTCGTGCAGAGGCATCGTTGTTTTTCGGTGCATGATGTTGCACCGGATCAACAATCTCCTGTGTGGATGTCTTTCTGCCACCACGCATTTACTCTTACTTCGGGTCAGTCTCTGACATGCGTATCCAGAGATTCATACAGCAGATCACGGAATTCTTTCAGGCTGGCTCGGGAAAACCGTCTGGCCGTCTGCGTCTTCAGAAACTCGAAAACCGCCGCGTTCTGAATGCCACCCTCGGGCTTGCGGGAATTGATCTTTCGGGCGGTGAAACCCTGACTATTTCGAACGGTGGCAATGGAGACGTCGGAAATGGCCAGGTGCAAACGCTGGACTTTTTGCTGCTGACTGGTCAATGGACTTCCGTCGATTCCGGAATCGATCAGAACTTCTACGACATCGACGGTTCCGGCAAAATGCTCACGATCGATGCATCTCTGGTCGCCGACGGCGGGCTGGCACTTTCGGCCGGCAATGTGCTTGAGATCAGAGGATCCAGCCCTGAGAACGATCACCTCATCATCGACCTGAGTGGGTTTAACCCCAACGTCTGGAATCCAATTCCAACAGGAGGGGTGTCCTTCATTGCAGGCGAAGACGGCAGTGGCTCAGACAGCGATTCGTTTGAAATCAGGAATTACACTGCCTCAGCCGGGCAGGTTGAACTGACATTCACGGGGCATGACTCCGGCAATGTGAACCTCCAGAATTTTGGCACATTCACTTTCAGTCAAACGGAACCGCTTACGCTGTCTGGACGGGCCGATG
>JALQUR010000322.1 GCA_023260695.1 Planctomycetaceae bacterium
GTCGCTGCCAGCCGAAAATTACTGCCACCGGCAGATGTGACACGCAGGTTCCCCACCTGAACCAGTCCCCCACCACCGATCTCGCTGATGGACTGCCAGTACAGGTCCCCTTCGCTGCGGCGAATGGAAACACCAACCGCACCCGCAAAGGCAGAGGTCGTCAGCACGACGACCGCCAGGTAGCCACGCAGATACCGGCGACTGCGCTGATACATCAGCAGTACGCATCCCGTCGCCAGCATGTAGCCCAGGAACAGCAGAATGATCTTCTGCGAGGAGGCGGCGGAATGAGGCGTACTGCCGGGATTGATGCCCTGCGGCACAAGTTCCTGATACAGCATCGAACGTGCACGCCCGGACAAGCGACGTGCAATACTCACCGCCGTATCATTCCCGCCCGGATCAAACAACTGACCGGGATATAGTCGGATTTCACCCGCACCAACCGACGTTGTGCCATCCGCACCCTGCGTGCCCGGAAACGGCAATTGTTCACGCAACGCCTGCTGCAGTTCAGCGTTCTGCTCTGGCAGAAATACAATTCCCCCCGTGGCGATCCAGCGTCCCAGAACCGACCATTGCTGCTCATCCAGAATCTGCGGCGAGGTGTCCACATCCAGTACCAGCCCCTGAGCCAGAGTCAGCGGACCATGGTGACGCGGAAATTCCCAGGAACGCACGGCCACGGGAATCACAGGCCGCATTCCCGGCGCTTCAGCATGAAACGCCGTGGGCTGCAGCAATGTTGGGGACAGAACTCCGCTCTCGTCATAGGCGGATGCCTCACGAGCAGTGGCGATTGGATTCTTCAGATTCAGCTCACGACCGCCGTCGTCCAGAAAAAGCAGATAACAGCCACTCTCCGGAAAACTGCCCTCACTGCTGATTGGTATCTGCCGCTCCCAGAAAATCGTGTCCCCGTCCGTAAAGCGAACGACCGCTGTGACCCACGACTGAATCTGTCGGATCGTCGAATACTTCTTCACCGAACGCGGACCGACCACAAGCTCGCCCAGACGAATCACCTCGCGGGTTTCCGAATTCTCCAGCAGCAGATCACCCTCAAGTACCTCTGCAGACTGATTGCTGGCCAGAAGCGAGATCGGCAGCGGCCCATTGAACTCAAACCGGCCGTCCCAGCCGAGCGTCATCTGAATATCAAGCCCCGGATAGTCCGGCTGATCGGACACACGCTGCATTTGTGCTGCTGCAGACTCAGCGAAACTCCAGAGCAGCATCGCAGCGATCGGCATGAACAGATTACGAATCTGCATGATCAACCTCCTGCCGCTTCGTGTCCAAATCCTGCCCGGACAGAGATTCTTCAGGACTGCCAGCCTGCGGTACATCAGCGACAGCGACATCCTCGTGAAGAACTCCCAGCACGGAATAATTGTTCAGCCAGCGTTCTCTGCGGCGGAGCAGCCACACGCTGCCCACACACAACACGCTGTGCAGAATCCAGAATGGCAGCATTGGATTCTCGTTCCCGTAGATACGCCCCATTTCACGGTGATGAATCAGGAAGCCCGTCAATGGTGAGACCAGCCCGAACTGTCGAGCAAACTCCTGAAACCCCGCGATGTAAATCTCGTCGAAAACAACGGCCGTAAATGTCGGGACCAGCCAGACAATGAACAGGTAGCCGGGCACCGTCAGCAGCGCTGCAAATCCCCAGCTCCAGGTCAATCGCGCAGCCAGCTGCAGACAGGACCAGAGAGTCAGAGCTGACATCAGGTGCAGTGCCAGAACCACTGCCAGCAATTTATCAAACCGCAATCCGGCATAACGGCTGACATAACTGTCCGGTATCGATGACGGCGACGCGGCTCCGCTGCCGGCGTCCTGTTCTGGAATCTCAGCCGGTATCAGCGTGGGTGAACCACTCAATTGCATCCAGTAATCATTCATCGCCATTCCACAAATCCAGTTGCTGCCTCCGGCGGCTGCAAGCAGCGATAAAAAGCAGATCGAATCCAGCACCAGAGGCGAGAGTCGCAACTGACTCAGCAGGGGCAGACGCAAACCGGCAGTCTGTCGCGAATGAGTGAATACAAGCACAGCAAAAAGCGTCGTAAGCCCGACGACAGTCTGCTGGCCAATCAGGTAATCCAGCAGCCGTGTGCCCTTCGCTCGCGCCGTCTCCAGATCAATCGGTGTCCCGTCCGAGAGCTCAAACACTCGTCGAAAATCCAGCCACATGAACAATCCCGCCGCGAAAACGGACAGCAGCAGCAGGCACAGCGGCAGCCCCCAGCGAAACAACACTTCAGCCGGCCCTTTCACCGCCGCTCGATTCATGTAGAAGAAAGCCATTTCGCCACTGCGACGGATATGAAATCGCATGCGGAACCAGCGTTTTCGGGTTGCATCTCCGGGACAGACAACTTCGCCGAACGTACTGGTTTCGCGATGAACGGCAGCCAATGGGCCAAACCAGATACCGGCCAGCGAGTACACCGTGACGGCACCCATGCCAGCCAGCGATGACACCCACACAGAAAAGAAACTCCGCGCCTCGTTGCCATCAATCTCCAGAATCGCGCTGATGCTGGAGTGAAAGATTGCCGGCAACGGTGTCAGCACAGCCGGCTGCAGCGGGATCGGTGCCAGACCCAGAAATCCCATCACCACTACGCCCGCAATGACCACAGCAAATGTCAACAGTTCGTTGAGATACATCGACAGCAGTAACGTGACTGCCGCCAGCATGAAGCTGTACACCCAGATCAGCAGCAGGCAGGCAACAAACTGCGGCCAGGTTGTGCCGCCCAGCACAACAATCAACACGATCCACGGGATCAACAGCACGAAGATCAGCGACAGCAACAGCCCCTGTGACAGAAACCGGCCTGCCACAAATCGCATCGGCGTGATACCGCTCAGAACCACCTGGTCAAAATAACCCGCCAGCCTGGGCCCCAGAAAGACATCCGTCAGCCGCAATGGTGTCAGGATCGAAATCAGTCCAGACACACCAATCAGCAACTGCAGCCCCAGCATCTCACCCAGCTGCTTTGTTTTCCCGAAGAAGTAATCCAGCTCCTCAGGCATGCTCAGCAGGGCCATGAGCAGCCCCAGCAGCGCTGCATTCAGCAGAATGCCGGTGATACCAATAGGAGTTGACGACAGCAGGAAACCACGGTCGCGCAGATATCCCGGAGTCGAACGCAGCGAACGCACTTCCTGAAGCAGTCTCATGTGACTCTCCCCGCAGTGCTCTGCATGAAGATGTCTTCCAGATCGAGCGCTTCACGAGCATATTCGAGAATCGGAATCTGCTCCGAAATCAGAATCCGCAGCAGTTCATTTCCGCTCTCTTCCTCTGCCCTCACAACAACTTCAGGACTCCGAACCTCGCACGAAACAACACTACTGTGAGCTCGCAACAGCACTGCAGCAGCTTCAAGGAACTCTACGGGCACTCGAATTCGAGTCTGAATACCGGTCTCGCCACTGGTATGTCGCAGCTGTTCCAGACTTCCATGAGTCACCAGCCGCCCGGCTTCCATGATCGCCACGCTGTCACTGACTTCTTCGAGGTCAGGAAGAATGTGCGAGCTGACAACGATTGTCTTTCCCAATGATGCCAGTGTGCGAATGATCCCTCGCAGTTCATTCCTGGCACGCGGATCCAGACCGCTTGCCGGTTCGTCCAGCAGCAGAATCTGAGGGTCGTGCAACAGGGTGCGGGCCAGCAGCAACCGTTGCCGATTGCCGGTCGAAAGACCTCGCACGGCAACATTGTCGCGCGCTGTCAGCTCCGTCAGCTCCTTGACATCCTGAATTCGCCGCCGCAGTTCCACAGCCGGAACCTGATAGAGCGCCCCGAAATACTCAAGGTATTCGTGAATCGTCAGCCCGCGTGGATAGCCAAACTCCGCTGGCATGAAGCCAAGCAGTCGCCGCACCAGTCGCGGCTGCCGGATCACTGACAGTCCCTGTATCAGCACGTCTCCGGTGTCTGGTATCGACAACGTTGCCAGCATTCGCAACAGCGATGTCTTGCCGGCACCGTTGGGACCGATCAGCCCCAGCGTCGTTCCCGCCTGAACCTGCAGACTGACATCGTCCACCGCGATCAGCTCATCAAAGCGGCGCGTCACATTCTGGATCTGTATTGCCGTCACGGGGGCATTCACAGCGTTGCTGACCCGGAGTCTGAGAAGGGTACCGTCGTTGCCTGCAAGCAGACTAGCCGAGCGTGGCAGTAATTGCCACAGTCAGATGTCGGGATCACTTTCCTCCGGCTGACCAGAGGAACTGCCACCGTTCTCCGGTGCGTTTTCCTCCTGCTCCTTCTGCGGCCCCGACCCAACAGCCAGATTCCCGACGTACACGAGCGACTCCGGGTGCGCTGCAATCCACTCGCCCCAGCTGCTGCGCTCGTAGCTCAGGTCTTCCAGCGGAATCTCCTCTGACTTCTGGCCAAAAATCGTTCCGGAGTGCAGGATCAGCATCTGACCGCTATCAAAACCGGCGGTCTGCACTTCCAGCATGTCATCGTCACCACCAGCAAGGACTCGCACGGTGTCCGTACGATCGCAGTAGGTGACACAGAACGGACGCTCGGTCCGGTTTTCATTGACCACGTGCGATTGCATGTCTTTCATTGCCTGCAGCAGATAGCACCTTGCCGTGCCGTCCGCAATGACACCGATGACCGCCGCTGCAGAATCAATCTGCAGCGTGGAGGCCTGTAGCATCTTCAGATCAACCTGAGGTGGCACGATGAACGGAGTGCTTGCCGGGCCTCCAATCATTGGTGTCATTGTGGGCACGTCAATTGGCGGCAACGGCTGCTCCGTCTCATCGCAGCCGACACAGACAAACAGCAGGCTCAGAGACAAGCCTGTGATTCGCAGCAATTGACCGGGGCAACTGTCGAAGACATCGTTCATGGCCTTCTTACTCACCCCCAAATCGAGTTGCTACGAGACGGGCAAACATTTTCATGAACGCCTGTTCCAGGCGAATTCGAATCCTGCTGCCGCTCTCTGTGAGTCGGGATTCCACTTCAATTCTGGAATCTCCCTCTGCCAGTGTCTCTCTGGCAATATTCCGACGCTGTTCCGCCTGCTGACGAAACTGCTGCATCTGTTCCGGGCTGGGGCCACGACCTGCACCGCCACGACCACCGCGGCCGCCGCGGCCGCCGCCATTGCCATCGCCCTGTGGGGTTGGTTCAAGCTGAACAGACTCCAGCTGAGCAGAACCAAATTCTTCACGCTGCTGTTCGGCTGCCTCTCGACTTGCCGATCCACCACGTTCCATCATTTCCACAAGGTCATTCACGTTCACAATCACACGCAGATTCGAAAGGTTTCGGAGATCCGCGCCGCTCTGAGTCGCCTCTTCCAGCTGATCCATCACGGTCTTCAGCATCGGTACCGATTCTGCGCCGCCGACAGCTCCCCAGATCGCCGTACCGCCAATCGCGACCGTCAATCCGACATCTTCCCCAAAAACTTCCACGGCACCGCGTTCCTGCTGGGAAAAGATCAGCCGATGAAATGTCGCGCCAAGATGTTCGTCCATCGAAAGCCGCAGTTCGCCAGCCCGCTCGAACTGTTCGATTCGGCTGAGTCGTCCGAGCAGATCAGCGGCACCGGAATTGATCGCATCGCCGTCTTCCACACGCACCGCCCAGACAATCGCCAGCTTGTCGGATGCATCACGATAAAACTGAGCGAAGACATCCATGTGCCCGGCATTGATTGTTGTCTGAATCGCTGTCAGCGCCTGCCCTATCGGTGACCCTTCATCCGGAACCGGACCGAGACTGTTATCTTCGATCAGGCGAGCTGATTCAGTGCGGACACCTTCCAGCATCTCTGTGTACGCATTCCGCTCCCGCTCCGCGATCATGCCGGAAAGTGACAGCGACACCATCGCATCCTCATTCAGCAGCGGAATGAAGTAGCTGGGGCGGTCAGCCGATCCGAGGATCTCCTTGAGCATCTGCGAACCTTTGATGGCGTCGACTGAGATGTCAAAATTGATCGCCTCCTCGTCTTCAGAGATCTGCAGGCCCAGAGTGATTTTCTGGCAGTCCATCATCAACATCTTCAGGGCAGCCAGAACGCGGTCGCCCTCCGCACGGCGAATCCGGTAGGCTCCGTCCGGCTCTTCATTACGCTGCTGCAGCTGGGTGGAAATACCAGCACTGATCAGACCGTACAGCAGCGTCCGCGTGGCAACCGGAATGGATTCCACATCCAGTCGCACCGCCAGGTCGTACTCATCAGAGACACCCTGCAGCAGTTCGTCCGGCTGAGGAAACTCGCGGTCCAGCATCGTGTCATCGATGTCATTTCCCAGCGGCATGAAGGCATAGCCACCGGAGAGCAGAAACGGAATCGTTCGATTCGGTCCAATCAGCTCGTACAGACCCAGATCTTCGTCTTCTGCGCGAATCACCACAGGGGCTTTTTCAACCAGTCGCGTGGCTGACTCAATCGAGTCCACAGGGGCAAATGCAATGAACTCCGGAAACGGAGGTATTGCGACTGGCAGATAGGCCATCACTCCAAAGGGACGATCTCTGCCAAAGCCATCCAGATTATTCAGCACATTGGCAACCACGTCTTCCAGTCGCTCATAGACTTCCGGACGTTCGGCAACATCGAACAGAAACTGCGCCTTCTGCAGCAACTGGTCTGCATTTGATGCAGAAATCGTCAGCAGAGGCCTGTTCCCTGTCTGGATCAGCTTCAGCGGCAGAGATGAATCGCCATCCTCATCCTGAGCCGTAAGCGAGCTGCCTCCCAGAAGCAATGCAACCACAAAAAAGACAAACCCACGGTAAGCCGCGGGTGAGCGCAAGGATCTCTTCCAAACCAATTGCATGGATCTGTTCCGAATTAGAATGTCTCTGTGAGCTGGACCTGATTCTGCGTCTTCGTCTGCAGTAACACCCGAGAGCGATCTGGCTTCCGTTGCTGCACTTGCGCAGGCTGCTGAACGGGCCCTGATTGCTGAACGGGCTCTGATTGCTGAACGGGCTCTGAAATCTTCGCAGGAAGAGTAGATTACCTGGTGGTAATCCCCAGGTTTTCCTGACTTTTCCGATTCCGAAACGGCAACTTGAACGTGCAACGCCAGAGTGGCCCCCTGCAGTGCGTATGCAATGCACGATGCCAGCCCTGCGAACGGGCGTCGGTCCCTGTGACAGCATCGATCCTGGTTACGCCAGCATTGTTACCGACGAACATCACGCCTGCCATGATCGAAAGACTTCTCCCGACCTGTAAACCGTCGTTCCGGTTGAAAGCGCCGTTGAGTAACGCCACTCGCCCGAGATTCCAGAAAAAATCGCCTGTTTACACCCCGCGAGCCCCTATTGCAGCCGATTCGCAGCCATTCATACCGCCGAATCGGCGAATGACACACGGCCGGGCAGCCCAACCTGTCGCATGAAAAGTGTCCATTTCTGCCGGAACAAACCGCGAAGACGCGCGATTCCTGCCGGGTTTCGCCTGCACGCCTGCCGTTTTCGCAGGTAGCCGACGAATCCTTGCTGCAGCAGTTTTTTTTGTGACTTTGTGCCTTTGAGTCCGTGTTGCTGCGTCAGAAAGCCACCGCTAAAACCGCCGGTTCTGCCTTCTTCTGTGGGGTCTTTCCGGAATGAAAGTGCCGCTGCAGAGGCAGTTCTGAGAGGGCTCAATCGGGTCTTTTCCTCTCACACCGCCGGGCAGAATGCCTGCGGAGTCATGATCCACGTCTGAGGAACGTCATGAAGATCGTTCGAAACTCAAATCGCTGGTTGAAAAAGCTCACTCGAGCCGCTGCACTGATGTCATTGGCTCTCGGCACAGTGTCCGCTGTGGCACAGGACGCCGGCTTTCCGGCGGGTGCACAGCCGACAGGAGTGGTGACAGGAACCAACCGCAGTGGTATGGGCGCAGCGTTCCGAGCTGGTCACTCAGCCGGAGACACCGTCGGGCGCT
This sequence comes from Planctomycetaceae bacterium, assembly GCA_023260695.1. Classification (GTDB taxonomy): domain Bacteria; phylum Planctomycetota; class Planctomycetia; order Planctomycetales; family Planctomycetaceae; genus SXXK01. Next base: position 7,950 of record JALQUR010000322.1, read on the forward strand.
ACGATTCACTGTCGCACATCCAGGTAGCCCCCTTCATCAGTGATGGAAATCAGATCCTGTTCGGTGACACCCGGCTGGGCAGAGCCAATGAAGGCGGTCTGGTCTGGTCATTCGGCAGTGGCTATCGCTACTACATCGAAGACTGGGACGTGGTCATCGGTGGCAACGGCTACTACGACAGGGATCACCTTTCCGGGGCATACCTGAATCAATGGGGAGCAGGAGCGGAGCTTCTGGCCCGCGAATGGGAGTGGCGTGGCAACTACTACCAGACGTTTGGTGATACGTTTTCAAGAACCGGCCAGGCCGTCCGCTCGGGCAGCAGTGCATTCGACGGCAGCAATCTCACCTATACTCGAGTGGATTCCTTTGTCGAAGGACTCAGTGGCTTTGACTCAGAATTCGGCGTGCTGCTGCCTGGGAAATTCGCCGAACGATTTGACGTTCGCGTTTTCGGCGGTGGGTACTTCTTCGAAGGTGATCGTGCAGAAGGATTCGGCGGCTGGTCGGCGCGGCTGCAGTCGGATGTCGGTGGCTGGCTTGAGCTGGGACTGAAGCTTACGGACGATGAAACCTTCGGTACCAACCTGTGCTTCACCGCAGTCGTTCATGCAGGCGGATTTCGCAGTCAGGAACACCTCGAACGATCTGCCATTCAGCGATTTCGCGATCCTGTTCGACGCAGCCTGAATGTTGTCACGGTTCGAACGGATGACGATGTGCCCGGACAGCTGGCAATCAATCCCACGAACGGCCTGCCTTTCAGCATCGCCCACGTCAACAGTAACTACAACATCGGACCGTTCCTTGGCACTGTCGATGCTCCCTATCAGTCACTCCAGCAGGGACTGGCTTCAGGCTCCGATATTGTCTTCACACATGCCGGCAGCTCGTTCAGCGCCGGCCCTGAAAACACCGTCTCTCTTGTTACAGGTCAACAGCTTCTTGGTGAAGGGATGGTGGTTGCCGGCCGCAACACCGAGACATTCATCGAAGTCCTCACACTCGGCAACCGGATCCCGCTGCAGCTGCCAGCCTCTCCAACGTTTGCCGCTGACCCGACGCTTTCGCGTCCGGATCTGCTGAATTCAGCAGGCCCGGCTGTCACACTTGCAGACAACGTACAGTTCTCCGGCTTTACCATTACGAATCCGGCCACCCTGGGTATCTTCAGCGACGGCGCAGCCAATACCCTGATCAATGACGTGACCATTTCCGGAGCTGGTCAGACAGCCATGCTCCTGCAGAACACTCGTGGTGCCACCTCAATCTCCAACACCAGCCTGGTCTCAGCGGGATCGGCTTCCGGCGCCCTGCTGCATATCGACGGAGGTGCTGGTGACATCAACTTCGCTTCCACCGACTCACTGCTGCTGGGAACAATCAGCAACACCGCTGCTCAGCCCGCCGTTCTTCTGGAGAACATGACTGCCGGCCGATTCCTGATGGATCGCAGCAGTGTTCGCGACGACGGTGGTGCCGGGGTAGTCATCAGCAATAACCTCGCAGGTTCGGCTACGATCGATAACCTTGTCTCCACAAACGCCAGCGGCAACGCCGTGCTGATTCAGAACAGCGGCGGCAACTATGCATTCTCGAATTCCAACACGCAGCTGACCGGATTAACGATCACGGGCAGCAGCGGCCCCGGGATCATGATTGACGGCCTGACCGGTTCAGCAAACTTCAACCTCGAAGTGGATATTGTCGACCGCATTGGAGCAGGGATCGAAATCGCCCGCTCATCGGGTACCACCACGTTCGCCCAGGAAGTCACGCTCACCGACCAGACTGGTGCCGGTATCGAAGCCGGAATTTCTGTGCTCGACAACCAGAGCGGCAACCTGGTGGAGTTCAGGGATGGCATCACCATCAGCTCCACAGCCGTTCTTGCCGGCTCACCCGAACGCACCAACGGCAGCGGACTGTCCCTGGCCGGCAATGACGCCGGAAGCCTCTTCCGGGCCTCCGGAACAACCACGATCAACGGCACGGATCTCGCTTCCGTCATCATCTCTGCTGATGACGGCAATACAGAGTTCCTGGGTGAAGTGCTTGTCAATAATCGCCTCGCCGAGGGGATTCTGATCAGCGGCTCAGGCGGCACTATTGAATTTGGCAATACAGATCCGAGGCGTGTCACCCTGGTCAACAATGAGCTGCTGTCAGGCTCACCAGCCATCAGCCTGCAGGACAACACCGGTGTGGTTTCCTTTGGCGAAGCAACCATCGTCGGAGCAACCGGGAATCCCGGAGGTGGTGCCGGAGTTGATGCGCAAGGCAACACCGGGCTCATTAATTTTATTGATATGGACATTAACTCCGTCGCAGGTACCGGGTTCTTCGGGGCCAATAACCGCCTGATACGCATTACTGACGGTGTCGTCGACTCCACCGATGAGACGGCCATTGACATTGAGAACAGCGGTATCGATATTCGACTTGAATCCGTTACCAGCATCGATTCACCCGATTACGGTATTCGCCTTGTGGAGACCAATTCGGACGATGGACGATCCTTTATGATTCGTCCGACAGGAAATACTCTGATCTCTCCGGGTAATGGTGGTACGATTTCCGGGGCCGCCGGGGCCGCAGCCATTGGTGATGCGGCTGGGATTTACCTGAGCAATGCCGGACAGGTTGAGGTCCGCGAGATGATCCTGTCCGATAATGAAGTCGGGGTGCGGGTCGAGAACACCGAGTCATGGCTGGATGGGTCCGGCAATGTCATCGTTGTCGCGGATCGGGACGAGCAGTACTTCCGATTGGAATACTCCACGGTCTTTGATTCCCACTACCGCGGCATTGAAACAGTCGACCTCATGGGACTGCTGATCGAAAACACCTCGTTCGACAACAACGGTGCCGACGCTGCAACTGGTTACGAAACGATTCACTCCCTGTTCACCGTAAGTCTTGATGATACCGATGCCGTCGACACCTACTCACGCTCTGAACGCCCGTTTGAAATCCTGATTCAGAACTCCTCCTTCACTTCCAACCAGCACGATGTGATTCGCATCACTCAGACAAACGGTGCTGCAGGAGCAGCCATCAGGACGCAGCTTTACGACAACATCATTGAAGCACTGGATACCACGGATCCAACAACGCCGGATCCTCTCGACAGCCGACCGCTGTTTGATGATGGTCTGGTTGTGGAATGGAACGGTCCGGCACAGCTGTTCATCGAAGGCAACAGCTTTGACATGCAGGGTGCTGAAGACCAGGTCGCCTTCCTGTTTGACAATTCTTCCGGTACCGACCTGACAGAACTTTCGCTGAAGTCCAACCAGATCTTCATCAACAATCTGGGAACCAGTGCCGGGGCCGTCACAATCGACCTGCTCGGTGATTACGACATGGGCAGCCCTGACGGTGTGTTCGACATCTCAGGCAATCTGTTCAGTGTCAGCGGACAGACGCCGACCGCCATGTACCTCGTGCTGCCTCCGTCTGCCAGCTCTCAGATTCAACGAGTTGCCTTTATCGGCAACCAGATCACCCTGGAAGATGATGGTGGAACCGGTATCGAGATCCGCCGTACAGGTGACGGTGCAAGATTCACCTTCGGCTCCAACCTTGTCAGCTTTTATGATCTGGGCAATGCACAGGAACGCGGTTTCGTGTTCAGCCAGCTGAGCGGTCCGATACGCCTGGGTGGGCTTGGAAATCGCATGCAGGTGCTCTCGGTCGGGGTGAACGGCGGAAATGGTCAGATTGAGCAGCCGCTGCTGATCCCGACAAATGCGGCGATTGGCCAGACCGAAATCAACGGTGTGCTTTTCCCCTGACGCCCGGCTGCAGGTTTCATCACAAAGTGAGGACCCCGGCTTCCGCCGGGGTTTTTTTGTTGCGACAGAGTTCTCAGGTGACGGCTGGCAAGCAGCAGCAAACTGTCTAAGATCCCCTGCGAATGACCAACACAAACCGGACCGCCCCCAGAGATCTGCCTGAGCTGATCTCCATCCTCGCGGCTCAGCCGGGTTTTGCAGAAATCATCCATGCTCTGCAGGCCGGTCAAAGTGCCGCTGTCGATGGAATCTGGGGCTCATCCTGCGCGCTGACAACCGCAGCTCTGTGCCGCAGACTGCAGAGACAACCCTGCCTCTGCATACGTCATTCAATCCGCGACGCAGAAGAGTTCGCTGAGGAACTGGCGGCCGTTTCAGATCTTTCTGTCAGTTTGTTCCCGGCGTGGATCGGTGTCCCGGAAGAAGATTCAGCCGCGGATTCCGTGGCCGCCGGTCGCCTCAGACTGATTCGCAGTCTGCTCTCCGGCAACGCCGGTCCGGATGTCATTGTGACCTGCCTGCCGGCGTTGATGCAGCCCGTACCCGATGCAGAAACGCTGCAGAACTCTGTTCGCACAATCAGCACCGCACAGGAAATCAAC
>JALQUR010000406.1 GCA_023260695.1 Planctomycetaceae bacterium
TTCATTGCCGCAGAGCGACGGCGGGGAAGTGTGCTGCAACCGCTGGCCGATTCTCTGCCAGAGATTTGTGTTGAGCAGATTCAACGGCTGAAATTCCAGAGATCGAAGCAATTACGAAACGGCTCAGCAGAATTCGATCACCACCGGAAGCGATTACGATTCGCCCGGGATTGAAATCCCGGATCTGGATCACGAAGTGCCTCGTGGCAATGAGGTGACGGGCAGAGGAATCGCCGGGGCGGTGACCTCCACGGGTTTCTGAATCAGGGTAACACAATGAAATCAGAACGCAGACAGCATGAGCATTCAGCTTCCGGCGATCAGCCACCGGCAGAGGCTGCCTATGTGCTGACGCTGGTCGATCAATTCTGGTACGGCGTTGGTGGAATGGCCGGGCTGGCAATGATTGTTATGCTCTGGGTGCAGTCCGATCGTAGCACCCCCGCTGGCACTCTTGCTGAGTTCCGGGAAGAAATGAACGAGGCTCAGGAAGAGGTTCGCAGTGCCGCTGGTGGGCTTTCCGGTCTGCAGGGCGCACTGGAACAGATGCAGAAGCAGAATCAGCAGCGACCTGGGACAGGCCCCTGAGTGTGGCAGCCGTAGCTTAACACCGCCTGTTTATTTCATCCGGATCACCATCTACGTTGTCTGACGGCATCCGTAGTCTGAACGCGAAGCAGAACATGGGAAACTCACGTGGGGCAGAACACTGCGATGTGCTGATCAGCTATCGCCGCAAGGGTGGTGCAGAAGTTGCTCGATATGTCGCAGATTATCTGCGCGGCCGCGGTTACAGCGTCTTTCTTGACGTGGATGCGCTGGGCAGCGGCAACTGGAGTAAGGAACTGGAACAACGCATTTCAGAGTGCAGAGACTTTATTCCGGTGATCAGTGAAGGGTTCTTTGATCGCTGTATCGCCGAGGAAGGCGACGTGGTCCGCAGGGAACTGGCAATTGCGCTGGAACACCGCAAGAACGTTGTTCCTCTGCTGGTTGCTGATCAGCCGTTTCCGGCAGGCCTGCCGCAGGACATCAGCGGCGTCGCATTCTGTAATGGGGTCCGCTATGTGCACGACTTCGGCCCCGGATCGCTGGCGAAACTTGCGCGACTGCTGACGTCGCACGCTGGTGGTGTTGAGCGGCTGGATTCCGGAGAGGCATATCCGCGGGTGATCGTTGCCATTCTGGCAATGTACTATGGCGGTTATGCGGGCGCATCGTCTGGTGAATCGCTCCTGTTCATGGGCCCTTTTGGCGACATGACCCAATTCACCACCACCGCAATCCTGACGTTTCTGAAGGAGATGGTGCCGGTCATTCTGCTGCTCACTTTTCTTAGTTATTCTCGGAAGATCCCGGGAGAGCGACTTTTCGTTGGTGCGTGGATTCCGTTCTGGGCCATCTTTCTGCCGTTACTGATGGTGGTGTGTTCGGTGATCGTGGTTTTCTGTTTTCATCTGATCAACCTCGAAAGTTATTTCGCTGGCGGTGTGTTGGGACAACTGGCTGGACTGGGACTGACCGTTGCCCTGATTAAGTACCGAGCCTGGGCTCCGCTTGCGATGGCATTTCGGGCATTATTGCGCTAGCGATCGCCGTTGCTCAGGAGCCCCCGGCCGTGGGGCATGCCGGAGTGTAGAGACCGGATGGGTGGGTGCCGCGCGTCTGTCGTCAAGCGTGCGTGTTTATGGTCAACCGCGCGTGTTTATCGTCATCCTCGCGCAGGCGGGGATCCAGTCGCTCCTGCTGCAGTAGTAGGCCCAAACCAGGGAACGCAGTGACGCGAGCGCCTGTAGGCCGGACCAAGGAGCGCAGCGACGCAGATCCGGCAAGTCAGCCTCGCTACCATGCTGCCGCACCAACAAGTGAAGCTTTGCCGGATCTTCGCTGTCGCTTGGTCCGGCCTACGTCGGGGATGCCGGTTAAACCACAGGATTGCCTTCCTGAATTCCCGCGTTCGCAGGAATGCCGAGTTGGGTTGCGGTCTTGCCATGTCTTTGTTGATGATGCGGTGGATTTTGTGTTTGAGTGTTGGATGGCAGGGTTTGGGTCTTTTGGTCTGGAATTGGCGTGTTTTTGATCGGTGAAGTATTCACCGGCGAGCGGTGTCGGATTGAGCGAAACTGGTACAGGCATGAGCGATAAATTAGATGAGCGAGTCCCGCTCGACCTTGGTGATGGAGTAACGATGGAGTTTGTGCTGATTCCAGGCACGGGCGACTCAGGATTCCGTATGGGGTCTCGTGGTTACCATGATATTGAGGAACCGATTCATGTAGTACGTCTGAGTCCATTTTACCTTGGCGTGTATCCGGTGACGCAGGTTCAGTTTTCGGTCTGGCCGCGGGCAGCCCGGATAGAGCACAGGAATCACTTCGCAGGTCACCCGAACCATCCGGCCGAGAACATG
>JALQUR010000437.1 GCA_023260695.1 Planctomycetaceae bacterium
GACGTCATTGTGCTGCAGAAGCTGGTCGGCGATGCCGAACTACCACACCTGCCGCATCTTCGCGCTCCTGTCTCCCCACTGCTCAGCACTGACCGTATTGTGCCGACTACGGGGCGATTCCTCCGCTTCAGCGTTCATGAAACGGTTGATAACAACAGGCACCAGCCGTGCATCGACGAACTGGAAGTTTTCGGGAGCGATTCGCAGACAGGAAATCTTGCTCGACTGGACGGCGTGCGGGTGACTTCTTCCGGAAACTACTCGGAAACCGGAATTCACCAGCTCAGGCACGTGAACGATGGCCTGTACGGCAACAGTCACAGCTGGATCTCAAATGAATTCGGAGGAGGCTGGGTCCAGCTGGAGTGGCCGCGGGATGTTGAGATTGAACGCATTCGCTGGTCGCGTGATCGCGACGGGAAATTTCAGGACCGACTCGCCACTCGCTACAGCATCAGCATCTCTGACGACGGCATAAACTGGCAAGTGGTTGCCGATCACAGCGATCGGGCTGCATTCGGCACACCCTGGAATGACGTCGCTGCTGTCCGCCGCAGCCTGCAGTCTGACCAGCAACTGCAGGTCGTCGTCGACCAGACAGAGGAACTGCAGGCTCTTCAGCAGCAACAACAGCAGATGCTGTTGCCTCAGATGGTCTACTCCGGAGTCTTCCAGAATCCGGAACCGACTTTCCTGTTGCGTCGAGGCGATCCCGAGCAGCCGCAAGGTGAAACCGCAGCACTGGTACCGGCAGTTTTTCGTCATGCAGACTCCGCCCTCGGGACAGCACCGGACCAGCAGCTCACCGAAGACCAGCAGCGTCGCTGGCGACTTGCAGAGTGGCTGACACATCCGGACCATCCGCTGACCGCGCGAGTGATGGTCAACAGAATCTGGCAGCATCACTTCGGTACTGGCCTCGTTTCGTCACCGAACGATTTTGGCATCAACGGAGATGCCCCGTCACATCCGGAACTGCTGGACTGGCTGGCAGCGGAATTTATCAGCAACAACTGGTCAGTCAGGCACATTCAGAAGCTGATCATGAACTCTGCCGTCTGGCAGCAGCAGGCAGCCGAGATCCCGGCTGCCATGGCGATCGACAGTCAGAACCGACTGCTCTGGCGTTTTGGTTCCCGACGTATGGAAGCAGAGGCAATTCGTGACTGCATGCTCCAGCTCACCGGAACTCTGAATCGCACCATGGGAGGCAGTGGTTTCAGCTTCTTTACAACTCGAGGCGGGCTGAATGGCTTTCCTCCAGTGGAGGAATTCAGTTCTGAAGGTCGTCGTCGGATGATCTACTCGCATCGAGTCAGAATGGAAGCGGTGCCGATCTTTGGAGCATTTGACTGTCCTGATGCAGGGCAGTCTGAACCAATGCGGGGCCGTTCGACCACAGCCATCCAGGCTCTGAATCTGCTCAACAGTGGCTTTGTCGTGCAGATGGCCGCTGAAATGGCTGCAGCTGTCACCACCAGGCACTCTGCGGAATCACATGAAGATGTTGACCAGGTCTGGCTGCTGGCGCTTGGCAGGCTCCCGACTCCCGTTGAGAAGGAATTTGCGGCACACGTCGCAGCAGAGTATGGGCTTCCGGCAGTCTGTCGCGCAGTGCTCAACAGTCACGAGTTCTTACAGATTCCCTGATCTGCAGGAATAACACGACCACACAACGGATACGCTGAACAAATCACCCTCAGGTTGGACCCCCGACAAATGCTGAACTCTTGCGGCGTCCCATCGGAACAGCATGGATTCCAGTCCACACAGTCTGAGAATACTGTGACACGGCGTCCCTTTCTTGGACAGACAGTCAACGCACTGCAGTCCATCGCTCTGCTGCACCTGCTGCAGTCTGACGGCAGACTTCAGGCGAATACTGGTCACTCACTCGGAAATGCTGAATCGCCGAACAGGTCGGTCGGTTCACAGCCACCGCATTTCCCGGCTCGTGCAAATCGAGTGCTGGTAATTTTCTGCGCTGGCGCCTGCAGCCAGCTGGAAACGTGGGATTACAAACCGGAGCTGATACGCAGAGATGGTCAGCCCATGCCGGGTGGACCAGCCGTTACTTTCCAGGGCCCGGCCGGAAATCTGGCACGCCCGCAATATCGATTCCGCCCTCGTGGTGAATGCGGAAAGATGGTCTCTGACCTGCTGCCTCAGCTTGGCAGCCTCGTTGACGAATTTGCGTTTGTACACAGTCTGACCAGCCGCACCAATACACACGGCCCTGCAGAGAATTACATTTCCACCGGGTTTGCAGAGGATGGATTTCCCAGCATGGGTGCCTGGTTGTCCTATGCACTGGGCACTGAGAACCGTGACCTGCCGACGTTTGTTGCAATCCCGGATCCTCGCGGAATTCCGCAGGCGAGTGTGAATAACTGGGGACCTGGGTTTCTGCCCGCAGTTTTTCAGGGAACCGCGTTCAATTCCCAGCAGCCAATTCGACACCTCACCGCCCCGTCAGGAATCAGCGCACGCAGCGATCAGGCAACCCGCGATCTGCTGCGACTTATGAACAGTCAACGACAGTTGCAGCGCCCCGCTGATTCCGAGCTGGCAGCCAGAATCGCCAGTTACGAACTTGCCGGCCGCATGCAGACTTCCGTACCGGAAGTCACTGATCTTGCGGCTGAACCCGAACACATTCTGCGAATGTATGGAGCAGATGATGCAGAAAACGAAACCCGAGCCAGTTTCGCGAGGAACTGTATCCTCGCCCGTCGCCTGCTTGAACAGGGCGTCAGGTTTGTCCAGTTGTTCAATGGCGCATATGCAAGTGGCGGAAAACTCAACTGGGACGGACATCAGGAGCTACGCGACCAGTACGATGTGCATGGCAGGATTCTGGATCAGCCTGCAGCGGCCCTGATCCGAGATCTGCAGCAGCGTGGCCTTCTGGAGGACACACTCGTCGTCTGGTGTACCGAATTCGGACGCATGCCCATGTTCCAGAAAGGGGCCCGCGGAAGAGATCATAATCCGAACGGGTTTACAGCATTCCTGACCGGGGCTGGTGTACGCAGTGGAGTCAGCTATGGCCTCACCGACGAACTGGGCTTCAGGGTCGCGGACAAGCCGCTGATGATCCACGACCTGAATGCCACGATTCTGCACCTGCTGGGAATCGATCACGAACAGCTCACATGGAAACACAATGGCATCTCCAGGCGGCTGACTGATGTACATGGGCATGTCATTTCTGAAATACTCAGCTGAATCGCACAGGCAGCTGATCAGGAATTGACAAGCTGACAGTGGTCTTCAATTTCCGCTGTTGCGTTTCCGCAGTTGCCGACTGGCTTCTGACAGAGTTCGCCGTTCGGCTGCAGTCAGGCTGCCCTCCCCCGATTCACTGATCTTGCTGAGAATGCGATCCACCTCAGCTTCCTGACGGCCAGCCTGCTCGGGACTGTAGACCCGCAGACGTCCGCCAGACTTGCGAAGTCGGGACTCGCGCTGCAGGGATGAGAAGCAGTCGGAGAAACTGAACCCGCTCAAGTGATACAGGAAAGCGAACAGAACTCCTCCCAGATGAGCAGAATGTGCCGTCCCGCTTTCTCTCCAGCCGCCGCTCAGCAGTGGCATCACATCAAGGATAATGAAGCCGATCAGTAACCAGCGGATCTGCACGGGGAACACCCCCATGAGCAGCAACTGTTGCCTCGGATGATAGATTGCCGCAAGGGTCAGGCAGGTGAGCACAGCTCCGGATGCACCAAGCATGCTGGAATTCGGGGCAACAATCGCATAGAAGACCAGCGAAATACAACCCGCAAAAACAGCACCGCCGAGGTAGACCCAGAGCAGTTCCTTTTCCCGCAGCACCGTCAGTACAAGCTGTGAAGCCACGTGCAGCGTCATCATGTTGAACACGATATGAAACAACTGATCGCGACTGTGACAGAACGCGTAGGTCAGCACGCGCCAGATCTGCATTCGAAAGACCGCGTCGTCTACAGTCAGGACCAGTGCCTCTTCCAGCCAGAAGCGACCATCGGAACTGCGTGCCAGCAGCTGCAGCAGAAATACAACGACATTGGCGGCAATCAGCCATCCAACGACGGACAGGGAACGTGGCGGCGGCCGCAGCGGCGACTCATAGCCCGAGTCTCTCAGATAGTCCCTGTTTTCAAGTCCCATACGACCAGCATCCGTGTGTTGAACTGAGCACAAACAGCGTTGGGTGCCTGTTAATCAGACGCGATGAATCGTAGACCAGAACCGCACAGGCGGTCGACACGAATTCATGGCTTTCGCATGTGAGACGGCTCCGAATAGGTCTGCTCTGTGGATCACGGCGATTTTCCTCAGCGGGAATGGCTCGGGAATCAATGAATTCAGGATTCTTGAACTTTCCCACAGCCGATGACACAGATAGTATTTGCGGCCTGATTCAGAAGTGAAAAGCTATCGATCATCCTCCAATGATCGTCTCACAGCGGCCGATTTCAGATTTTTACAGGTCTTGAAATCCCCCAGAGACAGCATCAGGACCGGCAAATCTGCGGCAGACTTTCCGCCCGACCAACCCATAACTTGTTTTGGGGGAATGGGATACAATGAAAGCCCTGACGCATTTTCTGCCTTAATCCGCATCAGCAGCTCAATGCAAGGCAAAGCACGGTGTCGTTCGTTCAGCGTATGAACTGAGCAGCGTGTCAAATGCCACAGTACGGCAAATCATCATCGACGACGTTTCGGTATGGCAGACGCTGACCGAACTGAAGCATGGTGAGGCTGAAGCGGCAAAAAAATGAACGGTTGTTCCGACTTGCCTGATTCTCCGCCACAGTGATTGCGTGGCGAGGAACTGGACAGCAGGTCTGAAGCCGCGAAGGAATTGTTGACGGGGTTGTTGACAGGAATTGTTGACAGGGTTGCGGACTTCCGGATGACGCCAATACGGTGGTCAGTCGGTCGTACGGTGGTCGGTTGACTGTACTGCCGACGAACCTCCAGGCCTCCTTCCGATCAGCCGATTTGTTTGTTGCAACGTTCGGATCCGTCTGTTGACCGCCTGTATGGTCGCAGTTTTTTTTTTCGGTTGTGCGGGATTCCTGCATTCCATTCTCTGTTCCTACCAAGGTCGTTGTTCAACCATGGACATTACCCTTCTTCGCAACATTGGAATCTCGGCTCACATTGACTCGGGCAAGACAACTCTGACCGAGCGTATTCTGTACTACTGCGGACGTATTCACAAAATCCGCGAAGTCAAAGGTGGTGATGGTGGAGCCACCATGGACCACATGGAACTCGAGCGAGAGCGAGGAATCACGATTACCTCCGCCTCAACCCGTGTTTCCTGGCGCGACGAGGAAATGCAGAGCGAGCATCCGATTAACATCATCGATACCCCGGGCCACGTGGACTTCACCGTTGAGGTGGAGCGAAGTCTGCGAGTTCTGGACGGTGCGATCCTGGTGCTTTGTGCTGTGGGTGGTGTGCAAAGTCAGTCTCTGACCGTTGACCGCCAGATGCGTCGTTACGGCGTTCCACGCATTGCATTCATCAACAAAATGGACCGCATCGGTGCAAATCCCGAAAAAGTCATCGGAATGATGCGGGAAAAGCTGCAGTGCAACGCTGTGCCGCTCCAGATCAACATGGGGGCTGAGTCCGCATTTGAAGGCGTGATTGATCTCGTTCGAATGGAAGCCGTCTACTTTGAAGGCGAGAAGGGTGAACAGATCATCCGCAAGGAAATCCCTGCTGAGTACAAGGCAAAAGCAGATGCAGCTCGAGCAGCAATGCTGGAAGAACTGTCCCTGCACGATGACGACCTGATGGCTGCTCTGCTGGAGGAGTCGGAGATCAGCATCGAGAAAGTGCGGGAAGTCATCCGCAAGGCGACTCTTGCTCAGGCAATTACCCCCGTGCTGATGGGCAGTGCTTACAAGGACAAGGGTGTCCAGGAAGCTCTGGATGCGGTAGTGCGGTATCTGCCTTCTCCTCCCGAACGAGACAAGTTTGCGATCGATAACAACGCAGAGCCGGATGCTGACGGCAATCCAAGGAAAGTGCTGCTCAGCGACTCCAATGACCAGCCGCTCGTCTGCATGGCATTCAAGACAGTTGTCGAAAGTTTCGGACAGCTGACTTACACCAGAATCTACCAGGGACAGATCATCAAAGGTCAGTCCTACATCAATGCTCGTACCGGTCGTCCCGTCCGTTTTGGTCGACTTGTCCGCATGCACTCCAATGACCGTGAGGACATTGATCTTGCTGAGGCCGGTGACATTATCGCTCTCGTCGGTGTTGACTGCGCATCAGGTGACACGTTTACCGCTGAAGGCATGTCGCTGTCACTCGAAAACATCTACGTGGCTGAAGCGGTGATCCGACTCTCCATTGAACCGAAGAATCGCAACGATGCGGACAAACTCAGCAAGGCGCTCGAGCGTTTCCGCAGAGAAGATCCGACATTCCGCGTGATGACCGATGAGGAAACCGGACAGACTCTGATTGCCGGGATGGGGCAGCTGCATCTTGAGATTTACGTGGAACGAATTCTTCGTGAGTACAAGTGTGAATGCATCATCGGGGAACCTCGCGTGGCCTACCGTGAATGTCCAACGCGAGCCGTGGAATTCGATTACAAGCACAAGAAGCAGTCCGGTGGTTCCGGGCAATACGCTCACGTGAAGGGGATCCTCGAACCGTTGCCGGAAGATTCCGATGTGCATTATGAGTTTTCGGACGAGATCAGCGGTGGCCGTATTCCTCGAGAATATATCCCGGCCTGTGATCACGGATTCAAGGAGGGCCTGAAGAAAGGCCCACTGGGAGAATACGAAGTGGTGAACGTCCGCATGCGACTGCAGGACGGCAGCTACCACGATGTCGACTCTTCGGAAATGGCATTCAAAATCTGTGCTCTGGGCTGCATGCGAGAGAATCTGCCCAAGGCCGACATGGCTCTGCAGGAGCCCATCATGAAGCTTGAGATCGAAGTACCAGAAGAGTTTCAGGGGCAGGTTACCGGACATCTTTCCAGTAAACGTGGCCTCGTGACCGGCTCCGAAGTGACTGCTGGTATCTGCGTCGTCAATGCGGAAGCACCGCTGTCGAACATGTTCGACTATGCAAACGAACTTCGCGGGATGACTCAGGGTAAAGGCTCCTTCACGATGGAATTCCTCGCTTATCGCCAGGTGCCTCGTGGCCTGCAGGGAGAAATCCTTGAGCGACGTCGTCGTGAAAAGGCAGAAAAGGAAAATCGCTGACAGGCTGTTTAATGCAGCATTTATCAGTCTGACGACCTCGCAGAGCTCAGCCTTCCCGGGCTGGGCTCTGTCGCTGCGCAGGCGGCAGAATGCTACGCTCTGCCTTCAGCCAAATTCACTCGCACACCGCATTCCACACCCCGAACCGCTCAGAAAAGGAAACTGCTGCCGTGCCCGATGAACTCCTCAAAGATCTGCTCAGGACTCCAGGCACATCCGGAGGAGAACAGCAGGTCCAGAAAGTTGTCCGCGCCTTTGCCGAGCAATTTGCGGATGACGTACAGACCGATGTACTCGGCAACGTAATGATGACCGTGAATCCTGCCGGAACAAAAACCATTCTGCTTGATGCACATTGTGATCAGATCGGACTGATCGTCCGCCATATCGACTCCAGCGGCTTCCTCCGCGTCAATCCCGTCGGCGGCTGGGACATGCAGATACTGCTCGGACAGCGAGTGATCGTGCACTCATCTTCCGGCTATCTCCCGGGAGTAATTGCCAGAAAGCCAATTCACCTGCTGGATCCTGATGAACGCAGAACAGTCCCGAAAATGAAGGACCTCTGGGTGGATATCGGAGCAGCGTCGGAGCAGGAAACGCGGGAACTGGTTCGTATCGGGGACTTCATCACCCCGGAACCATGCCTGCGTGAGCTTCGAAACGGACGACTTTCCGGAGTTGCGATGGATGATCGCTGCGGTATCTGGGTGATCCTCAAGGCACTGCAGAAGGTGGCTGCTTCAACTCCTGCAGTGCGAGTTGTTGCAGTCTCCGCGGCTCAGGAAGAAATTGGTCTGAGAGGAGCCCGAACGGGCGCTTTCCAGATTGCTCCTGACGCGGCGATTGCAGTGGACGTCACTCATGCAACCGACTGCCCGGGCATCGACCACAACGAATTCGGAAAGATTGCAATTGGTCAGGGCCCCGTCGTGGTTCGTGGTGCAAATGCAAATCCGGTCGTTTTCGACATGTTGATTGCACAGGCAGAAAAGGCGGAAATTCCAGTCCAGATCAATGCCCTCGGCTACCCGGCGAGCAATGACGCTGCCGCGGTTCAGCTGGCAGGGAAAGGCTGTGCAACGGGACTTGTCACTCTCCCCAATCGCTACATGCATAGTCCGGTGGAAGTGGTTGCCTTCTCAGACCTGCAGCATGCTGCGGACCTGCTTGCGGCGTTCTGCCTTGCCGTGGATTCAAAGACGTCTTTTATTCCCTGACAGCTCTTTGCTGTCGCAACACGACCCATCACCACCCCACCGTCGAGAAAGCAACATGCCACGATTGAACCAGATTCGCACCGGTGGCGGGGACCGCGGTGAAACCAGCCTTGGCAGCGGCAAGCGAGTTTCAAAACTGGAACCGCGAGTCGCTGCCGGTGGGATGATCGATGAGCTCAATTGCTCCCTCGGCGTGGCTCTGGCGAGCGGTGTCTGTGACAGGAACCGCACGGTGTTGTGCCGGTTGCAGCATTTTCTGTTTGACCTCGGAGCCGATATCTCAATTCCTTTGCCGGCTGCAGGCTGCAAGGATCTGCTGCAGGACCGGATCAACGCCAGTCATGTCGATGCTCTCGAAAACCTGATTGCAGAAGCCTGCGACGAACAGCCGGAACTGACAAACTTCATTCTTCCCGGCGGTAGTCTCTCTGCAGCATTGCTGCATCAGGCTCGCAGCGTCTGCCGTCGAGCTGAACTGGCTGCACTTCAGGCGAGTACCGCTGACGGAGATCTGAACCCACACGCACTCGTTGCATTGAATTGCCTTTCCGACCTGCTGTTTGTGCTGGCAAGGCGGGAAAACAACGACGGACAGAGTGATGTCACCTGGGATCGGAAACTCAGCCTGCTCTGAACAGCATGGCCTAATGCCAGCTTCAGAGCCGAATCAAGGCAGCGGCAGCTTCTGACTCACGCCGCTGTTCGCAGCCTGATACAGTGCCAGAATCACTTCGACACTCCGGCGCCCTTCAGCTCCGTCCACTTTCGGACGTCGCCCTTCAGCCACGGCATCGACAAAGTCCTGCAGCTGCAGCTGGTGGCCGACAAATGAGATTGCTTTGGGATCAGCAGCGCCTCCGGAACTTTCCGAGCTGCCTCCCAGTTCAGCCAGCAGTTGCTCATCCGCATCACGTGGCTCAGCAAATTCCCACTTGATGATCGAATCCTGCTCCACGATCGCCGTCCCGGTACTGCCATGTATTTCGGTACGTTTGAGCAGCCCTGGCCAGGCTGCCGTGGTCGCCTCCATCACGCCGATCGCTCCGCTTGAGAACTTCAGGCAGGCCACACCGACATCCTCAACCTCGATCCGCTCATGTGCCAGTGTTCCTGTGTAACCGCAAACTTCTGCAACATCTCCCATGAGCCAGCAGAGCAGATCCACGTTATGAATTGCCTGGTTCATGAACGCTCCACCACCATCCAGAGCCCAGGTACCACGCCAGCCGCCTCCGTCGTAGTACTCCTGCGTTCGCCACCACTTCACATAAGTGTCACCCAGAGTAATACGTCCAAAGCGTCCGCCTTCAATCGCATCCCTCAGAGCCTGATTGGCAGGACTGAATCGCGATGGGAAGATTGTGCACAGCTTGACCCCGTTCTCATCGCAGGCACGAATGATCTGATCACAGCGATCCAGTGTGATTTCCAGAGGTTTTTCGACGACCACGTGTTTGCCGGCTCTGGCGGCCGCCACTGCCGGATCAAGATGCGCCCCACTCGGCGTGCAGATGGTGACAAACTGAATCTCCGGATCTGCCAGGAGCGTTTCAAGACTGGTCTCTGCGCGACAGTGATATTCAGCAGCAAATGCCGCAGCCTTCTCAGGCGTCTGATTAAAGCATGCAACAACCCTGGCATCCGTCATCTCGCTGATCGCCTTCGCATGGAAGTGCGCAATCATCCCGGTGCCGATAATCCCAAACCCCGCCGTCATCTGGATTCCCTCTTTTTCTGCATTCACTCTGTTCAGTCGGTGCGATCCGCCAGCATCAACGGCGAATACTTCATTCATCCCATTCTGATTAATGACTTCCGGAAAGCAAGTCGGCCACAGGCATACCACACCTTTCACTCGCCGACTTTCAGCCGTAATGCAGACCCGCAGATTCGAGGAATGTAATGCCGTAGGCAATCAGAATTCCGGACAACAGTGCGGTTGTCAGCAACAGCCGATTGTGGGAATGAAACTCCATCTCGGGCAGCAGGTCGCTGAGCGCAATACAGAGAAACACTCCACTGGAAAACGCCAGCGCTGAAGGCACCAGCACCTGCTGAAACGTCCCCACCTGACTGACACCAGCTGAAAACAACATTACTCCGACGGGACAAAGCAGCGAAAAGAGCAGATTGGCCCGGAGGATCGCACTGCGTTCCCAGCGCGCAAATACCATCAGCGATGTGATTGAAATGGCATCCAGCGGCTTATGCACCAGGACTGCCAGAAACGTACCGAACCCGGCCAGGGAAAGAAAGACGCTGTGTCTGCTCTCTGAATTGACGCTGGCCGCCAGAGCAATTCCGTCGAGCAGACTGTGCAGCGACAAACCAGCCATGATCCCCAGCCAGCTCAGTTCATGAGCGTGATGGCAATGCGGCGATTCGTCAGCAACCCGGGAGTGGGAGACATCACCTTCTGAATCAGAATGGTGGTCACAATGATCAGAACACGGCTCTTCTTCCGCGGTGGAGATTTCCAGCGGGCCGTGATGATGGAAATGAAAGCAGCGAATGAGCAGGAACATCGTGACGATCCCCGCCATCACGCACTGCATCGCCCAGTTTGCGGAGATACCGGAGTGCAGCGAATGCGGCAGCAGATGAAAAACTGCGATTCCCAGCATCAGTCCACCGGCCAGGCTCGCGACCGTCTGGCTGGTTGTATGCGACATTCGAAGTGCCGCCGGCAGGCACCCACCGGCGAGCGAGGCGAGCATGACAGCAACGCAGTATCCGGTAAGCAGCAGTGGTGGCAATGATGAAACGGGGGCATCAACCTCCGGCAACTGAACTGTATTCATATCTGCTGAACCGTCCGCTTCCGATCCCTCCTGCCATGCTCCGGCAGAACCCGGCAGGAAAATGAACAACAGCAGGCAACAGATCGCAGATTGAACCTGTCCTGAACGATTTACCTTACTGCACAACATGCGAACTCAGTTTCACAGGCGACGCAAAGACGGAGAGGAAACACAAGACAGGCCGAGCTGCTCGACAATTGCGAGCCGTCACGAGCAAGTGTACGGAAACGACGCCCCCGAATTCACTCGGAACCATCACGTGTCCGGAAAATCCCTGCGAAAACCAGCGTCCCTCCGCGAGCGTGTCATCGACAACAATTTTGTGTATGCTCCTGCGGTCGTTTCACCGCCCGCGGCGCGTTCGACATTCCTGCCCTGCTCTGCACCTCCGCCTCATCTGCAACGGAAGAGGTCGTCGTGCAGGCCATCTCACCACGCAGCGACCAGGCCGAACCTATGTCTTCAGCAGATCCGCAGGATCAGGGCTGCATCCCTGATCGACGCCTCAGTTCCGACGTACAGGCCCCCCCATCAACTTTCGGAGGAATCCTTCGGCAGGTGGGCCCGGGGCTTATCATCGCCGCAAATATTGTAGGTTCCGGCGAACTGATTATGACCACCAAGACCGGTGCCCAGGCAGGCATATCCCTGCTCTGGCTGATCCTGATCGGCTGCCTGGTCAAGGTCTTTGTCCAGCTGGAATTCGGGAGGTTTGCCATCAGTGCCGGAGAGACGACGCTGACCTCTCTGAACCGTGTCCCCGGACCTCGACTCTTTGGAATCAACTGGATTGTTGCGTTCTGGCTGATCATGATCACCACGTCCACAGCACAGCTCGGGGGCATTGCCGGAGGCGTCGGGCAGTCACTGTCCCTCACAATTCCTCTGACCGGAGATTACAGCGACGTCACCCGTTGTCCGTCTGTCAGGGAGATCAGGCTCTGGGCCGACTCCAGGTCCGCACCATCGGCACAGCGTGATCCCCGGCAGCAGAAGATGCTCCAGCGAATCGAAGACGACATCCTCGCTCTGGGAGAAAAGGGGGTGCGAATCCAGCAGCTTGTTGCCAGTGCTGACCCGCAGGACCAGAGCGAACTGACCTCGCTTGTTGAACCTCAGACATATGATGACAAACTCTGGGCGGTTCTGCTGTCAGTCATCACCGCGGTGGTTCTCTGTAACGGGCGTTACAGGCTCGTGGAGTTATTTTCCGTCACACTCGTGGTGGCATTTACGTTCATCACGATCGGAAACGTGCTCGCCCTCCAGAATACAGATTACGGACTTTCGTCGGAGCAGATCCTGCAGGGATTCAGTTTCGGTCTGCCGGAGGGCAGCGACGCTGTGCTCACCGCCCTGGCGACGTTCGGTATTATTGGTGTCGGAGCAACAGAACTCATCAGCTATCCGTACTGGTGTATTGAGAAAGGCTATGCCAGATTTGCAGGCCCACGCGAACAAAGCGCCGGCTGGCTCACACGCGCCCAGGGCTGGATTCGCGTTATGAAATGGGACGCATTCCTGTCCATGATTGTCTACACCTTCGCCACTGCCGCTTTTTATATTATGGGCGTCTGCGTTCTTTATGCAGAAGGAAGAGATCCGGAAGGGATGCGTATGGTCGGCACATTATCCCGCAGTTATGTTCCGATCTTCGGAGAATATGCGAGGTGGCTCTTCCTGTGTGGTGCGGTTGCTGTTCTTTACTCCACCTTCCTCGTCGCCAATGCAGCAAACGCCAGAATGATTGCCGACTTTCTCGGTGTCGCCGGAATTGCATCGCGGGAACACGAGAGTGAATCGCGACGCAAACTCGTGAAGTGGCTGGCAACCGCGCTCCCGCTGATCTGCGGAGCCGCGTATATCATGATTCCGGCACCGGTAGTACTGATAAAAATTGCCGGACTTACACAGGCACTGATGCTTCCGATGCTTGCGTTCGCAGCAATTCACTTCCGCTCGTCGCTCACCGATCCAGGACTGCGCCCAGGCAAAGCGTGGGATATTGCACTCGGCATATCCTCTGTCGCACTGCTGATTACTGCCAGCTGGGGCGGCTGGAAAGCTGCCGAAGAATTCCTCGCGTGGATCAACGGTGGCTGAACGTCGCCCATTGATATAATCAAGTGTCTTGCGCATCAGGGGCAACCACGGGCGCGTGGTGGTCTCACATGCTGACCGCACCTGCAGTTTCTACCGAAATCCAGCCCGCCGACAAACGGCTCCGCTAAAATCATCCGCAAATCAACAATTCCCCTGAAAACTCTGCACTAAAGGGCAGGATAATGAAATAAACCAAGGGAAAACCCTCTGCTTCCCTAAGGGACTATCAACGACTTCACGGGGAGGATGCCATGACTTTCATGGTTCAGTACCGGGGTGAGATCGAAGATATCAGCCGCCTCAACAGTTTCGAAGACTGTATTCTGCGGCTGACCTTGTGCCTTGGCGGTCACGTACATCTCTGGCGTGAGCCGGACAATTGTACTCACATGGGACAGACCGGCGGCCTGTTGCTGTTCCTGGCCGGTGGCCTTGAAGCCTGCAGCCTGATTGTCTCGCCGGATCGCATGCTGGTCCGACCTCGGGATGTCCAGCATCTCTCGCGATGTCGTCCCCCTGAAGCTCCATGGTGCAATGTTGATACCACGCTGAGCGGTCCGGCAGGGCATATGATGCTGATTGAGGTTCTCAACCTCATGCACACCTACTGGTTTCCGCGTCTGCAGGTCATCGACTCAACCAGATACTGGCAACACAGATCGATAGAGAAGCTCTTCCGGGAGTGGGACGCCACGAAGCACTCCCGGCCCACGGAACTCTGGAATCAGTGCGGGACAACATTTCGGCACTGGGACAGGAGATTCGCCAGAGAGTTGCGGGAAATGTTTTCAGTGCTCGCATTTGGTCTGGACTTCACACTGGTTCGCCGAGAATCAAATCCGGATTCGCGAAGGTCCTTCTGCAGAAACTGTATTGATCAGACGGAAGCGGGGCTTCGCAGCAGTGAGTTTCTGGCAACCATTTCCATTCGCAATGAACACCAGGGAACTCTGCAGTTTTCGCAGTCCACAGCCGCCGAACCTGAGCCGATGTTCTCTGGTGAACCCTGCGCATGGTCTTCTGATGACGAAGAGCTGGAGGAGCCAGAGGATCTGTTCGCTGATGAGCAACAGCAGGACGACACGGAGATTTCAGCGATCAGGAATCAGGTACAGGTCCTGTACAACTGTGGATTCGGAATAACCAATCGCTGTTATTCGGGAGACGGACATGCCGCAGCATACGACTCTCACTTAGTCCGCTTTTTCAGGTTCACGAATGAAGCCCTGAACATGTTCCGGCCCCGGATTCACAGCATTTACGAACTCGGCGAAATTGCAGCAAGGCTGGAAAGAGGACAACAAAGTGCTCGCTGCTGCAGCCTTGCTGCAGAAGGTCTGTACAGGCTCCACTGCATCAGCCGCAAGAAGGCAGACGTGGTCATCCGAGAATTCATGACACTGGATAACATGTTGCACGAACTGGTGGATCGCTGCACTCGGATGGGTGACGACCTGCAGAATGAATCCGCATGAATCTGTCGTCGAGCGACGGCAGAAATCCGGCATCGATTCGGACCAGATGTCACCGACAGGGAAATCTCTGTCCCTCATTGAGAAACCCCATCCTGACAATCGCCAGCCGCTGCCTGATTATGGATGATAGCTCGAAGATTCAACGAACTGTCCTTTGTGGAAAAGACTGACTTTGTGAGTACGGAGCAATCACTCAGAGTTCTGCTGGCTATTGAGTCCAGTTGCGATGAAACGGCAGCGGCGGTGGTCCGTGAAGATGGAGCGGTGCTGTCCAATGTGATCGCTTCCCAATACGAGCTGCATGAAGACTGGGGAGGCGTCGTCCCGGAGATCGCCTCGCGGGCGCATCTGCGGCGAATTCTCCCGGTAATTACCGCAGCCTTATCCGAAGCTGACTGCCAGCCTGAGCAACTCAGTGCGATTGCCGTCACAACGGAGCCCGGACTTGTTGGCTCGCTCCTTGTTGGACTCACTGCAGCCAAAACCCTTGCAATGGGTCTGAGGATTCCACTGATCACCGTTAACCATATCGAGGCACATATTTACGCCTGTGGCATGGGTCGGGATCACACCATCTACCCGTCAGTTGGATTCGTTGTCAGTGGAGGCCATACAAATCTCTACGACTGCAGATCAGCCACCGAGAGCAGGCTGATTGGTGGCACTACCGATGACGCTGCAGGGGAAGCATTCGATAAGGTCGCGCGAATTCTCGGACTACCCTATCCCGGCGGCCCCTCAATTCAGCGTGCTGCTGCAGATGGTGACCCTGGTCGGTTTCGGATGCCACGACCGCTGCTGCACAGTGGACGGCTGGACTTCAGTTTCTCAGGACTCAAGACTGCAGTGCTCTACGCCGCTCGGGGAATCCCCGGGCCAGACCAGCTCACTCATACACCCACCGAACTCGTCCCTGACCTGGCGGCAGCATTCCAGCAGGCCGCAGTGGAGGTTCTGGTGCATAAGTGCCTGCTTGCCGCGGAACAGCTCTCCTACGACACAATCTGTGTCGGAGGTGGTGTCGCAGCAAATCTGGCATTCCGGGAAGCTCTCGCGGAAGCTGCCGCGAAACGCAGCCTGCGGCTGCTGATTGCACCCCCGGAGCTGTGTACCGACAACGCCGCTATGGCTGCAATTGCCTGGGAACTGTTTGCTGCTGGGCACGTTGCAGACCTCGATGCCGATGTCCTGCCCGGCCTGGTACGTATCGGAAAAGCAGGCAACGCACCTGACGATTCCGAATTACGTCTCCGCATGGCCGGTTACATCGCTGCCTTTACGCGTCTTCCCGAAGTGCGTTCAGAGTTCGCTGAAAATCCTCAGGCGGAGGAGCCTCAAAAGTCATTTCACTGCCTGAAACAGGGTGCCTGATCGTCAGCCTGTGAGCATGCAGAGCCTGCCTGCTGATCAGCACCTCGTCGTCGGACAATGCAGCCGGATGCGTTTCACCTGAATGACGAATCTCAGAGCGACGGAATTCGGACTGCCCGATGTACAGTCGATCAGCAATGATGGGAGCAGCAATGTGCTGCATATGCACTCGCAGCTGATGCGTCCGGCCCGTCCGTGGAAACAGGTGCATCAGAGCGTAGCCATTGTAGCGTTCTGCCGTCTGGTAAAACGTAACGGCTTCTCTGGCACCATTCCCCTCCGGACAAACCATCATTCGCTCGCGGACTCGCGGATGGGGACAGATGAAGGTACGAATGAAATCAGATTCCAGCTCAGGGACGCCGCGAACAATCGCGAGGTACTCCTTCTGCACTGTGCGATGCTCAAATTGTGCTGAGATTCTCTGATGCACCTGATTATCGCGTGCCACAAGAATCACACCGGTCGTATCACGGTCGAGGCGATGGACAATTCCGGGACGGTACTGGCCACCCACATCACTCAACTGATCAAAGCGGAACTGCAATGCCGCAGCCAGCGTCCCATGACCACTTCCACGGCCGGGGTGTACAACCATGTTTGCAGGCTTGTTGACAACCACAATGCTGGAATCTTCGTAGAGAATCTCCAGCGGGATATTCTCCGGGGTAATCCCGGACGCCTGAGCAGGCGCCAGCTGCACATGCACTCGATCATTGACCCGAACACGACGAGACGCTCGAGTGGACAGGCCATTGACTGTCACCAGCTCTGCAGAAATCGACCGCTGGAGCTCCGCGCGACTGTGATTTGGGAATAAGCGACTGAGGTAATGATCCAGCCGCCACCCATGAGCGCGTGCTTCCACGGTGATATCAATCGGTGCAGACAGGTCCACGTCATCGTGGAAAGAAAACGAGAGACCGTCATCACCGTCCGCGTGGTCGCTCTGCGGCGATTCACTCATCCGCAGATACTTCTGCACTCTCCGGAACAGATTCAGTCGCTCCAGCTTCTGACTCTGCGGGCTTTGCCTCATCGGCGGAGTCCGCAGCGGCAGCTCCTTCGGAATTACCGCCGTCTGCCGGTGTTTCGCCGGATTCTGCCTCTGAGGTGTTTTCTTCAGCCGCTGGCTTTTCTGGAGCAGCTTCCTCAGCCGCAGGCTCAGCGGGGGTGCCTGCGTCTGAACCCTCTTCTGAACTATCCGCTGCTGGAAGACCTGGCGGCAAATCTGGAATGAGTGGCATCGACGGGTCAAATCCTGGGATTGCAGGTACTGATCCGGGCAGCGGCGGATGATCCTGTGGCAGTCCCGGAAGATCACCCGGACCAGGCTTCTGTTGCTGGAACCAGGCATAGAATTCCTGGGTTCCAGGTTCCGCAAGCTTTGCCATTCGATTCTCAGCAAGCTTTCTGAACGAATCAGACAATGTCGCGGCCTTCTGCAGACGTTCCCATGCTGCCCGAGCAGCATCAACAGTCTCTGCAGTCCCGTCACAGCGTGCTTCACTGATGCGCGCCAGTCCAAGCAGCATGCGAAGTTCCTGATCGTCAGACAGAGCGCGGCTGTCCTCGAGACGCTTGAAAGCCTTCTCAGCCTGCTCCAGACCCTCAATTCCGCTTTCGCGATTGGTAAACAGACTCTCCAGAGCAGTCCTCAGGTAGAGTTCCGCCTCCTGCAGTCTGGCGTAGTCACCGATGGGGGTGCCGATGGCAGAATCAGCAAGTTTGCCAAATTCTTCCGGCGTTGTGGCCGCAAGCAGCTCTGCAGATTCCGCGGCCGTGGCAGGCGGTCCGCTGCTTGCAAACAGCCAGACAGCCACAACTGCCATCAATGCGGCGGCAACATACATCACCGTAGTCAGGTATTGATCAATCCAGGGGCGCGACCGACGCAACAGACGGATCAGTTCTGGTTCCTCGAAATGTTCACCGGGATTCTGCTCCGACATCGTCGGCTGGCCTTCCAATACAAAAAACGGCAGCGTGGTCTGCCTGTATCTGAGTCGCATCAGCGTGATCAGCAACTGCCGATCCGGAACCGCTGTACCTGTGTGAGGAGTATAAATCGGGGCTGGAAACAGGGTCAAGCTGTCACAGGCCGCCGGGGCCTGATTTCGCATTCCGACACTTGCCGAGGCGCAAACTGTTATTCAACGTAGACAAACTCGTTCATGGCAAACAGCGTCTGACACAGATCGGTCAGTGCGAGTCGAAGTGCCTCAGCTGCGTCGTGATCCGTACCGTAGACTTCCTGCTGCAGCCTGAGAAATTCGCTGGCCTCAAGAGCTTCCTGTGGCTGCGGAGATCTGGCAAACGCCAGCCACCACGCCTGCTCAATCCGCTCTTCTGCAGCCAGCCCGGATAATCGAGCTGCAAAGGAACCAGCCAGCACTCTTCCCTCTGCGCTGTTCATGAACATCAGAGCCTGAGGCGCGATTGTAGTGACAGGCCGCCTGCCGATGCTCACAAGATGCTCCGGCCAGTCAAACAGCATCATCATCGGTATCAGCGCACTGCGTTTGATGAAGAAGTAGATACTGCGGCGATTCATATTCTGGTCCAGTGTTCCGGGGCCGAACTGAGCAGAATCGAGCCGTCCTGAGACGGACAGCATTGCATCCCGAATTGCTTCCGCCTCAAGCCTGCGGCGTGGACGATGCCAAAGCAGGCGATTGTCGCGATCCACCTGCAGACGCACTGGATCGCTTTCACCAGACTGCTTCCAGACTCGACTGGAAACGATCAGACGCTGCAGATGCCTGATACTCCAGCCACTGCGGACAAGCTCACCGGCCAGCCACTCCAGAAGTTCCGGATGACTGGGGGCTGCTCCAGAGAACCCAAAGTCATTGGGTGTGGACACCAGACCTTCCCCGAAATGATGCAGCCAGATTCGATTGACAATGACTCTGGCTACAAGCCCACCGGCTCCGGACTCCGTGTCTGTCATCCAGCGTGCCAGTGTCGCACGCTGAAACCCGGTCCGGCTTCCCTCCGGCGGCTGCACCTGCCAGTGCTCCCATTTCCTGTCTGCATCGGACAATACCTGCAGGAATCCTGGACGAGCCAGTTCTTTCTTCTGATGTACATCGCCCCGATTCAGCACATAGGTCTCCGGATAGAAGTGTGGAAACCCCCGACCATCAGCATTATGCTTCATGTGCGGCAACCCCTCACTGCTCACCATGACAGTACTGAGCTGAACGGGGGGCCCGGCAGCCGCAAGGTCATTCAGTTGCTGCTGCAGTGTGAGGAACTCCGGGTCTGTCTTCTCATACCAGTCCAGCGCCGCCCTGAGTCCGGATGGGTCCGGCGCAGCGCCACTGCGGATTGCCGCCATCGCCATGATGGCGGAAGCTGGAGGACCGACATCACCGGCCGCTGGCTCCAGACCACCCTGCTCCGCAAACGAAACCCGCAGCCGCCCCAGCGTGTGCTGACCGTTCGGATGCTGCAGCGTCAGTTTCAGCTCCCAGCGATGATCACCGGCAACAGGCGTCTCCAGATCAAACACAGCAGCCTGATCTGTTCCGATCCCACCGGCATCAACCGCCCATCCGGACACCGGGTCGGAATCCAGTGACGCCTGCACAGAGAGGGAGTCCGAATTCTGCTGGTGCGTCGCCCGTGCGTTGATCAGTCTGACGGGGGCGGCAGCAGCAGCAGCCTCGCCGCCGACAAGTCGCAACTCGAGATTACCCAGAGCAAAGTTCCCGTTGGAAGCACGCCCCGGGCCACCATGAGGAAGACTGCTGTGGGTCAGAGCTTCCAGACGCAATGAGCTGATGCCGCCTGGCCCGGTCTGCCCGCTTACTGTAAGGATCTCACCAGCCGGTGCATCGCCGGATGCCAGCCACGACGCATCCGACTGCAACTGAAATTTCGTCCCCGCTGATGAAACCACAGTCACTGAAGAAGGCAGCCTCCAGAGCCGCTGCGACTGCTCGGCAGTCTGCTTCTGCAGCCACGATCGAAATCGCTTCTCAAGTGCCTGCTCTCGGAATTCCACCAGCTGCTGCTGCAGCACCGTAAGCTGCTGCTCATACACCTTTCGTTTATCGGCATTCTCTT
The DNA here is from genome assembly GCA_023260695.1 of Planctomycetaceae bacterium. Taxonomy (GTDB): domain Bacteria; phylum Planctomycetota; class Planctomycetia; order Planctomycetales; family Planctomycetaceae; genus SXXK01. Next base: position 20,286 of record JALQUR010000437.1, read on the forward strand.
CAGGCGCAAGATCAATCTGCGTTTCAGAGCGAATCGTGGTGCCAAAAACGGCGGCCAGCGAATAGTAATCGCGGGCAGGAACGGGATCGAATTTATGATCGTGGCAGCGAGCACAACCGACCGAAAGTCCCAGAAACGCAACCCCTGTCGTCATCACCATATCGTCAAGCTCGTCGTACCGAGCCGATTCAAATTCTGTCTCCGTCAGCTGTGTCGGAAACACACCAGCCCCCAGAAACCCAGTGGCCATCATTGCCAGTGGATTCTCCGGAGCCAGTTCATCACCGGCAAGCTGCCAGCTGACAAACTGATCAAACGGCAGATCCTGATTGAATGCCCTGATCAGAAAATCTCTGTAGTGGTAGGCATGAGGGCGATCGTAGTCCTGCTCATAGCCATGCGACTCCGCAAATCTGGCAACATCCATCCAGTGTCGTGCCCAGCGTTCGCCGTAATGCGGGGATCGCAGCATTTCTTCCGTCAGCTTTGCCCAGGCTTCTGACGACGTGTCTTTCGTGAATTTCTGCACATCCTGAGCAGCCGGCGGCAACCCCAGCAACGCAAAGGAAAGACGCCTTACCAGCTGCTGTCCGGATGCTTCTGCGTTCGGCTGAATTCCCGCCTGCTCCAGTCGAGCCAGTACAAACTGATCAATCGGTGTCAGACACCAGTCAGGATCGGAAACTTCGGGAGGCTGCACACTGCGCAATGGTCCGAACGACCAGAAACTGCGATCCGCATCGGTGACAATCAGCTCACCCGCTTCCGACGTTGCGCCAGCTTTCAATGGACGGTCGTATGGCGCACCCAGATCAATCCACTGCCCGACGGCCGCTATTTCCTGAGCAGAGAGCTGTGGCTTTTTCCACGGCATGAACGGTTCCGCCTCATGCCTGATCAGCTCCATCAGCGAGCTCTCCGCTGCTGTCTCCCCGACAAAACCGCTGTCGAGCAGGTCCTTTCGCGTCGCCAGACTGAAATCGCCCCGGATCGAGCCTCCTCCGTGACATTCCAGACAGCGCTGGGCAAGAATCTCCCGCACCTGCTCGCGAAACAGCTTCAGGCCACGCTTCGCTTTTTCAGGATGATCGTCACCCGGGACTGGCGGGGCTGGCTGCGTTTCATCAGCTGCAACGCTGAGACTCAAACCAGTGACGGAAATCATCAACAGACTCAGAAGACCACAACGAAGGCTGAAATGCATCACAATTTCTCCCGGATACCAGGCAGGAACTCTGCTGCACACATTCTAACTTCCCCGGCAGTACACGAACAGTTGCGACATCATCAGGATTCGCCACCGTGAGTATGCATGGATCGCTACAGTAACGTCGTTCAGGTTTGTAGAATCCAGACCACATAGCCACACAGCAACAGCTGATGGCCCGGAGCAGCAACAGTCAGCAGAATGCCGGTTCCCGTCGCAGAGTCGTGGACAGCTTCATCCGCTCTCAGCCCATCACAAACTGAATCGAAATCCCAATGTCGTCTCCATGGGACATACTGCAGGGTCACAACGAGCAGCGCGAGTTATTTTCGCGTTCGCTGTCCAGGGGACGTCTGTCACACGCCTATGTGCTTGCAGGTCCGGAAGGAACCGGAAAAAGCCTGTTTGCCAGATTGCTCGCGCAGTCGCTCTTCTGCCGTAATCGCCCAGCGGAGACAATTGACTGCTGCGGAGACTGTCGCGCGTGTCGCGGCTTTACTGCCGGTACCTGGCCAGACTATCTCGAAGTCGGCGTGCCCGACGGCAAGAATGAGATCCCGATTGCCGCAATCGCGGGATCCGCAGAAAAGCGCGGTCGGCATACGCAGGGTCCACGAGCCGATAGAGTTCGTACAGGTACTCGATATATTCGTCGTCATCGCCTTCCGCGGAATGGATGCGGCCCTGTTCGGGTTCATAGGTCCAGCTGTTGGGCCCCATGTACGAGTTCGAATTGGAGATGCTGATGATGTCGTCCAGTTGTTTCAGCTTGCGCACGATCAGTGTGCGGTGCGCCCAGGGGCAGGCCAGGGAAATGAACAGGTGGTAGCGGCCGGCTTCGGCGTTGAAGCCGCCGATACCGGTGGGGCCGGGTGCGCCGTCTGTGGTTATCCAGTTCCGGAACAGGGCGTCATGCCTTACGAAGCGGCCGCCCGTGGACTCGGTGTCGTACCACGCGTTTTGCCAGGCGCGGTCCGTCTTGATCTGTGCTTTTTTCATGGTATGCCAGGCTAGCCTCTGTAGGTAAAAACCTCGCCCGCATGGGTGAGGCTGAGCCGGTTGCCTTCTTTGGAGGCTTCGGTCCTGCCGACGACCTGTGCTGCTATGCCGAAGCCGGCGGCGACATCGATAACGGTCCGGGCCTGGTCAGGTTCACAGTAAACTTCCATGCGGTGCCCCATGTTGAACACCTTGTACATTTCCTTCCACTCGGTTTTCGAGGCTGACTGGATGGCCTTGAAGACGGGTGGCGTGGGGAACAGGTTGTCCTTGATGAAATGAACATTGTCGCTGAATTTCATGCATTTGGTCTGCGCACCGCCGGAACAATGGATCAGGCCGCGGATGAGACCGGGATGGTCGGCCAGCAGTTTGTAGATGACGGGGGCATAGGTGCGCGTGGGGCTCAGCAGGGCTTCGCCGACGGTCAGGGATGAACCGGGCAGCGGATCCTCGAGTTTGTAGGGGCCGCAATACATGAGACTCGGGTCCACGTTGGCATCATAGGCTTCCGGGTAGTTGTCCGCATAGTAGTGGCTGAGCATGTCATGGCGGGCGCTGGTCAGGCCGTTGCTGCCTATGCCCGAGTTTTCCCGGTCCTCGTAACTGGCCTGGCCGGTAGACGACAGTCCCACTATGGCCAGGCCCGGGGCAATCAGGTCGCCGGTGATTACGTCCTTTTTCTTCATGACCGACACCGCCACGCTGTCCACGACAATGGTGCCGGTGAGGTCGCCCACGTCGGCGGTTTCGCCGCCGCCGGAGTAGATGTTCACGCCAAATTCACGCAACTGGGCAAGGAACTTCTCGCTGCCCTGAATCAGGGCGCCGACCACCTCGCCGGGGCAATTGAGGGCATTACGGTTGACGGTATTGGAAATCAGGATGCGCCCGTTGACCCCGACGCAGAGCAGGTCATCGAGGTTCATGACGATGGAGTCCTGGGAGATGCCGTGAAAGACATCCGTATTGCCGGTTTCCTTGTAAGCCAGGTAGGCGATGATCGACTTGGTGCCGCTGCCGTCGGC
>JALQUR010000487.1 GCA_023260695.1 Planctomycetaceae bacterium
GCGGAATGCCTCGGGTTGTTGCGTCGCAAGATCCCTAGCGTGGCCTGAAACTTCCGGGCTCCGTTACTTCCAATCGGCAAGCCTGCCCCCATCGAGGATCTCCAGCAGCCGGTCGATCTGGTGCGAGGGGTTCATTTCGAAAGTCACCAGGAATGGCCCGGAAACGCTCCTCCAGAAATCAAACCGGCCCTGACGATCGCCGGATGCATCGGCGACAACTGTTTCACTGGATCGGCGAACATATTGACTCCAATCGTTCATTGAATGTGGAAGAACGGGCCGCCGCCTATGTAGGACTACTCGTTAGATCGCTGGAGGAAGGACTCTGGATCAAAACACCCCGCAAGAGCGACATGCTGGGGAGCAAGAATGAGTTCCAGGTACAGCGACCGATCTGCTGCTTCACGGAAACCTCGGTGAGTGAAATCTCCGATCACGTGCAGGAGTACGGTCATCTGGGGCTCGGGTTTCCACGCCGATTTGTGCTCAAAAATGGCGGCAGCCCTGTGCAGTACTGCAATGAATCCCAGAGTAATCCCGCGCTGGCTGCCTGGCTGCGGCTGAAGAAACATCTTGATGATGAGCGTCTGCTGCAGAGTCTGGGGGAAACAACAATCGGTCAGATGCGGGACGACTTTCAGTACCTGACACACTTTCTGAAACGTATGAAAGCGCCCCGCCAGCCCGCGAAGCAACGTAAGGCGACTCAGAAATCCTCCTCCCGGACAGCATCAAGCCATCCAACTCATCGCTTCAGTCGCGTCTTTGGAGATACGCTGCCGTATCTTGAAGAACGCGAATGGCGAATTGTGCTGCAGCAACGTGGCACAAGGCAGCTGCCACGAACGGCAATTCACCGCGAGGATGTCGATCCGCCGCGCTGGACACTGCCATACAAACCGTGTGAGGATCTGTTCACGATTGTTGTTCCCGACCATCGTGTCATGGCCATGGTGCGTAGTGAACCTGAACTGATGGAAAAACTGCACGACGCAAACCGTGCGCCGGTGACGCTGCTCTCGTTGACCGATATTGGTTCGTTCTGATCGCGGAAACGTGAACTGCATCCTGAGATGCTTCCAGCAACCGGCCCTCATGAGTGCCGCGGCCACTCGGCTAATTCCGACTACCACGACAGCGCTTGCCGGCATGGCAGTGCATGCTCAGTCATGTCTGAGCCTGCCACACAGAACTGAAGAACAGGGATGCATCTGGATTCCCGCCTGCGCCGGAATGCCCGTGGGCCGGAATTCACCTGGACAAGCAGGGGCACCTGTTCAGGTCAGGTCCAGCCCCTGCATGGTTCCGGTGCTGGTCTTGAACTGATCCAGCGGCAATCCGAACTGCTGTAATATGCTCAGGTACAGATTCGTCAGCGGGTAGTTGTTCTTCTGATCAAATGCCAGATGCTGACCGTGGCGGAAGTGGCCTCCAGCCAGAAGTACCGGCATATTGCGGTTACTGTGGTTGCTGGCGTTGCCCAGGTTACTGGTGAGCAGAATGGTGGTCTGTTCCAGCAGGCTGTGCCCGTCGTCTCGTTTTGCCGAAAGGTCGCGCAGAAACTCACCCCACGCTGCAATGATGGCCGCTTCAACGATCGCCAGCTGCTCCAGCTTCATCTCATCCAGACCATGGTGGCTGAGCGAATGGTAGCCCTCCTGAACACCATCCAGCGGAACGACCCCGCCCGATCCGCCAAGGTGGTAGGTGATGAACCGCGTGGAATCGGTTTCCAGGGCCAGCCGAATCATGTCGGTCATCAGTTTCTGCATGCCGATGAAGTCATTGGAATTGCGGATGTCGACAGGTCGGCTGGCGTCCACCACGGGTTTCGGACGCTGCACCCATTCTTCGCCGGATGTGAGCCGCTGTTCGAGGTCACGCACGCTGGTGAGGTATTCATCCAGCCGCTGCTGGTCGCCCCTGCCCAGTGTCCGTGCCAGTCGGCGGGAATCGTCCTGCACCAGGTCCATGATGCTGCGGCCTTCCCGAATTCGTGACACCTGCCGCCGCTGCTCGGCCTCGGAATCATCAATGAACAGCTGAGCAAACAACTGCGAGGGCGAATCCTGGGCCGGAATCATCGAACCATTCGCTGTGTAAGACGGGCTGTTAGAACCACGGCTGCTGAGTACCAGTGACGGGAAGCGGGTGTGATGTCCGAGGTTTCGGGCCAGCAGCTGATCCAGTGAAATGGTGTTCCTCGCCTGACCAGCACTGCCCATAGGCTGAGCAGACAGGATGCTGGCTTCGGCGCGATGCCCGCCGTTGACTTCAGGGTGTGAGGAACCGGAAACGACCGTGAAGTGGTCGCGAAGATCATTCACCTGAGTGAGATAGGGGCTGGGCTGGTAATCCGTTCCGGCTGCTTCCGGATTCAGGTTTTCGCCCAGCAGACCAAGTCCGAGCGTGAGCGCAACAAATCGTCGCGGCGGTTCGTTGTTCTGAGCCGCAAAGGCCGGCTGCATGGCACTCAGCCACGGCAGTCCGAGGGCAACGCCGGTCCCCCGAAGCATCGTTCGTCGCTGCAGCACTGAGCCGCGAGAAAAGTGAATCTGCTTTGCCATGTGTTTCTCCGCATGCGTGCCCAGCTGACAAATACCGAATGACCGCTGGCATGAATTCGCTGGTGTGTGTTATCGATTCAGGAACACCCAGCTGGTGACGATCTCTTCAAGGATGGAGCGGAACCCGTAATTGTCTGCGGACACAGCCGCCACAATCCGGTCAACTTCGTCGCGTTCAGAAAATGTTACTGCAGTACCTGTACTGTATTCCATCAGCATTCTGGCCATTCCGGCAGCCAGCTGTTCTGGTCGGTCGCAGATCAGCTGCTGAAATTCCTGCAGGCTGCCGAAGGATTCTCCGCTGGCCAGCTGGTAGCCAGCATCAATTTCAGCCGCATCCCGTTTGCGTTCCGCGGCTGCATATGTTCGCCTCCAGCGTCCTGAGGGATCGAAGTTTTCCAGAGCGAACCCCGGAGCATCGATATGCCGATGGCAGGCAGCACAGGCGGAATCTGATTTGTGCCGTTCCAGCATCTCGCGAATGGAAACAGCGCCGCGAATATCCGGTTCGATCGCCGGGACGCTGGCGGGCGGCGGAGGAATCTCTCTGCCCAGCAGCCGTTCGGAAACCCAGACACCACGCAGCACCGGGGATGTGGTGGTCCCGTTGGCCGTGACTTTCATGATCGCCCCCTGTGTCACCAGGCCACCGGGGCGAGCCGTGTCCGTGAGGGAAACTGTCTGCAGTTCATCACCGGTAACTCCCTCAATCCCGTAGTAACGGGCCAGACGTTCGTTGAGCCACGTCTCATCCGCTGCAATCAGGCGGGTGATGCTCTGGTTCTGGTCCAGCATCTGCTGCAGGAAGGATTCGGTTTCGGCCACCATCGAGTGCTGCACGATGACGTCGAATCCGGGATACAGACGTCGGTCGGGACTTGTGAAATCAATGTCGCGGAGATCCAGCCATTGCGCTGCAAAGTCAGGGATGAAATCCTGACCATGGGGATGTGCCAGCATCCGCTGCAGCTGTTCGCGAACCACCGCCGGATCTGTCAGCCTGTCCGCAGCAGCAAGCTGTATCAGCTCTTCGTCGGGGGGACGATTCCAGAGGAAATAACTGAGCCGTGTTGCGGTGGCCCACGAATCGAGTCGTCCGGGGGCTGCTGTGAAGTACAGGAAGCGTGGCGAGCAGAGCAGGCTGCGATAGCCCGCTCGAATCGCGTCCAGCAGCGATCCGTTCTGCTGCAGATGTGATTCAGCGAGGGCCAGGTAGTCACTGATCTCAGACGGCTGCACAGGGCGACGAAAAGCACGCTGCGCAAAATTCAGCAGCAGCCTCTGCAGATCATGAATCGGTGCTGCGGAATGCAGAGTTGCCTGCTGCAGATTCCTGACCAGTGAAGCTGGCTGCAGATCCGCAAACAACAATGCTCCGCAAGCCGATTGTTCAGGCCCCGTATGAATCTGCTCCATCGTCAGGTGTTCGATCGCTATTCCCGGAAGATCCTGCGGACTGCCCTCACCAGCCCCGACCTGACCTCCAGAGAATCGCCCCATTTTCAGTGTGTCATCGCCCGGCCGAACCTCCAGCATATCACCTTTGGTCAGCCAGCCCGTAAACGTCCATTCCTGAAATTCCTCGCGAGCTTCAAAGGCCCCCAGCCAGTTGAGCAGCGGGGCACTGGACACGCAGCGTCCCGAATTGACCGTGCACCAGACACCGCCGGTCGCTGGCGGCTTGAGCGCTTTGGCACGGATGCGAAAACGGTACCAGCCATCCTCCGGAGCTGTTGTGCAGGGAAGTCGCCCATAGAAAATCAGTCGCGAAGACCACGTCACCGCAAGGCCTTCAAGCATTTCCGGTTCGCGGGTTCGGCGACCTGGATTCTCCCGCGCAATCTGCTCCGGACCAAGATCGCGATTTACGGATTGCTCTGTCACGAGCGCACGACGAAAGGCCTCGTGCAACGCTGTATCCACAATCTGCAGATGCTGCTGCAGCTGAAAATGTGACATCGGCTGGGAATCGGCATCAGATGTGAACAGTGAGTTGCGCGGCTCTTCCGGCATCAGGACTGCCAGCGGAATGTCAATTCCCAGCAGATCGTGCAGCGTCCGTTCCAGCTGCAGATTGGTGAGCCGCCGTCCGTGCACTCGCCCCTGTTCATTCCAGAGTTGCTGCTGGTGTCCCTGCAGCCAGTTCTTTGTCTGCTGCAGAAACGCAGCTTGTGCAGGCGGGGCTGGTGACTGATGTTCCGGAGGCGGCATTTCGCCGGATGCAACTCGGTCGAAGACACGAATCCAGCGAGTGAAATCGGCGGTTTCCGAGAACTGCGCTGGCAGCTGATTGAGTTCAAAGCCACCTTCTGCATTGCCGTTACTGTGACAGTCGCTGCAGTGCCTGTTCAGGAACGCTGTCATCGCATGCGGAGGTTCAGCCTGCGCCGCTGTTGAATTGTGCAGCACGGCGAAAAACAGCAGGAAGTGACGGGGCAGACAGCTTCTGAACATCGAGACATCTTCCAGCAGGTTGCAACAGGAAGGGAGTACAGCGGCGGCTCGAACGCGATAATAACGTCTCACCGCCAGACTCCGCGTGCCTCAACCGGAGCGGTCAGGCAGAATTCTGCAAGGTGACAAACAGCGAATTGTACGCCGCAAACCGCCACAGGAATCACGTGGAGCAGCAACAGGCTGCCGCAGCAACCGGTGCGACCGACTGCTGCCTGGTGCGGTACGATGGGAAGTTGAGCGAAACGCTCTGCGGAATTGCTGTGCGGTCCACCGTGGCGGAACAGCCTTTGTGTGCCGACTCAGGGTTCGTAACCGTGCCATGCCCAGACCAGCGTGTCCGCCAGCGTATGCTCGAAGACGTTCCGGTCACAATGTCGGCTGGCACGGCTGAAGATGAAGCGATAATCGTAGCCTTTTGCAGCAAGCGCTTTTGCTGTCCGCTGGTTGGCCATCACCCAGTTGTGCCACGTTTCCTCAGGATCGTTGGCACGATTGTCGCTCTCAGCAACGTGAGTGAAAATTCGCAGCGGTTTCCTCGGGGTGTTCTCAATCAGCTTCTGTTCGGAGTGATACTCCCATGCCCCCGCCGGATACTTCGACTCTTCCGGTGCATCGTCATCCTGCTGGTCAACAAAGGTACCGGAATAGGTGATCAGCCGGCGGAACAGATCCGGTCGAAACCATCCCATGGTCAGTGCAGCGGCGCCTCCGGAGCTGCAGCCCATGACCGCGCGACCATCGGGATCATCCGTGAGCGCAAAGTCGGGGAATGCAGCCCGGATTTCCGAGTGGTTCACGACTTCTCTGAGTACTTCGTCATTGATGAAGCGAGCAAATCGGTCTGACATCGTGTCGTACTCCAGCCCACGTTCGCTGCCCTTGCCATCATTGCCACCGTTCTGCACCGAGATCACCACAAATGCCGGCAGACGACGCGCGGGGTTTGTGGAAATCGTCAGATTGTCCAAAGCAAACCGCAGGTGATTCAGATGACTGGGACCGTCAAGTGTCACGAGGAACGGGGCTTTGGTTCCGTTCTTGTAAGCGGCGGGAATATAGACCCAG
>JALQUR010000504.1 GCA_023260695.1 Planctomycetaceae bacterium
GAAAAATCCTTTAGTTAGCTTAGTGGGTAAAACCAAAGATGGCCTCAACCTCGACCGCTGCACCGGTCGGCAATGCTGCGAATCCAAGAGCACTGCGAGCGTGGTAGCCATTGGTATCCTTGCCGAAAATGGTATGCAGCAGATCGCTGCAGCCATTAATCACCAGATGCTGTTCCACAAAGTCCGGTGCAGAATACACACAACCAAGAACTTTAATGACACGCAGATTGTTCAGCGTGCCGTGGGTGTTGTAGACCGAACGCAGGATTTTGCGAGCACAATCTGCGGCGGCAGCATAACCCTGCTCAACCGTCAGTTCACTGCCCAGCACCCCCTTCGCATCTGAGACATGTCCGGAGGTGATCAGTTGCTGTCCGGATCGGATGCACAGGTTCAGATAACCAGCAGGCTGTGGTTCGAGACAGACACCCAGTTCTCTGGCTTTATCTTCCGGTTTCATGATGGCAGAACCCCTGACGATGAATGGCGATGGAAACTGATTTCCACAAAGAAGCAACTCCGCACTTTGCTGCTGTCGCAGCAGGATCAGAACAAGCTGAGTATGCTAGACTGTCAGGCCGGGGGATTCACCCGCGGTGAAAGCTTTTTTATGGTGCCTGTGGTGGGAATACGGTTTCCCGGAAAATCATCCGAACTCCGGTGCACAGTACCGCTCTGATCAACGTTCATTCAGCGCAGCCGGGCTGCCGGTCACACGAGGATTTCAATGTCGGATTCTTCAGAGGCAAGACTGGAGCAGATTGAGACTGCCATCGCTCACCTGCAGCATGACATTGACTCAATCAGCAATTCACTCCTGCACCAGAATCGCCGTTTACACGAAATTGAACAGCGATTCATCCGAATTGAACATGAGCTGGAGACCATCAATTCAATTCCGGAAAAACGTGACCCGGCAGCAGAACGCCCCCCGCACTACTGACCAGCAGATTGTGACCGAAATCCCGCTTGTGCAATCATTCCGGTGGATCGTCCTGCCAGCCCGCCTCGACTACTACGTACGCCAATACAAATCTGATTCAGGAGCTGTTTCTCATGCCTGCCCAGCAAATCGCCAATGCACTCTGCTGCTGCACCATCCTGCTCTGCTGTGGTCTTTCCACTGCGTCTGCTCAGCTGGCAACCGGGATTGTCTTCACCGACCAGAATTCCAATGGCCAGTACGACGCAGGCGAACCAGGGATTGCTGACGTGCGCGTTTCCAACGGTCGCGAAGTCACCACAACTGATGCAGCAGGTCGTTACCAGCTGCCGGTGGACGACGACACCATACTGTTTGTCATCAAGCCCAGCGGCTATCGCACCGTCCTCGATGAAAACAACGTGTCTCGCTTCTACTACATTCACAAGCCAAATGGTTCACCACCGCTGAATTTTCCTGGCGTGGAACCAACCGGACCACTTCCGGAATCAGTGAATTTTCCGCTGTATCCGACCGCAGAACCACAGCAGTTCGATGTTGTCTTCTTCGGAGATCCCCAACCCCGCAACCAGCAGGAAATCGACTTCATTGCTCACGACGTTGTGGAAGAACTGCGTGGTGTTGATGCAGCATTCGGCGTCACACTGGGAGACATCCTGTTTGACGATCTGAATCTGTTCGAGAGCTTCAACAGGACTCTCGGTCACATTGGCGTCCCCTGGTACAACGTCATTGGTAATCACGACATCAATTACGCAGCGGATGTGGATGAACTCAGCGACGAAACTTTCGAGCGTGTCTATGGCCCTCCGTATTATTCCTTCGACTATGGTTCTGTTCACTTCATCGTTGTGGATGATGTGCACTGGATGCGTGATGGCGACCGCAAACTCTACCGTTCAGGCCTGAGCGAGAAGCAGCTGGATTTCATTGAAAACGATCTGCAGCATGTTCCTCAGGACCAGCTGGTTGTCGCGATGATGCACATTCCACTCGTACGATCCACCCCCTGGATCGAACCGCGACGCGAGCGACTGCTGCGAATCCTGGAGCAGCGTGAGCACAGCGTATCGCTGGCCGGACACACACATCATCACGAACATGTCATGATGAGCGAAGCAGATGGATGGCAAGGCAAACGCCCGCACCATCACATCATCAACGTCACTGTCTGTGGTTCATGGTGGTCCGGTAAACCGGATGAGACCGGAATTCCTCATACCATGTGCAAGGACGGTACGCCCAACGGCTACACGGTCATGCACTTTGATGGCAGCAATTATCTGCTGGACTACAAGGCAGCCCGCAGAGATGCCAGCGAACAGATCCGTATTACTGCTCCGGAGGTATTCACTCTGACGGACGCTGCGGCCACGGAGTTCCGTGCGAATGCGTTCAATGCAATGCCGCAGGCCACTGTGGAGTTTCGGATCGGATCCGGCGAGTGGCTGCCAATGACGAAAACAGAAAACGAAACGGACCCCGTTTTCCAGGCGCTGTTTGAGGAAGAGGAACGTCTGGGGGATGCACTGCCGTGGCGAAAACTGGCCAGCCCGATGGTCTGCCCGCACCTCTGGAAAGCAGACCTTTCATCAGTGACCACTCCCGGCAGCCATCTGATCCATGTGCGTGCCACAAACCCCAATGGTCAGGTACTCGAGGGTCAGCGAATCATTCGAGCAGAAGCGGGGACAGACAACTGATCGGCGTTCCTGCTGCCTGCCACTGCAGCTGCCCTGTTTCATTCGATCCTGCGGAGAACAACTGTGTCCAGAATTGTCACGTTCGGCGAAATCATGCTGCGACTGGCTCCGCCGGGAGTTACTCGCCTGCGACAAAGTCTGCCCGGATCACTGGCAGCAACATTCGCCGGGGCTGAGGCAAATACTGCGGTTTCACTGGCACTGCTGAATCATTCAGTGGAGTTTGTCACTGCTCTTCCACGGGGAGCTCTGGCCGACGCCTGCATCGGAAGTCTGAACAGCACAGGGGTGGGTACACGCTGGATTCAACAGACAGAGCAGGGGCGGTTTGGTCTGTTCTATGTGGAAACCGGAGCAAGTCAGCGGTCAACGGAAGTGACTTACGATCGAGACAACTCTGCTGTCAGTCTCGTCGACAGTGGTGATTTCGACTGGACACAGATCCTGGCCGATGCCAGCTGGCTGCACCTCACCGGCATCACACCGGCGATTTCGGAATCGGCAGCGCGCGCCACCATAGAAGCTGCTCGGACCGCATTCGAAATGCAGGTTCCGGTTTCCTTCGATGTCAACTATCGATCGCGGCTGTGGAACTGGGATCCTGCCCGCGTCCCTCCACAACTGGCTCAGGACACCCTGCAGGAACTGCTGCCCTTCGTCAGCCTGATGTTCGGTGGCGAAGGAGACTGTCGCCTGCTGGATATCGAACTCCCGGAACTCGGCGATCTGACCGGAGTTTGCAGAGCAACGGAGGTTGCTCGCGCTGTCCACCGCAAGTGGCCCGGCATTCAACGGTTTGCGTCCTCGCTGCGTGAACAGATCTCAGCGTCGCACAACAACTGGGCCGGACTCCTGTATGAGGCGGAAACAGACTCCGCCGTGTATGCGCCATTGCGAAACGGAACCTGTGTGCCCTGGGAAATCCGACAGATTGTGGATCGAGTCGGCAGCGGAGATGCGTTCGATGCCGGATTGCTTTTCGGCCTCTGTGAACGCCCTGGCGATCCACAATACGCAATTGATTTTGCAACAGCGGCCGGCTGTCTTGCTCATACGATTCCGGGTGACTGGAACTTTGTCACGCGGAGCGAGATTGAGCAACTGATGTCCGGCAGCGGGACAGGACGCGTGATTCGCTGACAACAGCAGGTACCGGCGGAGCAGTGCAGGCAGATCCATACGCAATGCTGTACGCAACTCGGTACGCAGCTGCCGCTCACGGGAAGTCGACAGGCACGATCATTGGCACCGAGGATTCAGGTTCTGCGGCAGGCTCGAAACCGCGTGGGATGCCCCGCGCTGCTCTGGGAAATACTGGCAATTCCTGAGGATTAACGCCCGGAATCAGCCCATCGCGGGCTCTCGGGAAACTTCCCACTCCCGGCAGAAACAGAGTTGCATCCAGTTAAAACAAGGCCGGGAAGACGTCGAGTACGCTGAAGTTGCTGCGGTCCTTCCATTGCGACGTACGCCAGATTCCGGCAGTCGCCAGTTCGGCCCCGGTCTCCTGACTCCCGGGCTGATTCTGCCAGATATCCTGCAGTTCAGTGAAACTCAGTCGACGAGGACCAAAGTCGATCCCGCTGCTTTCAATCATCCAGAAGACCGAGTAGCCCTCATAGACGTTTGTAAAGCCAATCCAGCTGAGCTGTTCCTCCAGCTCGCTCATCCACAGGGCACCATTGGAACGCAGCAGTGGCGTCTCTTCCTGAGTAGCAGCGTAGACAGAGGCTTCACTGTTCACCGAAAGTCGCGGCAACAGCCGCGGTGATGTCCCTAACTGAGCGGGATCGCCATCGAGTGTCTGAATCAGCGGCCCGCTGTGTATGCATGTCAGATGATCAGTGAAGAGACCAAGCTCTCCCTGTGCCGGCTGCATGGATGCATCGCCACGCAGTTCCAGCAGACGCCCATCAATCGCCAGTCCACTGTTGAGCAGTCGAATCCTCCCACGTGGCTGACAGGCAATCCGAAAAACATCGCCCTGCAGCCGTGAAATGACATGGTTCATCACAATCTCGGTTTCGCCCCGAGCCACTTCACCGGGCGTCTGCGAATCATCGGTCAGATCAAACAGCGCCACAGGCCGACGCCCCGGATTACTCAGCTCGATTGAAACATTATCGAGTTCCACGCGATTCGGTCCGGACAGCTGCAACACCGACCAGCGATCCGACAGGTCGTCTTCACTGAGCTGAATTCGCAGATCCAGATTCCGCATGGTAAGGGAGCCTTCACTGCGAAGACTGATGATCTGCACTGTCTCCGTCGGCTCATCTTCGATGACTTCAAACTGCAGCGTCGGGCGAAACCCCTCCGCAGCACGAATAATCAGATTCGTACCAACAATTCGCACAGGTTCCTGAGCTGGCAGATCATCCGGGTAGCCATTGTATCGCAGCAGCACTACGTCGCCGGAACGCGCATCGGCCACGGCAGCCTTCAGCGTACTGAAGGAGACCGCATCGCCAGTGGAACTCTGCAGAATGAACGGCCCCTCCAGGTCAGCTGCTGCTGACTCAGTCGATGCTGCAGCACCAGACAGATCGGCCGGGAAAAGCGACTTCGGAGTAAACATCCCCAGACCAACCAGCGGCGCTGTAATGACTCCCGGTGTTGGCAGGAGTGGCAGCTTGATTTCGTCTCGCAGCAGAGACAGCGCACGGAGATCCCGCTCAGTAATGGCACTGGAACCGGAGTTGGCGACTGCGGTTTCCGCAGCGTTCACTGTCTCAGCTGTCCCGTCACCCATAGCGGTGGAACCAGCTGTGTCAGAACCCGTACTGTTCACCTGATTTCCCGGAAGTGTACCCGCACCGGCATAATCCTCGGCATTGACCACTGCACCACGATCCGGACCCATGGCAGAGACAATTGTCGGAGCCGACTCCAGCAGTCCCTGCGCACTGAGCAGCAGTGCAGTCAGACAGACCGTGCCGACAGCAGCAAACATCCAGAAGTAGCCTCCAGCCTGACGGCTTTGCTGACGACTTCCTGATTTCCAGACGATTCCCTCCGCAGGAACGGCCTGAAGTCCGAGCTGACCAGCCAGCTGGATCAGATCATTCAGAAGCACTCCCGGACTCTGATAGCGAATCTCGGGGTCGCTTAACATCATTTTGCCAACGACCGCCGCCAGTTCTTCAGGGACCCGGGAATTCACGGAGCACAGATCCGGGGGCGACTTGCCCTGATGGTCCAGCAGTTTCTGCAGCGCTGTCCCTTCAGGGTAGGGCGGATTGCCACTGAGCATGTGATAGAGCGTGCAGCCAAGTGAGTAGATGTCGCTGCGAGTATCGGCAGTACGTGGATCCCGCGCCTGCTCCGGAGCAATATAGTCAAACGTTCCCAGCGTGGTTCCCGCAACAGTGATATGCCCCAGCGAATCATCTGTCTCTCTCCGCGCCAGACCAAAGTCCACAACCTTGATCCGCCCACCCTCTGTAAGCATCAGATTCGAAGGCTTGATATCACGATGCACCACCCCGGCAGCAGCGAGGTGGTTCAGAGCGAGTGTGATCTGAATTGCATAATTGACCGCTTCTGACGGCGCAAGTCTCCCCTGTTCCAGAATCAGATCCCGCAGTGTCTTTCCACGCGCGAACTCGTAGGCGATGAAGTACAGGCCATCCTGAGTTCCGGAGTAATACACGCGAGCAATGTTGTCGTGAGACAACTGGGCACACGCACGTGACTCATTGCGAAATCGAGTCACCAGGGACGGATCGCGACCGGAAGACGGATGCATCACCTTCACCGCAACCTCGCGGGAAAGCTCCACGTCAACAGCCCGAAACACGGCCCCCATCCCGCCGGCACCAAGGCGTTCGCGAATCTCAAAATGGGCGAGGCGAATGCCGGCTATTGAATCAGTTGCGGAATCATCTGGTGGGAACAGTCGGTTGCGAATTGAAACGGCGGCCACATCCACCGGCGGCGCTGCCGACGAAACTTTCGTTCCGCTGATCACAGTCTTCGATTCGCCCGCAATCAGCGGTCGATCCGAAAGCGGTACACTCGAAGCCGCTGGAATCTGCTCGCCAGATTCAGATGAGTTCGGCTGTGACATGCTGGAGTAATCATCCTGAAGGGCAGACAGGAATCCGAGGTTCATTCCTGAAAAACGAGTCTACTCCTGCCACTGTGGAAAGTCAAAACGACAACTGAACACACGAACAGTACAGTGCGCGAGTTTTTGCCGAATAGGAGGACCTGACCGGTCAGTCAGTTTCTGCCAGTGATACATCGCTGTTGGCAATGAGAATCAAACACTTTCCGAATCGGAACACGGCTCATGTGCTAGGTTTTACCGTGGAGATTCAGGGTGTCTGGGAATACTGTACTACTTTCGATCATTTAACACCATTTTCACTCACGGCTGGTTGATTAAACAATCACATGCAGTCATATTCATTCAAATACGGTGATTCTTTGTGGCGGAATTGTGATGATTGTTGAAGAACGGCGTTCTCGAATTCTCAGGATGACGGAGGAACAGGGCTTTATCGCTCTGCAGACCCTCGTCGCTGCGCTGGGAGCAAGCGAGTCCACCGTCCGCCGGGATCTGGAATCACTGCATGCTGCCGGACTAATTCAGCGCACACGAGGTGGTGCCTCCTTCCCTGGCGATGCGCGAGCAGACTTTGACGCTCGCCGCTCGCTCGCATCGGTTGAGAAGCAGCGTATTGCGCACCGCACAGCTCAGCTCATTCACGACGGAGAAACCGTACTCCTGGACGGGGGTACGACAACGCTGGAGGTTGCCCGCAATCTCAGCGGACGTTCTCTGCAGGTGGTAACCAACTCACTCCCGATTGCACAGCTGCTGATGAACGAGCCGGAGATCGAACTCATCTTCATTGGTGGCTTCGTCTATCCCAAGACGGGGGTTGCTCTGGGGCAGCTTTCGGTCGAGGCATTACAGAAGGTGCACGCGACACGACTGATCATGGGCACCGGTGGCATCACCGACGATGGTCTGTTCAACAGCAATTCCCTGCTGGTGGAAACAGAGCGACAGATGATTGCAAGTTCCGACCGGTTCACCCTTGTTGCAGACAGCAGCAAGTTCGGCCAGCGGGCTCTGAGTCATCTGTGCGAGCTTCGTGAGGTTGATGAACTGGTCACGGATTCCGGACTGGACTCCCACTGGAAATTGATGCTGGATGCGGCGGACGTATCCATCGAAATGGTCGAGGCAGTTCCGACAGAGCAGACTCTGGCGGAGCACTGAACAGCACAGTCAGGCGAAGGACGCCGGCAATCGTTCAGGGATGAATCAACAACGAACAACGGCAGCTCATGCTGCAGACGGATCAGAGGAAACAGAGCTATGTCAGTCGCTACTCCTGATATTCAGCAGGTTCAGCAGATTGTTCGCGAGGTATTGCAGCGTCATCTGCAGCCTTCCGGACGGCAGCCGGCTGCGAATGGTATTCCGGTGATGCGTTCCGCAGCATCCGAGCCTGCATCTGCACCTGCACCCGTTGCGAGCGGTCGCAATCCTCTGGTCGTCAACATTTCAGCTCGCCATGTGCATCTGACGCAGGAGCATGTCGAGATTCTGTTTGGACCGGGTGCTCAGCTCACCCCGGAAAAAGACCTTTACCAGGACGGCTACTTTGCGGCAAAGGAAACGGTTGCCGTTGTCGGCCCTCGTCGGCGAATGCTTCCCAATGTGCGAGTACTCGGGCCCTGCCGCAGTGATTCTCAGGTGGAACTGGCATTTACCGACGGAATCTCGCTCGGAATTGATCTGCCCGTTCGTATCAGCGGAGACGTCGCCGGTACTCCTGGCTGTCTGCTCATGGGCAGTCACGGTGTGGTGGAGCTGAAGCAGGGTGTGATTCGTGCCATGCGGCACGTGCACATGGGGCCGGACGACCTGCGGCATTATGGGGTTCAGGATGGCGACATGATCAACCTCCGCGTGGAGTCTCCGTTCTGCACGACTGTGCTGGAAGATCTGGCAGTCCGAGCCGGGAAGGACATCAAGCTGGAAGTGCACCTG
Source organism: Planctomycetaceae bacterium (assembly GCA_023260695.1). Lineage (GTDB taxonomy): Bacteria > Planctomycetota > Planctomycetia > Planctomycetales > Planctomycetaceae > SXXK01. The sequence continues at coordinate 8,657 of JALQUR010000504.1, forward strand.
GACACTGACGAGGGAAATGCAGTGAACCTTGACAAGGCATCTCAGGTGGAACTGGTCAGGGCGGAACCCTGCAAATGCAGACATTGAAACAAGGACCGTAACCGGGCTGCAGAAGTCTGGCATTCGCCAGTTGCAACGCAGGCCTGGATGTTTTCTGAATGAACGATTGTATGACTGCGATCAGGGCTGATCGCTGTTCCTGATTGCTGTATCCGCACGAGGATCGGAGTGTGGAGAAGCTGGAGAAATGACAAATGGCCAAATCCGTAGAAGCTCTGGGGATGATTGAGACGAAGGGGTTCGTCTGTCTGCTGGAAGCGATCGATTCCATGCTGAAGGCTGGGTGGTTTCCCTCCTGCGGTTAAAGTTCATTGATTCACAC
>JALQUR010000556.1 GCA_023260695.1 Planctomycetaceae bacterium
CCTGATTACTGCATCCGCGGTGACAGGGCAGATTCAGTGGCTGAACAACGATGGCAGCCAGAATTTCACAGTCCGCACCATTGCTGCGGTGGAGGGCCTCAGCAGTCTGTTCGCAGCGGACATCAATGCTGATGGGGAACTGGATCTGGCCCTGACGTCAGCATCACAGAATCTGGTTGCCTGGCTGGAGCAGATCGACGGAATGGATTTTGTGCTGCATACCGTTTCCACAACGGTGGGCGGGGCTGCCGATGTGATTGCGGTGGATGTGGATTCGGACGGAGATCTGGATCTGATCAGCGCGGCGAACACTGCCGGTTCGATTCTGCTGCACCGCAACGACGGGCTCCTGAATTTCAGCAGTGAGACGATCAGCAGCACAACACCGGGAGCGACTCGCGTCATTGCGGCTGATCTGAATGCGGACGGCATTACAGATCTTGTCAGCGCCGCTGGCGCTAGTGTTTTCCGACATCAGAACACCGGCAGTTCCTTCACGACAGAGTTGATTTCTGACCAGGCAGCAGGAATCACCGGAATTATCGCTGCCGACCTGGACGGCGATGGGGATGTCGATCTTGCCAGCAGTTCGGCAACTGACAATCTGCTGGCAATGTATCGCAACGACGGCACTGCCGCATTCAGTCGGGAAGTGATCAGCACAGGTACAGCTGCCGCATCAGATCTCGCTCCTGCCGACATTGATGGCGATGGTGCTCTGGATCTGATCAGCGCGGCAGCAGCGTCCGGGGAGATCTTCTGGTATCAGAACGGAGGAGGTTGGGATCCCACTCTGGATTTCATCCCCGATCTGACGATTCTGGAAGACTCCGCCCAGCAGACCATCGCACTCAGCGGGATTTCTGCGGGAGGAGCAGAATCGCAGCCGCTGCGAATCACCGTGACCAGTGACAATCCTGATCTGATTACCACTCCCGTGATCGACTATGCATCACCTTCAGCCACAGGCACACTGCGATTTACTCCTACCCCCTTTACGTCCGGCACCGCTGTCCTGACAGTCACAGTGGAAGATGGCGGAGCGGACGGAAATCTGACAACCACCGCTGATAATCGCACATTCCACCGAACAATTACGGTCGATGTCACAGCAATTCGGCCGATCCTGATCAGCCCTCTGACATCCGTGACCACGATGTATCCACGAATCGAATGGACAGCTGTTCCTGAAGCAGTTTCCTATCAGGTGTGGATTGGCAACAGCAGCAGTGGTCAGAACCCGTATGTTCGCGGCAATTCTGACAATACGTACTGGGACGTCCCCACGGACCTCGGGATCGGCAAAATGGATCTCTGGCTGCGTGGAGTTCGTGTCAACGGCACGTTTCTGCCATGGACAAGCATGCACCGATTCACGGTGGTAACACCACCAGTGCTGGACGACATCCCTGTTCGACAGGAAACCGCGCGACCGGTCGTCACTTGGCCAGCGATGATCGGAGCGGTGGAATACGACGTCTGGGTCAACAACCAATCCACCGGTGAGTCTCAGGTGATCCGGACGAGAGTAACGGATCCTGTCTGGATCCCGTCAGCAGACCTGCCCATGGGCCGGTATCATGTCTGGGTCCGTGCTGTCGGACCGAACAGTTTCTTCAGCCAGTGGAGTATTCGCGAGAGCTTTTACACAGCACCGGCGCCGGAAGTGGTTGCTCCGGTACGACCGACATTTGAGACCAGACCAACGTTTGACTGGAACAGCGTCGCGGGTGCGACCAGCTATGGTTTCTACCTGAAGTATCTGATCGATGGCAGCGTCGTTGCCAATCTGAGTAATCTCACGAGCACAGAGTGGACACCGGATACAGCCCTGCCAGAGGGTCCCTATGCGTGGTGGGCCCTTGCCGATTCCACAGTCGCCGGATTCCGCAGTGCGTGGTCAGCACGACAGGACATCTACATCGGCGGAAGAAGTACGGTCACAGCCCCGGTATCACCAGTCGCTTCCACGACACCGCTGATTGAATGGCTGCAGGTGACGGGCGCAGCACGCTACATCCTGCAGGTAAACGGCGACGTGGAAGGGGCCAGACTGATTTACGAGGAGAACCTCACCGGCACATCTTTCCAGGTCACACAACCACTCGGAAGCGAGCGTACCTACCGCGCGTGGATTCGAGCGGTTTCTGACAGCGGTAAACTTGCCCCGTGGTCCAGCGTCTTTGTGTTCACTGTGGCCGGAAGCGACGCCAAAGATACGAATTCGCCGGATGCACTGGTGTCCTTGCCGGGTCCATCACTGAGACTGCTGCCAGCCCCACCGCAGGAGAATGAGCAACTTCCAGCCACGACAGAATCCGGAGCAACACTGCACAGTCTGCCGTGGAACGTCGCCATCACGGACTTCTCGCAGACGCAGGAAACTCCCCGGCAGACAGAATCGGACGCGTGGTGGAAGCTGTTTGAGCAGTCACTTCAGCCGAGCTGGTATGAAGAGCTTGCGACGTTACTGGAGATCTGAACGAACGCAGTCCGAGGATGGCCGGGTTGTTGAATCCAGCCCCGACAGCCCCGCCGGACTGAAACTTCCACGCGTTCCGGAGAGTTGAGATGCATGACCGGACAAGGAATCTGCAGGCAGGGATTACAGCAGCGATCGTTCTGTTCTGCAGTCTGGCGGGATTCAGTCAGGACGAAGCAACGGAACAGACAGCGCGTCCGAAACTGCATCCACCGTCACAGGCTGCAGCCAGAATGCAGGCTCAGCTGCTGCACGCCACCCTGCACCAGATGTTGCATGCGGTTCACGACAGTTATTACCGTGAAGATGAAGGGTTGCCGATCCCGGCTGCAGTTCTGTCCCGCACATTTCCAGCTCTTTCCGCCGAGCACTCAGTGAAGCTGCGCTGGCTGGCCGTGGATGGAATCGCGATGAATACGGACCACAGACCACAGGACGCTTTTGAGCGTGC
>JALQUR010000660.1 GCA_023260695.1 Planctomycetaceae bacterium
GAACCTCGCGAAATCCTGGGACTGGTCCGAGGATGGCAAATCCTTGACCGTTCATCTGGTAGAAGGTGCCAAGTGGTCGCATTTTAAAACGTGACGTTTTATCGTCCCGCTCCTCAGGGGGGGGTGGCGGTTGGGGGATTCACCCTCAAGGCCCTATAGCAACCGATGAGCGCATTTCATTGAGCAACATGCAGGTCGCCGAGGTGTTTGAATCGATTCAGGGCGAAGGTCCCTGGGCAGGCACTCAGTCCCTGTTCATTCGAACTTCGGGATGCAACCTGCGTTGCTCTTTCTGCGATACGCCCTACACATCATGGAAACCTGAAGGAACTGCCTGGAGCCTTGATCAGCTGCTCCGCAGAGTACACGAAAGCAACGCGCCAGACGTCGTACTCACTGGCGGCGAACCACTCCTCGTTCCTGAACTTGCTGCACTCGCAGCTTCCTGCCGCAGCCTCGGTAAGCGCGTTACTGTGGAAACCGCTGGCACTGTCCCTGCTGACGATCTGCAGTGCGATCTCCTCGCTATCAGTCCCAAACTTGCCAACTCCACTCCGCATGACTCTCAGTGGTCACGACGACATGAACTCGCTCGATTTCGCCCCGAAGTCGTACAACAGCTGATCAGTCGAAACCCGTTCATTCTGAAATTCGTCATCGATGAACCTGATGACGTTGATGAAGTACTGCTCTGGCTTGCTGAAGTCCCGACAATTCCTCGCTCCACTGTCTGGCTCATGCCACAGGCCCGCACTCGCGATCAACTGCATCAAAAAACTGACTGGGTTCGCGAAATTGCAAGGCAACACAATTTCAACTTCAGCACCCGACTGCATGTCGAAATCTATGATGATCGCCGCGGCATCTGATCTGACACAAAACGCTCACGGTCGTGACAACAGGCTCTGGTCCTGCATCAAACTCTGAAGTCTCGGAATCGCTGCCCAGATCTGACATACCTACAGCAGGACAATGCCCCGTCCGTAACCTGCTCAAAATGGCAAACCGAAGTAACTGCAGCAACAGCACTCGACAGCCCCGCCCCAGAGCAGGCTTTCGCAGCCACTTCGCATGGCACAACCAAAAAAAAAGCCCGACTCAGCTGAGTCGGGCCATGGAAATCATTTCAGACCTCTCAGGCCTGCTCTTCTTCTGAGGCTTCCTCAGCAGCATCAGCTGTCGCTTCTGCTGACTCAGCAACGACTTCTTCAGCAACATCCTCCTCGGCGGCTGCTGACTCATCAGCAGCGTCAGGAGCAGCTGCTGCCGGCTCAACCGCCTCAACCACAGCCGGAGCCGTGCGACGCCCGGATCGTACGCGATCGCGTTCGCCGACAAACTCGATGATCGCCTGCTCACCTGCGTCACCCAGCCGCACACTCGCAAGCCTGACAACACGAGTATAGCCACCGTCTCGATCAGCAAATCGCTGAGCCAGTTCGTCGAACAGAATATCCACGGCGACGGCATCACGCAGTTCAGAAAACGCACGGCGTCTCAGTGCAAGCGCCGGAGCAGTTGCCTTGACCCAGTCTCTTCCCTGCTCTGATTGGCGCCACGCATTCCACGCGTCTGAATTCCTTTCAGCCTCTGTCCGCAAAGGAGCAGCCGACTCACTGATTCGGTGCGCACGCCTTGCCAGCGTGATCAGCTTCTCAATGACTGGACGCAGCTCCTTCGCCTTAGGGACCGTCGTCACAATTCGACCGGCAACCTTCGGAGCACCCTCCTGTCCATCATCCACACGGACGGTACGGATCAGGCTGCTGGCCATGTTGCGAAACATGGCCTTGCGGTGCGAAGCATTACG
>JALQUR010000717.1 GCA_023260695.1 Planctomycetaceae bacterium
TGGTATTGTTGGCACGGTGGGTGCCTCGAAGAACATGTCCATGCCCCCGCACAAGTGGAACCGCATGGTTGTGACCTGCATCGGGCACCATCTGCAGGTTGAACTCAATGGTGAGCAGATTATCGACACACAGCTGAATGAGGGTGCGATGCAGGACAGGCCACTGGAAGGCTACATCGGCTTTCAGGATCATGGGCAACCAAACGACATCCTGTTTCGTGATATCCGCATCCTTGAAATTGTTCGCTGAATGGCCCTGCAGAATCGCTGCGCTGCTGCAGCGCCTTTTCTGCAGCGGTCGCACAGGTCACACTTGTCCCACGCAGGCCACCCAGTCCTCCGTCACGAAAGGAACCGTCCCTTGTCAGCTCGATTCTCTGTCACTCTGTTCGCACATTTTTTTCTCTTCGCAAATTTCACAATGGCTGCACCGACTGATGAAACACCCGCCCCCGGCAAGCAGGTTGAGCAGTCGCTGAATACCAGTGACGGCGGAAAAATCGACTATCTCCTGTATCTGCCGGAAGATTATTCAGCGGACGCAAAAATCCCAATGATGCTCTTTCTGCATGGTCGTGGTGAGAGCAATGGGCCACTGAGTATTGTCGCCAAGTGGGGACCTCCACGATTTGCAGCCCGGGGTGACAAACTCCCGTGGCTGCTGGTCTCTCCACAATGTCCGGCGGAAGATTTCTGGAACAAGGAAACTCAGCAGAAGCGTCTGCTGGAACTGCTGGACCACATCACGTCGACATACGCAGTTGACAATGAGCATATCTGTCTGACGGGACTGAGCATGGGGGGTTATGGTTCATGGAGACTGGCCGCTGACCACGCCGATCGATTTTCAGCGGTGGTCCCCATCTGCGGCGGCGGTGATCCGGCTGACGCAGAGAAACTGAAAAACCTGCCAATCTGGGTATTTCACGGCACAGAGGACCGAGCTGTTCCACTCAGTCGCTCCCAGGAAATGGTTGATGGAATTCGGGAGGCAGGTGGCAAGCGTGTCAGATTTACCGTGATGGAACACATCGGTCACAATTCCTGGTCAGCAGCCTACGCCACTCCGGAATTGTATGACTGGATTTCCCGCCAGCAGCGTGGAAAATAGAGATTCGGGTTGCCAGGCCGTCGCATCGAGTTATGTTTCTGCGGCACTATTCGGCTCCGGTTTCGTCAATTCATGTCAACCGCAGCGGTTGTTATTCAGCCGCTCAGGTTGCTCGTTGCCGCCGCAGAATAAGTGACTGCGTCAGTTCCCGCAGCTGTTTTCCCCAGTCTGTGAGGCTGCGACCGCCAATGACCAGTCTCAGAGGTCGACGATGAAGATCCAGACCGGACCGATTCTCAAGTTCTGCGGAGCCACCACAGACACCTGGACAATCTCGTTCCTTGTGGTGACCGATTCCGGTCAGGCACCTGAGCTGCACTATCGGGACGGTGGCAGCCCCACGACAGTAACGTTGCCTCTGCTGTATAACTTTCAGAAATCGTGGCTCTGGTCCGCCCGAGTGACGTTTCCACGGTCTGCAACCACAAAAGAAATCACCTACAGCATCCGCACCTCAGTGCAGGAAGTCGCTGCGGAATTTCATGTCCCCGCTGCGGGGACAATGCCTGCAATGGCTTATGGGTCATGCGCAGGGTTTCATTCTGTCAACGACGCCAGAAAGTACTCAGGTATCAAGAATGAACGCTGGTTTCATCTGCTCAGACAGCACCACCACTTCGTGGAACTGGCAAAATCCCCTGAATCATCGGCCCGGGAAACAGAAGAGAATCCCCCTTATCATCTGTTGCTGATGGGCGGTGATCAGGTGTATGCCGACTCCATCTGGGAAGACCGAGGCGAAACCTCGAAAATCAACGAATGGGTGGAAAAGGGGCAGAAGACTTCTGCAAAGTTCAGCAGCCTGATGAACAATCAGGTGGAACGCTATTACATGAGACTCTACCTGCAGCGCTGGAGTGAACGTGGGCCTGCGGACGTCTATGCCAGGATTCCCTCACTGATGATGTGGGGGCAGCTTTGCAAAATCACGCTCCAACTCAAACGTTACGGCAGCAACCTCTGATTGGGGTGGTTCGGGTGTCTCTCCAGGCAAGTGATCTGTAATCACCTGGCTGATGAGGTCGCTGCGCAGTT
>JALQUR010000162.1 GCA_023260695.1 Planctomycetaceae bacterium
GATGACGCAGCGGCATCAGTCAACCAACAGTGATCCGCGACTGGGTCCAGTCCATCATCGGCCACGACCCCGGGCGGGTGTGAGGTGAGGGGCAGTAATTGCGAACGGTGATGCCGCAAGCACCTCAGACCGGTGAAAGAGGGAAGCGGAGTTCGTGCATTGGAAGTCGTCTTGAAGTTCAAAAGACCATGCAATCAGGTTCAGCCACGACGGGATTCAAATGCTGCCCAACTCCATTAGTTCTTCAAGCCAGTCAGCGGAGACCGCATGCTCAAACATGCGGCGGGTCTGTACCTCAAATGTTTCTGACTTTGCGGCATCTTCCTGGGATAAAAGTAATGTGAACGCTGCAGGCCTCAATCCAATTTTAGGATCCGCTGTTGCAACGCGTTGCACCCGTGTACCCGAATGATCGAATTGTTGCGGCAGCAGTGCTGAAATCGGTGCATCGATTGGTACTGTGAGAAGATCTTCCTCCGCGGTATCAGCTACCGTGAATTCCCATGCGCTGGTCCACGGTCCATGCTCGCCTGTCGTGCTGACAGCTTTGACCCATGCTCTGTATGTGCGACCACTCCCAAAAGGTGCCGTGACCTGGAATGAATTGCTTGTGATATCTGTCCGATAGATGAGTTTTGGTCCTTCGACATCACCATTAACCTGCAGAACGTAATGATCCGCACCGCCAACAGCGAGCCATTGGATTTGCGGAGTCACTGACCCTGCAGGAGAACTCGGTCCGGTAATTGTGGTGAGTCCACCAACATAGAACTCCGTACGACGGCTCCAACTGCTGCGAAATCCGGCAACCGTCGAATCTGCTATTGCCCACCATGCATATCGACCTTCTCCCATGTTTTCGTCGGGTGTCCATTCACTGGTCGACAGGCCAGAGACATTCGCTGCGGTGTTGCCATCCACGAGAGAACGTACGAAAACGCTGTAACTGGTGGCTCCGCTAATGTCTCCAAAGTCGAATGTTGGCGTACGGTCAAATGTTGGCAGAACCGGGGTAATTACCTCTGGTGCCGGCGCGATATAGAAGCTTTCACGGGAACTCCATGGACTGCCCAAACCGTCTGGGGTAATGGCTCTGACCCAGAAGTGGTAACGGGCCATCGGCAGGTCGTGATCTGGTATCCATTGCGTGCCGGAAACACTTTCCCTCACGTATTCCCGCTGGCCGGATGACAGATTATTAACATAAACATCGTAGGATTCGGCGCCCGGTACATCTGACCATGTGATGGTAGGCTTCGCCGTTGTCTGACGATCGGGTACATCTTCAACGACAGGTGCAGTGCCCACCACGAATCGATGCATTGCACTCCACGGAAGGAGCTGCCCGTTTTCCCGCACGCCACGCACCCAAACGTCAATTTTTCCGTTTCCTAGAGCTGTAGGGACGTCAAAAAACGGCTCCGCAGAAAACCCGGTTATCAACGGATTGATACTCTGGCTGTTCTGAGAAATCCAAACTCGGTACGAAGCTGCAGCAGAAATTGGTGTCCAATTGATTCGTGGACGTTGCTCCGAGGTACCGTCCGGCCCCGTTATTACGGGTGCTACAGGTTCAATTGTGACGACGAATGTCTTGACGACTTCCGCGTTGTCTGAAGTCGTCAAGAGGTCATTGTCCAGTCCGCCATCTTGAATGATCACGGAGATTGTCGCCGTACCATTGGATTCGGGCGCGAGGGTCATTGTGAGTGTTCCCGATGGATCGGGTGAGACATACGAAACGTCGCTGATACGAACAACACTTGAATCAGAACTGGCGGCAGTGACCTTCAGTTGCTGCGTTTCGCCACCTCCCGCCGAGATGCCGGCCAGCTGTACGGTTGTGTCAAAGAAATCCTGCTCCTCTAATCGCAGATCTACCAGATTGTTCAGCGTCGGCTGATCATTGACAGCGTTGACCGTCACTTCGAATGTTCGAAGTACGATTGCGTTATCGGCACTCGTTTCGAGATCGCCATCCTGTCCGCCGTCCTCGACACGAACGGTGATGGTTGCTGTTCCCCACTGGTCTGCAATAGGTGTAAACGTGAGGTTCCCCGTTGTTTCGGGGGAGGTGTAAGTGACCGATGGCGCTGGAATCAGGGATGTGTTGCTGCTTGTCACTGTGACCCGAAGCGGCTGAACATCGGTCGCGCCGGCGGTGATTCCGGCAAGAGTGACGAGCTGTTCAGGTGCGTCTTCATCGATCGTCACATTTTCAATAACGTCCAGTGTCGGCGTTGCGTTGACGAATACGTCGAATGTTCGACTGTAAGTCGCGTTGTCTGCCAACGTGTCAAGGTTTGCGTCCAGCCCACCGTCTTCCACTGTGACGATAATGGTGACGGAACCACTCGCATCGGCGACGGGGGTGAATGCAAGACTCCCGCTGGCGTCTGGGCTGGTATAAGTGACAGACGGAGCTGTGACGACGCCTGACGCACTACTGGTTGCAGTGACTCGTAAAGGTTGTGAATCTCCTAAGCCTGCGGTGATTCCAGTCAAGGCGCGTGAGTACTCGCCGCTATTCTCGTTGATACTCACGTCTGTGAGAGCATCCAGTGTTGGTTTGGGATTTACCGCGGAAAGGAATGCGACATAAATCGCGCCTTGGTTATTTGCGCTGGTGTCATCACCTCTTGCCAGTATAGCGATGTCGACCGCTCCGTTGTTGTCGAGGTCACCGATTGCAGCGATGCGATCTCCAAAATGGTCGCTGTCAGTTAATGGGGGGCCACCATGCAGGTCATTGGCAATCTTTGTGTAGCTGCCGACTGTGCCGTCTGATTCCATGTAAAGAACATAAACCGCACCCCGATCAGTCCCCGCGGTATCGTCCCACGGAGATCCCACTACCAGTTCGACAATGCCGTTGCCATCAAGGTCGTCCACAACGGCGATTCCGCGTCCAAATTGCTGGCTCGTGAGGTCGGGAACCCCATCGACGCCAGACTCCAGCTTTCTCATTCCGGACACAGTGCCAGTGCCTGATAGGAAGAAGATGTAAAGTGCCCCCGTGGCACCGTCGTTGACTGCGGGAACGGCGATGTCCGGAATGCCGTCGTTATTCAGATCTCCGATTCCCTCAACGCGGTAGCCCAGGCTGTCACCATTGCTCAGGGTGCCGGCAGGAATACCATTTGCGCCGTCAGACAGCCTCACCACGGATCGCGCAGTCCCATCGGAATTCAGCAGGCAGACGAACGCAGCACCCTTATTTGCCGGATAGCCATAGTTGTTTGCACCAACAACGATATCGGGGATGCCGTCTCTATCGATGTCGCCGGTTCCAGCAACACTGGTTCCGAAGACCGTGCTGGATCCGAGCGACGGACCGCCGTTCAGATTGTTCCCGATCTTGACGCTGTTTTTGAGCGTCCCGTTGGCATTAAGGAAACAAATAAATACCGCACCGCGGGAACCGTCTGCATCGTTGGCACCAACAACAAGATCGATCACGCCATCAGCATCCACGTCACCAATTGCTGAGACATCAACTCCAAAATTTGGTGAGTCTACGGTGAATGAAGTGGTCTCCCTGACGGTACCATCAGAGTTCATGCGATGAATGTACACAGTACCGGGACGTAACTGTCCTGAGGGGCCTATTGTCGATACTGCTAAATCGTCAACCCCGTCGCCGTCGAAGTCTCCGATTCTTGCCGGAGCGTGATACCACATGTTTGATGCGATGGCGGGGACACCGTTCAGATTGCTGGCCAACTTGACATGCGATTCAATGTCAACGTCGAATTGTTCGGCGACGGTCACGTTGAAGCTTTGAGTTGTTGAAGCATTGTCTTCCGAAGTCGCGAAATCTCCGTCAGCGCCTGCGTCTTCTACGGTAACGGTGACCGTGGCCGTTCCTGAGTTGTCGGAAACTGGCCTGAATGAAATCGTTCCGGAGGCGTCTTCCGATGTATACGTCACCTGCGGATGAGGAATCAGGCTGGTATCGCTACTACTGGCCGTTACTCGAATAGTCTGTGAATCCGAAGAACCTGCGGTGATGCCGCTGAGACTAATCAACTGGGTTGAAGCATCTTCCGAAATGGTCAAGTCCGCGATTCCGTCGATCGTTGGTTGCGCATTGACGAAGATGGAGACAGCGTCCGTAAGCACCGAAGCGGAGGCAGCGGTAAGTGAGAAGATCCTAACATGACCATTATTCGTTGTTGTTGCCCCATGACTTGGGGCGCCGATGGCGAGTGTGTCGCTACTTGCTGATAATGCGACGGAAATGCCTGAATGGTCGCGGCTGGCCACCCCGTCGATATCTGCGTCACGCAGCTGCCAGACGGCGCCGTCCCAGTCATACACACGCGCATGCCCCGAATCATTTCCGTTGTCATCGTTGTATGGTGCACCAATTGCTACGGATTTCCCGTCCGACGACAGAGCAACCGCAAAACCGGATTTGTCGCCAGCGTTTTCGCCATCAAGATCGTTCCCAACTTGTTCCCACGTCGCACCACTCCATTCATAAACTCGTACGTGTCCCGAGTCTAATCCGTTGCCATCATTGTACGGCATACCAATGGCTACGGTGTTCCCATCTGAAGAGATCGAAACAGCAGCAAGGTATTCGCTGGAATCACCGATTCCTTCACCATCTATGTCCAGCCCCTGCTGCTGCCACTCTGTACCAGTCCAGCGATAAACACGGACATTACCGGAGTTCCGCCCGTTGTCATCATCGCCGGGGGCGGCAACCGCGAGACTGGTGCCGCTCGTGGACAGCGCTACGGACCAGCCAGAGTAATCACCCGCCCCCTCGCCATTGATGTCCGTGCCCATTTTGATCCATCCGGATCCATTCCACCGAAAGACTCGCGTCTGACCCGCATTTGCGGCACTTTCGCTGTTGCCCGGCCCACCGATCGCTACGGTTCTTCCGTCCCCGGATAATCCAACAGAGTAGCCGGAGTTTTCACTGCCTGTACCTTCGCCGTCGATGTCAGCACCAAGTTGTTGCCAATCAGTGCCTGTCCATTCGAACACTCGGACATGACCACCATTCTCGCTATTCCCGTCGTTGGAAGGCGCTCCAATGGCAACCGTCGCGCCATTAGATGACAATGAGACGCAAAAACCTGACAGATCAGAGATTGCTTCACCATCGATATCACTTCCTAACTGCTGCCACGCAGTCCCATTCCACTGGTAGATCCGCACGTGACCATTATTGTTACCGCCGGGGCTATTATTACGTGGCGCCCCAATCGCGACAGTTCTGCCGTCTGCCGATAAAGCGACCGAATATCCAGCTTCATCGTCATCGGCTTCAGCTTCAATATCGCTGCCCAGCTGAAGCTGCTGGCTGAGGTGAGTGCGGTCCCACGCTCGGAATGTGATCAAATCACTGATTGTCCCGTGAAAATTTGTGTCCGGTTGAAAGTACAGGCGACTGCTCGTGTCCGCGGCAATCAGTTGTGGAGATGCATCGCTCACAGAGCCAACTTGCTGCCACGACGTACCGTCATTCTCAGTATACCAGAGTGTTCCGGCTGCAAGGTTTACTGCGGTGATCGCGATACCGGGTAGGTCACCATCACTATCGCTGAAGTTATTGTGCGTGCCACCCGCGTCGATCAGTGACGACACCAGCGTTCCGACCGCTCCCGTTGGAGCCCCCGCATTCTCTGCAACAGACACCATCACCGGAGATGCTGACGGATCGAGGACTGGCCGATTTCCCTCCAGTACGATTCGTTCCTCCAGTTGTTCGCCAAATCGAACCACACTGCGTCGACGAGGACGTGTGGATCTGTGCTGTGCTCGCAGCGAAGATCGCAATACCT
>JALQUR010000243.1 GCA_023260695.1 Planctomycetaceae bacterium
GCCAGGAGCAGTTTGAACGCGACAGGGAGCCACTGGTTTGCGCTGGTTGCCACAGAATCTCCGTCGCAACGTCAGCCACCGAAACACGTTGCCATGTCCGGCCAGAAAATTCGGACAGTCGAAAGAAAGTCAGCCTAATTCCGCGACGGTTCCCGCGTGTATCTCCTTTCGCCCCCGGCCTCGGAAGGAACCATCGCCTCAATCGCCGACGCCACTGGTGGCCACGTGTCGCGTCGCTGGGCGAGTCGTACCGTTGGCCAACCTCCGCGAGTCAACGCGACACGGGCCAACGTGGGCGACCGTGGTTGGCGTCCTGATTGATACCCAAGTGCGGCTCGGGGGACTTCTTTCTTCTTTCACCCCCCCTCGCGTAGACAGGCAAAAACAGGCCAAAATCCGGCGCGAGGGGGGATAGGGGGTGAAAGGGGGAAAGAAGTAGAGAAAGTAGTGTTTTTCCTGTGTTTTACTGCAAAACTTCTTTCACCCTTCCTTCACCTTCTTTCTCCCTCTTTCACCCCGCCGGCACGAACTTCTTTCACCTTTCACCCGGTTGTTTCACCACGCGGATCACGCACCCTCGATCAGCTGGTAACCGCGAAACGGACGACCGGCGGTGTCGTGACCAAGCGGGGTGACATCACCTTGGGCAATGAGCGTTTCCATCATCAGCAAGAACGAATGGGCGTTCATTTTCATCCGCTTGAGCAGAACGCTGTGCGCCAGGATACGATCCGGCGCAGATCGCAGTTTCTGCTTCGCCTTGAGGCACTCGGCGTGGAACGGATTTTCGGCAACATGTCCCTGAACCATGTACAGCATGCGCCGGGTCTGGTGCATCGCAAAGTCCGTCGCCCAGGCAGCAGCCGACACGTCAATCGACGGATCGCGGTGATTCTCGCTGACTGCGTAAAGCAGCGACAACTTGCGGATGTGCTCGTTCGTGCGTCCCCAGACTGTCGTCCCGACAGGATCGCCGCGTTCTTCAGCGTGTGAGTATTCTCGCTCGCAGGCCCGTCTCGATTCGATCAACAGCGACTGGGCATCGTCGGTGTATCTCACAATCTTTGGGATCGGAAAGAACTTGTTGAGGTCTCCTTTTCCCGGCTGAAACTCAGACCAGTAGGTCGCAGTCTCCAGAACGCGCGGCGGAATGTCGGCGATTCGTGGTTCCTGACCGGCACCACGCTTTCCTGCTTCCACAATCAGCATGCGAGCGAAGAAGCCGTTCGTCAGCATGCGCTCACTCAACGCCGAATAGTAATGCGTCGGGATCGCTGTGCCGAAGATGACCAGGCATGGCTGCTCAATCGTGTCGTTCCGTTCCTTTCCCGCCTTGCACCGCATCGGCACGACACTGCTGGCGGCGGAGTACAGCGTCAGCAACGTTCCCAGAATCCCCTCGTAGCGGGCGTCCTTTGCTTTGTTGATCGATTGCAGCAGTCCGTCGATCTCGTCGGTCTGAAACAGCATGGCCGGTCGGACATAGAGCGCGTCCTGGAGCCCTTCACCGGAGGCAAAGTGTTCTCCGAGACACTCGGACTGCCCGACGGCATGTAGAATCCGCGTGTTTACCTTCCGTGGCCAGTCTTTTCCCGCTGCCGAATGCGCCAGGCTGAGCAGGTACAGGTTGGTCCGGTTGTCCGCTTGATCGCGAACCTTGCGACCGCCGAGGAATGCCTGCAATGCCAGCGCACCGCAGAACGCCAGCGGCTGATTCGGATAGGGAGCCGTCGCCAGCGAAAAGTCCATTACCTCGGAGATGAACCCCGGCACACGCAGGAGTTCTGTCGGTATGGGACCGGGGTCATCTGCAGTGTCAGTCGGCGGTTCACGTTCCGTTGCGCGGACTGTCGGCGTGGTTCCATTTGCCTGACCAACGAGCGCCGAGATGTCGACGGGTTGCTCCCGTTCCTGATTCAACAGCCATCCGCGTGGCTGGTCATGTGGTTTTGTCGCGGCGCTGGTGACCTTGTGTCGCAGTTCCTTTTCGGTCCACGGTGGTTCGCACCTCGGATTGAAGTAGTTGAGCAGCAACGCCAGCGCCCGTTCGGGATCGATCTCAAACCCGTGTACGAGGACCGTCGCTGCCGTGTACGTCGCAGCATGGCCGCCGTTGCCGCTGATGGCAGATGGGAGTTTGTCGAGGTATGCCAACGCACGAGACTCAACGTCGCTCGATGACTGGTGTTTGGTGATCCGGTCAGGGTGCGACCCTGTGCGCGCCACGGCATCGGTGCGACCGTTGCCAGAGGCAGCAACCGGATCAATGTCTCCGTGTCGGAGCTCGATGACTCGTTTCGCCAGTGCTTCCACGCAGGCTGCCAGCATCTCTGCCGGCACAACCGCTGGTTCGCCAGTCAGAACATCGTATTGCTGGCCGCTCGGATGAATACTCGGGCCAACAACGGTCTGGCCGCCAGTTGACCGCAGCTCGACGATCATCTGTCGCGTTACGGGATCACGGCGCTGCACGGTCTTCGCGGCGGCGGCGATGTACCACCAGTGCGAATCGGTTGCACCCGCGCGGCCTGATTTGGCTGCCGTCGCAGGCAGATAGTTACTGGCGATCGCCCTGGCTTCGACACAGTCGAGATCGACATCGACCAGGTTGCCGGATGGCTCTCCAAGAATGATTCCGACGTTGGCCGGTTGATCGAAATACTGATCCAGGTCAGTTTCACACAGGCGGAGTTGTTCCCACTCCTTGATGACAGGGCGTTTTTGTTTGTACGGAATCGGTACGACGCACCAGCCGCGGCGCACGTATTCGCGTGCGGCATCGAGTGGTGTGACAGCGTCGTGACCAGCCTGGCCCATCGTTCCCGAGGTTCCTCCGTTAGCGCAACTGCGGGGGCGATGTCAGGCTGACGGCCTTTGTGTGCTTCTGAATCAATTCCGCAGACTTCCCGACCGGTGGACGGTCATCAATCAGACAATTGGTAGTCTGTGCGTCAATCAGAATCGCCAGGCATGCACGTGCATGTGCCAGATGAGAGATTCCGCTCTCCGAGTCGTCGTTTTGACCATCAAGCCATTGAGCCAGATGTCGCATGGCTGCTGAGAGGTAGATCGATGCCCGGACTGGTTTCACGCGCCAGTTGTAGGCTCCGCCGTATTTGTCAGCGCCATGTCCAAACACCACTGCTTCGAGAATGTTCGCGGACTGCGGGACGAGATGCAGAGCAGGCTTCCGGCTTCCAATGACATCCTTCGGGTTTTCGTCAGCGCCATTCGGATGGAAGATGCGCAGCAGATCGTGGTCGGTCATCATCTCAGGCCTTTCCTCCCCATGCTCGAACAGGCGTCGTCACGGCTGCCTTCGCGTCCCAGCCATATCGATAGAGCCGAGCTTCAACAGTCGATTTCGGAATTCCATTTAGGCGTGCCCACTCCGCAAGTGGTCTGATGATGCCCTCGATCTCAATGTTGCGGTTGGAGCGGAGATTCAGCGTCTGTTCCTGTTGGAGTGCCCATCGGCAGTTCTCGGGCGAGTAATCGCCGTTGCCGTCGATGCGGTCGATGCTGTGTTTTGGAGACGGACGAGGGGACATGTCAGCCACGAAGGCTTCGTATTCATGCCATTTCTGGCAGACTCGGATTCCACGAGCGCCGTAGAATCGGTATCCGGGATTGCCTTCGTTGTAACACCGTTGGAACATGAGGTTCCAAATGTTGTACAGCGGTTTCTGTTTGCGAAATCGGTTGTTGTAAGCACGCTGGCAATCACGACATTCGGTTCTTCGCCCCGACGGTCGACGCCGTTCTCGATTGAACTCCGACGGAGCCTTCAATTGACCGCAATGACTGCATTTGATCTGTGATGGCGCTCCGTTGGGTGGGTCGTGTTCGGTCATCAAGTCAGTGTCCTCAGGCGGAGCAAGTGCGGCGATCATGGACCACCACATGCGGGAACTGTCACATTCCCAGCAGTCCTGGCAGAGTTGAAAGTCGCTGCCGACCGAGTCGGCTGGTTCGAACTCAGTGCGACAGTGAGCGCAGGGAATCGGCATCAGCCTTCCCCGGCGTTGCACCGGCAACAGAGATGACAGCGGTGACAATCAGCGCAGCCAGTGCGTTCTTTACTGCATTCGGTGCAGTGGATGGTGGTCTGTTCGTTCAAAGTGGTTCCTTTCAGTTTGAGAAGAAGTGCGTCAGAGCGGCGACGCAATCGGTGGGATCAGCGGAGCGGGGACGGATGACCGG
>JALQUR010000294.1 GCA_023260695.1 Planctomycetaceae bacterium
GTCTGGTAAGCTGGACGCCAGAATCGGTGCGTGCGATTTCTCACTGTATTCATGGTCGATCAGTTTTTCATACCGGTCGAGACCGTTGGACGCGGTGATCTGCGTCCGCAGATGACCACGAAAATGTCGCTTCCGATCGTGGATGCGTATCCGTTGTAATTCGCTGCCGGAGATCTGTTGAAGCCATTTCGTGCTGATCCGAGTTGCAAGTGTCTCCGTTCTCTCACGAGTGTCCACAATAAGTGTGGCTGCCGTTCTTCTCCATGTTTCCAGAACCCGCTCAAAGAATGTCTGTCCGGGCTGGAGCAATTCGACCTGCTGGTCGGGTGACTGGCGGCGAAGAGACTTCCACAACTGACGATCCTGGACTGCCAGGAAGCTTAGCCGGCCATCGGCGCTTTCAATTCTGAGGACGTCAGTGCTATCCGTTGTAGCAACGACATATCCGGAACGTCGCAAGGCCAATGTCATGAAGTCCTTAGCCGTCGCCGAGGGAGAAGTTCGTGTCAACTCAGGTGGCTGTATCCCCATTCGGTGCAGGTCGGAAAGATCTCCCATCGTCTGATTCAGGACTTCTGCGTTTTCAGTGAGAAATCGTTTCGCGTGTTCAATGCTCTGCTCGGCCAGAGTACGTTGTTGCTCGACATTGATGCCCATAAGCGACTGGCGGACAAGCTCCCCGATTTCCTCCTCCATACTTCTGCGCGATCTGGAACGTTCTCCCGCAGCTTCGAGTATGCTCTCGATGTCGCCGATGCTCTCCGAGATCTCAACCAGTTTGTGCAGCAACCGTGCGACAATCAGATCTTCCGGACTGTCTTTCACCGCCAGATTAAAGATCACAACGTTCTGATATCGCGAGCCTAGTCTTTGCACACGACCAATTCGCTGCTCAATTACCATGGGATTCCACGGCAGGTCATAATTGATCAGGACGTTGCCCGCCTGCAGATTCAGCCCCTCTGCACCTGAGTCAGTGGAGACAATGACGTGCGCTTCGGGTGGGTCGCAGGAATACGCCGCCACGGTACGCCTGTTGACCTCATGATTGCTGCCTCGAATGACTCCGACCGGATAGCCCCTTTGCTCCAGATGCTGCGACAGCAATTCCAAAGTTGCAATTCGGGAGGTGAAGATCACTACTCGCCATGAATCCGGACGTTCGCGACGTAAATGTTCACAGATTGTCAGCACCTCCAGCATCTTGGATGGGCATCCGTCCCGCTCAACAAGCGCCGTGACTCTGTTAAGAATTGGCTGCAGGGATGGTCGACTGGAAGTCACATTGGCGAGCTGTCGTTGAAACGCCTGGGGACTGCTCATCAGTGCAATTCCAAGGCTGGTGAAAAGAAGTGCGTTGATGGTTGGGTCTGATTCCATCGCGTCACGCAGACAATTCAGCAGCTGACGATCGCCCTCTTTGGCGGGGATCGAGCGCAGCTGCAGTTGCCGTTGCGGAAAAGTCAGGTTGACGCTGCCGCGTCGAGTTCTGACCAGGTATTGCCGCAAAATATCCCTGAAGTTTTTGCCGGAAGGCGTCTGGCTCCATCCAATATCGTGAAAGGAACCTGCAAAGCGATTCTGAAACTGTTCAGGTGTACCGAATGGATTCTCATGCCCTTTTGCAGCAACAAGCAGATCTATCAGGCTGTACAAGTCCCAAATCCGATTTTGCATCGGCGTGGCTGTCAGCATGAGTACAAAGCGGAATATCCGTTTTTGGAGGATGTCACGTACGACTGTCGCGACTTTGGGGGGATTACGGTTGCCATACAGGTTTCGCAGCTTATGCGCCTCGTCCAGAATCAGCATGTCGAAGCCAAAGCCGGACACTCGCGAAAGGTGCCTGCGAGCGGACTCGTAAGTGGTGACGACAACCGTCGTGTCGCTGGCCAGTAACGAAATCAGGTCAGCACCTGAAGCAAATGCTGCATCGATATCAAACTTCTGGCGAAGTTCGTCCACCCACTGTGGCCCAATGAGTTTTGTGCACACAACAAGGCAGCGATTGACTCGTCTGCGTTCGATGAGTTCACTCAGGATCAGCCCGGCGCTGATGGTCTTACCCAGCCCAACATCATCGGCAATGATGGATACTGGAAGCCGACGACAGTAGGTGATCAGATTCTGCACCTGATGAACAAAAGGCTGTAGCCGCTCTCGCCAGTTGGGCTTACTAGCAATATCCGATTCGTCACGGATCACAATGGGGTCGGTCAGACTCCACTCTAACGCAGACTGATGCAGTTGGAACGCCTCGGCATCCGAAGCCGCAGGTAAATCCGGCGTGCGGATTCGAAGGCTTTGCAGGGCGTTTGGCAGCATGGCTGATGATGAAATGATGAGGAGACAGAATCTACGGCGAATGAGCCTGCACGCAATTCTACCGCCTTCAGGCACGTTCCGCATCTGTCTGCAGGGTTAAATCATGTCGTCCCCAGGGGACTGGCCTGCATCGGGAGTCATGACCTGAATTTCCTTCTGCAGACATTGCTGTACGCCGGCAGGGTCAGACATGCGGGCCTGTAACATGCGGATCCCCAGCTCCGGGGGCAGGCAGTCGGAAAACTTGAGCCCCTGCAAGGCTTCCTCGTTGACCTCCGGAAGTAGTTCCTCAGCAGGCAGGCTCCGCAATGCGTCAAACGCCTCCAGTATCTCCTGCACTGAACTGGGGCTGTGGATGTCGATCCGAAATGGATCATCCTTCACCGGCACGTGCAGCACGCGTCGCAACGCTGCGGCCAGTGTCTTATTGGCCCGCGTGCCAGCATGTGTCAGCCAAGTCCAATAACCCGATCGAGGATCCAGCAGCAGAGTCGTCTGGTCTGGCTGCATGCCGGCATGGGCCTCCCGCAGCACCTGCAGCAGTTCCCACGCTCGATTGCTCAGATAATCCGGCTGACTGGTGTCGCACAAAATCTGCCGGACCATGCCAGCCACGCGGCCCGAAATTGCCCGTCCGCCCCCGGCCCATCGTGCCACTCCCGTGTCTTTCGTGGGCTCGACATAGGCCACCTTCCGTGACCATTCAATATGATTGACCTGCCAGACGGTGCCGCCCAGTAACAGCGTCTGTGGTCCCTGCTGCTGCTGAGTAAACGCGATGTCGTCGACCGATCCAATGTGATGCCGTCCATGCATAATCTCAAACACCGGCGGCGTCAGAAAGACGCTGAACAGCTCCATGAAGTTGCGGCGTCCGTATTCTGCCTCGCCGCGACGACCAAACCAGTACAGACCCTGATCCTCCCACAACAACTCCTGATCCTGCATCCATTCCAGCAGCTGGCGAGTTTCTTCGGGCCACGTTGTGGGACTGACACCGCCATGTTTCAGCCATCCTGCAAGAGTGTCACGCGTCACGCCCCGTTCCTGCAGGGCGAGGGCCATTATCTGCTGCGCCAGAATATGCAGTGGCTGAGCCGGTGGCTGCTGCGGGCTGTTTCGCTGGCAGTCCCGCACACGGCTGCGGGCTGTGTCGCCGGCAGTCCCGCGGCCTGCTGCCGGCTCAACGCGGGCTGTCCGTCAATCCTCTGCCTTCATGTAACGTTCCTTGAAGATACGGTCCTTCTCAGCCCGCATCGTCAGCCCTTCGCGATACATGTTGATGAAGTTTTCAGCGCGCTT
>JALQUR010000555.1 GCA_023260695.1 Planctomycetaceae bacterium
ATCCCGACGACGTTCCGCAGGGTGCAGCAGATTGAGCAGCATGCGTTCGATGATCTGCGGCGTTGAGGCCGCTTCGCGGAACCGTGGTTCATTCGGAAATCCGGCTGAGCGAATCAGGCTGGTGATGTCCTGTTCGGAAAGCCTTTTTCCGCGGTTAAAAACATCGATGGTCAATTGTTCCTGGGTCTCGTCAGTTGGAATGAAGCGAGTGACAAAGTGACCAGGAAGACCGACTCCGACAATGTTCAGGTCCAGCCGACGTGCCAGTTCCATGTAGAAGACGGACAATGAAAGCGGAATTCCCTCACGGTCATCAATGACTTCATTCAGGTAACTGTTGGATGGCGTGTCGTATTCAATCCGGCTTCCTCTGACGCCCAGTTCGCTGAAGAACCATTCATCCAGCTGCAGCAGGCGATCGGCTTCAGACTGCTCCGGGGTCAGTCGCAGCCGTACTTCCTCCGCCATCCGATCCATCCGCTCAAGATAAGCACTGACTTCAACGTCAGGATTATTGATTCGAGCGACAAGCAGGGCCGACAGCAGCAGGTCTGGACTTTCTCCGGACAGCTCCGTTGCCAGTTGCTGACGCACCTGATGCCGATGCAGGTCGACCGCCAGTCGTTTGAGCTGAGCGGCCTTCTGTTCCAGCTGAGCCGCCTCACGATTCATGAAATCGACAGCAGTAACGCCGAGTGGCAGCAGTTCAGTCCAGCGATCGTTTTCCACAGGCTGGTTCCACGCAGAGGAATCTGAGAATTCCTGCAGCTGGCTCAGGTTTTCCGCTGATGGAGGCGTCGGCAGCAGATCATGACCGACGGCAAACCTGCGGAAGTCGGCTTCCGTACCGCGGAATGATGCCAGCCCGGCGACCCCGGGAGGAATGACATCATCCGTTGACTCCAGCACCTGCTGACCATTGACGAAACACTGAAATGAACCCTGCTGTATTCGAACGGTCAGCGTATTCCACTCACCAGGGCGGTATTCCGGATGAGGTTCATTGTGCAGGATTGTCCAGGAATTCACGTCCGGCCCATCGAATCGAGTCAGTCGCAGGTTGCCGGCACTGGGGTAGAATCCGTAATGGCGATCACCTCCGTCGGAATGAAAGACGAGCCCGGCGGCTCCCGATTCATCCGCCAGACGGACCTGCACCTGAATCTCCATCGGTGCATCCGGAAGTTGCTGCTGATTCAGGCAGAGAGTACGGCCTCCAAAGGAGCTCCCGGTACCTCTGGCCAGCAGTCGACCGGCCCGCTGCCTCCAGCCACTTCCGAACACCGGCTTCCAGATCTGTTCATCGAGGCTGCCAATCGTATTCCAGCGCGACATCGGAATCGGATTGGGATCCGCCAGCAGATCGTGCAGCATGCGTACGGGGACCGCAAATCCCAGCTTGTCTTCCAATGCGGACTTGCGAGTGACAATTCCGACGACTTCACCCTGCCGATTCAGAACCGGTCCGCCGCTGTTGCCACGCTCGATACTCATCGCCAGCTGGATCATCTCGACACCCTCAATCTCCTGGTGTCCTGAGACAACTCCAGCCACGATCGCATTGCGGAATCCTTCCGGGTGTCCCATCGCCACAATCTCTGATCCCTGTGCAGCACGGTCTTCCACGGATAAATGCAGTGCCGGCAGATCTGCGTCCGCAACTCGCAGTACCGCAAGATCCAGCTGACTCGAGGATGCGTGTACTTCCGTCACAGCAAGTTCCCTGCCATCCGGCAGCACCACACGTACAGCACGTCCGTCGCCGATGACATGCCATGCTGTGGCAATCAGCCCGGACTCCTGAATCACAAATCCGGTGCCGAGCCCCAGCTCACCGCCGGTGCGATCACCGGAGTGGACGACAACCAGTGACGGCCTCGCCAGCTGTGCCAGTTGCTCAGTCGAAAGTGTCTGCTGAGCTGATGGCTCGTCGCCGCAGGCAGAACCCTGCTGAAGCAACGCCGCAAGTCCCCAGAAGAACAGAATCGTTGTACGTGTTGCCAGTTGCTGAAGCATCGCCGTCTTCCACAGAATTGCCTTGCCGGAACTGCCAGCAGATCACAACAGGTCTGCAGCTGAAGCAGAACCAGTCGGGTGTCCGAAAACCTGCGTGCAAGTGTATCGCAGAAGGAGCTGTCCCGGCAGTCAGTTGTTCCCCTGGCCGTCTCCGGGGGGATGGCAAAGCAGGCGTACCGATGCCGGGGCCACGCGAATGCTGAGCGGTGGTACCGGACCGGGCTCACCGTCAAATTGAGACAGGGGCAGAGCACCAGAGTCACTCCTGAGGGTGATCGTAACGCTGTCGGCCCTCAGACAAGTGACCTCATCTGTCGGGTGCGGCCTGCGGAAGAACACGCGGAGTACGTGTCTGAGCATCTGCAGTCGGGTCCGGCAGTGAGCAATTCTGACATGCAGCGAACCATCTTCCGGGCTGGCGTCCGGGCTGAAACGCAGATCGAATCCATACCGAGGAATGTTTGTTACCAGGACATGGCAACCGTCTGGCAATTCCTTATGGCTGTCAGTCTGTACCTGATAGCGATGGAGTGGTTCCAGCAGCAGCGTTCTGAGAACCGGAATCAGATAGTCTGTGCGGGTGATATTCCGCGTGCGGTTCTGATTGACCAGCTGAATCACTCTGGCATCAGGGCCGCAGCTGGTCATCAGCAGAAACCGCTGCTGATGTACAAGTCCGGAATCAAACACACGTGTGAACCCTGCCGCAATGATGTCCCCTGCAGTCTTTCCACAGCAGGGGATTTTCAGGTACCGCGCCACCAGATTCTCTGTGCCCAGCGGCAACAATGCCACTGTGGCCGTGGGGTGCCTGTCAATCACGCTCACCAGTGTTCCGTCACCACCGGCTGCCACCAGACAATGCAGTCGCGCAGCAGATTCCGGGCGGCGGACGTATCGATCCAGCAGCCCCCGGCTGGCAAACATGCGCACCTGGAATCCGTGCATTCGCAGAGTGCGAATCAGCCGCAGCAGCTCACGGCGTCCACGACCGGAGCCGGAAAGGGGGTTACGCTGGATGACAACAAGCTGGTTGTGCACAGCGTGGAACCCTCCCTCAGATTCCGGGGCAGCTGCAAACGGTTACACATCCGCTCCGGCGGCTGCCACGGCAGGCATCACCGGAGCGGAAGCTGAGCCGGACCAGGAACGTGCTCAGGGACGTGAAAGTCGAATCAGATGCTGGTCACTGCGAACGAACAAACCACCATCGCCGATTCCAGGGCTGCAGAGCACTTTTTCGCCGAGGTCAAGTTCGGAGATGATTGTGCCACGATCCGGCTCCAGCAGCACAACGAAGGCAGTGCCGGACTCATTGAACGCATACAGATATCCGGCGGAGACAACCGGGCTGCTGCTGAATGGTCCACGCAGACGAAGCTGCCAGATTCGATTGCCGTCAAGCACGTCGCCCGCACTGAGAACACCAGAGCTGTTGAGTACCAGGCACTGTCCGTTGTAGACAACGGGACTGGCTGTTGCCGGTGCCAGATTCGCAGCGTTCCAGACTTTCGTGACCTCTTTTCCATCAGTCTGCAACGCAGTGATGCCGTTGGACGGGACGAAGATTGTCCCATTGGCCACGGTTGCTGACGGGATCGTTGATGCTCCGTCCTCAAAAGTCCAGACAATGCTTCCATCAAGCGGTCGAACTGCCGTCAGTCCCTTCGAAGACTGCAGCAGTACCAGAGAAGTCTCTTCGGTCTTTCCGTTGATTACGGATGGTGAGGTCCAGTTGGCAGCACGTGGACGTTCCAGCTGCCAGCGAGTTTCTCCAGTTGCCAGATCAACTCCACAGGCAAATGCTTCAGCATCGCTTTCCACCTGCACGACGACCGTGCTGCCGACGATGACCGGAGATGATGACATCCCCAGACTGTTGCTGGCATTGGGGAACTCACTGCCGAGACCTCGGAACCACAGCAGACGACCACGCAGGTCTGTACAGATCAGGTCATTGCTGGAGAAAAAAGCAACAACGCGTCGGCCATCGGATGCCATGGTCGGAGTTGCATTGGCCATTTTCTCGTGAGTCATCGTCCTCCCGATGGCAGTGAACTGGCGGTGCCACTTCTGTTCACCGGATCGGGTGTCGAAACAAAGCATGTGCAGCCGGTCCTGAAAATAACCGGAGCTGCTGGAGACAAGGACATCTGTGCCGACCACAATCGGACCGGAGAGGCCGCGACCCGGAAGCTCGGCTTTCCACGCAATTGTCGATCCGCTGAGTTCGATCGGCAGGTTTTCGCTGCCGGTCACGGAATTGGTGGCATCGCCGCGAAACTGTTTCCAGTCACCGGCTGTCAGACCTGTGGAAATGAACAATGAGAAGATGACAACGGTGATGAGTGTCTGAAAGATCGCCTTCATCGCGAATCCTCCTCTGCATACACATTCTGCGCAACCGCCTGACCGGGCAGAACGCCTGCGCCGGCGGCATCACTGATACGAAGCTGGAACTGATACTTCTGCGCCCAGTCCTGAGTCTGCTCATTCTGACAGAGCTTGACCACCAGCAGATTCGGTCCCGCATTGAGTTCCACCGGGACAATGTACTGGTCCATCCGAGTGCTGCGATGATACTCTTCGCGCTCGAAGACCAGTTTGCCATTGACCCAGAGCTTCCATGCATTCGGGGTGCCGAGTCGAACCTGGAGCGACTGCCCTACCGGGCTGTCCCAGGAACTGGTGAGGTACATCAGTGAGCCCTTGTAGTTTTCCAGCTGACCAGCGATGTCCACGATCCCGTAGTCATCTTCTGACTGCAGCACCTGCCATTTCACCGGGCCATTCATGCCGGTGTACTCCATCCCGAATTCAGCGGAATTCTGCAGTTCTTCTTCCGGGGCAAATACCTGAGCAAATCCCTTTTCCTCGCGGTTGTCGAAGGGGCCGACCACATTCCACGTGGTGACAAAACCAAAGTGCTGGCTGATGCTGACGTCTTCACCAGCTGCCCGCAGACGCTCCGCAATTTTGCTCACCTGATCTTCATGCACTGCACCGGAAAACGCTCGGCGATAAAGCGACACTGCTGCATCTGCTGAGGCATCCTCAGCCTGCTCCAGCAGCATGCTTACCGCATCACGGCGAAATTCCGAGCCGGCATCCATCAGCATTGCCGGTATCAGACGCTTCCGCAGTCCAGGGTCCTGCAGGAGCAGGCTCTCGTAAGCCAGACGTCGTGCCTGACTGCTGTGATTGACATTCAGGATGAAGTCCTCCAGCTCCGCTGCCGGCAGCTGCTTCTGCGAACCACGCACCTGATCGGCAATCTGCTCAAATGTATTGCGGAGCCAGTTCACTCCTTCAGGCGTCGCATTTTCAAATCCGTTGAGCAGTGGCAGCAGCGATTTTTCACCGGCTGTCGCCAGAGTAATGACGGCCTGCTGGTTCTCGCGGCTGCCCTTACCTCCAGCTCTGGCAGTTGCCAGACTTCGTACCGCATCGTCGACGGCATCACGAAAGTCACGCGCCTGTACCGGGACAGCGACGAGCAATGAAAACAGTAACGCCGCGAAGACCTGCTGCCTTCTCCGATCAAAGCGTTTGTTCATCATGAGAATGCGACTCCAAGGAGCATGCTGGCTGCCCTGCAGATCCCCCGTGGATCCACCTCTGATTCCTGCTGCGAAGCCAGCGACCAATCAAATGAGCAGCGATGTGTCAGACACCAGTCTGCCCTGAGAATGGATAATACCCAAACAATCTGCAGAAAGCGCACAATCGGAACTTGTCTGTCAGAATTGGGTCCAAAGAAATGCCTGAAGCAATCGCCTGAAGTAACTCGATGAAACGAAACGAATTAGCGCTGCTGTCCGGAAAACAGGTTGCCGGATTGCAAAAAGCTGTCATTATGAAATCACCAGATCAATTTCCCCTGTCTGCCCCACCTGTTGAACTCAGAAGCCCTGACCATGATGCTGATGGTGCTGCGTATCGCCTATTTTCTCATCTGCGCAAGCGCGATTACGGCTTATGTGAACTCCGATACAGTCACCGGCTCCGGAGCGCCGATGCCGAAGATTCTTGACGACAACCGACTGCTGTCGTTCTTCGCGCTGCTGCTGCTGAGTCAGCTGGTGACCGTCGCGGACATCCTGATTCGCAGAAAACGAATCGAAGTCATTTCCGCCGTCTACTTCGGAATCCTCATTGGTGTGCTGCTGGCCTACCTGATGGTACAGGCTCTCTCTCCCCTGGTTCCCCCCGGGCATATCTATCACACTCTGGTGGTTCTGTTCTGCGTGCTGACTGTGCCGTACATCTGTGTTTCACTATTGCTGCAGACAAAGGATGACTTCCGATTTGTAATTCCTTTCGTGGAATTTCAGCGAGATCTGAAGAGTGGACGCCCGCTGCTGGTCGACAGCAGTGCGCTGATCGATGGGCGAATCTCGGACGTCGTCGAAACCGGAATCATTGAGTCACAGCTGATTGTGCCGGATTTCATCCTCGCGGAAGTTCAGGATGTTGCCGACTCCTCCGACAAGAACCGCAGAACCCGAGGTCGTCGCGGTCTGGAAGTGCTGGCGAAACTTCAGCAAAGCACACATGTGGACGTGAAAGTCCACGAAACTCAACCCTCAGATCAGCGAGGCACTTCCACAGATCAGCGTCTGGTTGCCCTGGCAAAGACACTGCGTGGCGGAGTCATCACCAATGACTTCAACCTGAACAAGGTGGCCAGCGTGCAGGGAATTTCGGTGATCAATCTGAATGACGTCTCCAATGCTCTGAAGCCACGCTATATCCCCGGTGAGCATCTGAAGATTCGCATCCTCAAGGAAGGTGAGGGCCCCGGACAGGGTGTGGGTTACCTCGATGACGGCACCATGGTCATCTGCGAAAACTCCGCTGGCGTGATCGGCAGGGACGTCGAAGTGGTCGTGACCAGTGTGCTGCAGGCAAGTGCCGGTCGCATGATCTTCGGCAAGCCTGTCATTCGCGAAGGTGCCTGACCGCAGCCACAGATCGTCAATCCATCACGAGCCATGCGGCTTTGAGATATTCCGTTTCCGGGCAGCCGGAAGAGACAGGGTGGTCCGGAGCCGCTCCTGAACGGGCAAGGATCTGAAAGGAACGTGGTTCCGGTGAAACTCCGAGTTCTGCAAAATCGTCCCCTCCGGAACGCGCTGCCGCTGACAGCAGTCGCAGAAAGTCCGTTTCCGGCAACAGGCCGGCACAGCTGCAGGTCAGCAGCAGTCCGCCAGGTCGAACCATCCGCATGGCCAGACGATTCATGGCGAAGTGCTTCTTCGTTCCATCTTCCAGATCACGGCGCGACGGAATCAGTTTCGGCGGATCGAGAATCACAACGTCGTACTGTCGACCATTGCGCATCATTTCACGCATCCAGGTGAAGATGTCTGCCTGCACAAAACGCGCTGCAGCCTGATTCAGATTGGCATTTTCCCGGGCAACCTGCAGCGGCACCTCATCGATATCCACACCGGTTACCTCAGTTGCGCCACCCTGAGCAGCAGAGACGGAGAAGCCGCCGGTGTAACAGCAGAGATCCAGCACGGAACGACCCTTGCTGAATGTGGAAAGCATTCTGCGATTTTCCCGCTGATCACAGAAGAAACCGGTCTTGTGGGAGCCGGCAAAGCGAATCCGAAACCGCGTGCCATACTCGTGGACAATAACCTGCTGAGGAAAGTTGTCTGTCGTGAGTACCGGTGGATCACAGCCTTCCTGTGCCAGAAACTGCGGTGATGGTCGCAGCATCCAGTGTTCGGCGTGAGTCAGCTCGGCAAGCATTGGCATCAGCACTGCCGCCCGCTGATACATTCCCAGTGAAAACGCTTCCGCGGAAAGGACTCCGTTGAACCAGTCAACGACCAGTCCGGAAAGACCGTCAGCCTCGGCATGGATCACTCGCCAGGCCGAACAGGAATCCTGCAGTCGCAGGAATTCGCTGCGGAGCTTTACCGCCTGCAGCAGGCGATTTCGCCATGCCTGTTCATCAGGAAACTCCGTACCCTTCCAGAGCAGTCGGAGGCTGAGTTCACTGCGGGGATTGAAAAGTCCGTAAGCATACGGCTGCTGCTGCCCGTCCGCATAGACGGCTACCAGGTCTCCGGGCGCCGCACTGCCGGTATCGAGGATGCGTTTGCGATAGATGAGCGGATGGTGAATTGGAGATCGGGTAATCACTTCCGGAATTGGATCCCGCCCCCGTGGCCCCGTTCGATCTCGCTGCCGAGTCATCCGCGAATTCCCGGAATCAATTGCAGTGTCACGCTGCAGCGATGACTGATCACGGGACGGTCGCTGATCGGTCTGCCCCCTGCTGCTGTCCGTTCGATGGCGACGTGATGGACGACGAGATTTCATAATGGATTCAGGGCAGATGCTGCTGGAAGGTGAACGAATCGGCGGAATACGGCGGGTGCAGTGTACAGCGAAAAATCGCAGCGTCCCGTCTTTCTCCCCGGCTGAACCAAAATGTACAGCTTTCGGGAGGAGTCAGCCGGTCATCGCAATCAGCAGCTGCTGTACCTGCTCAATCCCGTTTGCTGCTGAAGAGACGAAAACAGGGATGCGGCGGTCTGTCGGACTGTGTACCGGGTAGGCCAGAGGCGGATGCTCGACGGTTGCCTGTTGCGGGCAGATGATCGCGAAGACATCAGACTCGGACGCGTCTACCCACTGAACGGAGGGGGATCCGGGGAGTCCGGAAAGGAATTCACTCCGGACACTGTCGCTCAGGCTTGAAGCATCGACCGCCAGAAGCAATGGCCGCGCCTGCAACTGCTCCCAAAGCTCACCCAGACATACGCCCAGCAACGGGTGCTGCAGATCCGCCGCAATTTCTGCAGCAGGTTCAAGCACAAATGCTCGATACCACATTGCCGGGTGCGGTAACAGCAATTCTGACGTGGCACAAATCGACTCTGCGTGGAGCAGCAGGTCCAGATCCAGCGTTCGCGGACCCCAGCGGATCGTACGCTGCCGCCCGAACAGGTCTTCTGTATGCTGGAGCACAGTGAGCAGTTCCGGCGCTGTGCCGTGCCAGTGTGCCTGCATGACGGCATTCAGAAAACCGCCTCCGGCGCTGATGCCGACAGGCTGAGTCTGCAACAGGCTGCTGTGCTGAGTCACCTTAACCTGCTGAGCCTGCAGTGCATTCACCACTTCCGTAAGGAATTCCGGTGAAGCTCCGCGATTGCTGCCAAAAGCAATCAGGCAACTGGATTCGGAGCAGGTCATGACACTGTTGTCGCTGTACAGAAGAAGTCGAACAGAACGGAATCAGCAGCGGTCCTGGCGGGCAGCAGATCTTGCCTTCTGCTGCTGCCGATAATACTTCAGGCCCGGAAGAAAGAATGTCAGCGCTGAGACAACTCCAAACAGAGTCAGGCTGAAGTCAGGGATCTCAGCAGACTCGATTGCAGCCATTACCAGCGAAGTCAGAAACAGCATCGCCGCTTCAATATAAAATCGCCCGGACAGAATACCCGCTTTCGCAAGAAACACCATGCCGGTGATTACACCGAGGCATGGTGAAAACTCCAGCACAGGGCGTCCCATGATTGATTCCACGGCAAACAGCATCGAGGAGGCAATCATGCTGCCAGCCCAGATGTGGGCGATCTGTCGTTCCACAGCTGTGATCGGACCGGACCGATGCCGCAGATTCCAGAATACAAGTGCCCACAGACCAAAGCCGACAACCCAGAGCCCCACGTACGGCCACCGCTGATCGATTCCGGACAGCTGCATCACATTGGTCATGATGCAGAGCAGCAGCACAACCAGACTGTGCAGCATCCACAGCAGACCCCAGTTCTGCAGAATTGCAGCATGGTGAGATTCTCGGAAGACTCGCGTCAGAACCTGAGCAGCAGTGGAACGTCGGGCACTGACCGGCTCGTTATTCAGCCACGCACGCAGATCGTCAGCAAGGGCCGTTGTCGATGGATAACGCAGATCCTGCGGCTTCTGCAGGCATTTGAGCACCACCATTTCGAGTTCCGAATCCACTGCTCGATTCAGTATGCGAATACCTGGCGGATCCTGTTCGAGCACCAGCAGTACCGTGTCCACGGGTGATGCTGCCTGGAACGGTGGCCGTCCTGTGAGCATGGCAAACAACACTGCGCCCAGGCTGTAGATGTCGCTGGTGATATCCACGACCTCAGGCTGGCCGGCTGCCTGTTCCGGTGACATCCATGCCGGAGTTCCGAGGATGGCACCGCTCTGGGTCAGACTGTGCGTTTCGGCAGCTTCCGAATTTTCCGGTCCATCCTGCACACTGACCTTCTTTGCCAGTCCGAAGTCTGTGACGTACGGAGTGCCGTCATCAGCAATCAGAATATTCCCCGGTTTCACGTCACGGTGCAGAATTCCCTCGCGGTGTGCTGACCCGATCGCTTCCACAACCGGAATCATCAGTCGGACGGCGTCTCTTGGTGCCATCGGACCCTGCTGCAGGCGCTGCGACAGAGTACTGCCTGCGATGTACTGCATGCTGAACCATGGCTGTCCCTCGTGCTCTCCGACTTCATAGACGGGAACGATCCCGGGATGACGCAGCCGGGCTGCTGCAAGTGCTTCGGAACGAAATCGCCCGAGATTGACTTCTGATGCAAACTCCGCGTTCAGAATCATTTTCAGCGCAACCTCACGCTGCAGACTTGTCTGCCACGCTCGGTAAACAACCCCCATTCCCCCGCGACCAATTTCCTCGCGAAGCTCATAGCCCGGGATTGTCAATGGGGAACGCACTGAGCGTCCTGGTGAGGCGGTTCCCTGATCGGTGGAGGAGAAGCCGGTGCTGGTGAGTCGGTTGAGCAGGGCCAGGTCATCTGCCATCCGCACCGTGGCAAACAGGCTTCTGAGATCCTCAGCGAGATCCGGGTGACTGCGAACAGTTTCTTCGAGCTTCTGCTGCGCATTTCCAGAGCGGGAGTCATGCAGCAGATGATCCAGTACGGCAGCCAGTCTCTCTTCACGTTGTTCCGGTGTTTCGGACATCGTCCCGGGCCCCGCGGCAGCAGGCGAGCCTCCCGATGCACAGGAAACTCAGCGGATAGTGATCTGGGCGGAAAAGAACTGCGACGTCCTGCTGGCGGGCATGCCACGCCAGCAGGGAGCGCAGTTCAGCAGCATCATAGTCGGGTGTGCTGTGAATCAACGGGAACGGTGCTCGTTTTCTGCGGCGATTGCCAATTGCTCAGGAATCACTGTCGTCCAGCAGCTCGTCGGAGTTGGCGATGAGTGCCTGCTGCTGCGCTGTCGGTTTTTCTCCCTCCGGCTTGAGTGCGTCATACGCCGCGCGGTGCCCCGGTAACCAGAGAGGTTCTGTGCCACGTCTGCGGAACATCGCTGCAACATGTTCATGGCAGGTAAAGAACAGAATCTGCTGTCCTGCAGCGGCCACTTCCAGCAGACAGTCGACCGCAGCTTCGGTACGTTCAAGATCGAAGTTCACAAACAGGTCATCCATCACAAGCGGCAGCTCAACGCCGCGTTTGTGGAATTCCTGTGCCAGCGCAAACCGAATTGCCAGAAACAGCTGCTCTCTGGTTCCTCCGCTGAGCTGTTCCACACGGGATGTCTGGCCGAACTCGTCATCGACGCAAAGGAAGTCCTTGCCCAGTGGAGCCCAGATTCGATGATATCGACCACCGGTCATGCGATGCAGGCTGGTGGAGGCGGTAACGAGCGTGCCGGAAATATTGTCCTGCTCGAACTGACGTCGAATTCCATGAACAGCTTCCAGCTCAAGCTGCAGTGCCAGCCATTCCTCCGTCTTCTGATGAATCTGTCCGGCGATGCAGGAACGCTGGAAGAACACATCCTGAGATTCTCGGCTGGATTCGAGCAGCTTCAGTTCCTGACGCACACGTCCGAGCTGCTGGTGGCAGGTCTGAAGCCGACGCCGGACATCAACCAGTTCACTGCTGTGCAGCTGCACCGTCTGTCGCCCCTGCTGCGGATCAAAACGATTCAGGTCGTCTTCCGTAATTGCCAGCTCCGGCTCCGAAAGCGAAAGCTCCAGCAGTTCTTCATTGACAGCCTGCAGCTGTTCGTCCAGTTGCTTTCGACGCACCAGTGCCTGCTGCAGCCTGACCAGCCCTTCCCGGTCAGTTGCACCAGCACGTGTCAGAATGGCTTCGCGGCGGAGTTCTGCGGCTTCGGCCAGATGCTGCTGATGCAGACTTTCCCGACTTCGCTTTTCGGCTTCGGCCTGCAGTCGCGCTCGCTCCGCATGGTCACGATCATGTGTCTGCAGCTGATTCTGCCATGCAGACAGGACCTCCAGCGGGCGGGCAAAATTCAGCTGCTCAGCATTGTTCAGACGCCGGCCGACCTGTTCGATGCGCTGCCGCATGGCATCGCTGATCCGCTGCAGTCCTTCCGCTTCCGGAGCAAGATTGCGGCATTGAGTGGCAAGTTCGCGAACATCCTGAATCTGCCGCCACCATTCAAATGCCTGCTCGATGCGGAGTGTTTCCTGAATTCCGATCTGCTGCAGCAACTGACACCACTCTCGTCGCACGGATGCGAGTGTCTGCTGCGCTGAGCGGAAGCGATCACGGAGCAGTTTCAGGCGCATTCGCTCAGAAGCAACCCGGAGCTGCCGCCGCTGCAGCACTTCCAGTTCAGCAATTCTCTGGGAACAGTCACCGATTCTGTCGACCATTTCGGCGGTGGAAGATTTCCACTCCCTTGAACCGGTGCCGGCTGTATCGGCCCGCTGTTCCGCAACAGCCATTCGCTCAATCCGCTCCTGAATGACTCGCAGCTGCCGATCAGCCTGGCGAGCCTCTGCGGCGATATCTTCAAGGCGGATCCCGGTGGTCGAATCGAAATGGTTGCGGAGGCCATTGCGGAGGCACCACCAGAGCATACCCGCGGCCGCGAACGACGCCGCAGAAAGAGCTCCCCCGAGAGATCGGCGAGCATCGCCACCAAGAGAAAAGACCGCGATGCCAAACAGACTCAATGCTGCTCCGATCCAGCCGGTTGCCGTCATCAGACGATCAACCCACGGCGGGACAGAATCATGAACATCAACACGTTGCAGAATTCGTCGTACAGTCTGGATCTTGAGCGCCAGCTGCTCTTCCTGCAGTCGCAGTCGGCCAAGGTTCTCCAGCTCACGCAGCCGATTCTGCTCCCGCTCGATGGCTTCTTCAATGGGCATTTCCAGTGCGTCGAGCAGTTCATTGAGCTGCACGAGCGATTCACTGCTGCGGCGAGTCAGGCTGCGGACTCGTCGTCGCAGACGTGAGCGAACCTGCAGGGCGTCCTGGTACCGTCGCGCCATATCCAGCAGGCGGCTGTGAGCTTCAGGCGAGACATCGACTGCAGCAAGGCGTTCCAGAGTCCAGCCTTCGCCCAGCGCCCGCAGCTGATGGTTCAGCTCACGGCGCATTTCCCCGGCACGAGATTCTGCATCCTTGATCTGCTGTTCCAGCTGCCGCAGCCATTCCGACTGATCAACCAGACCCTGAACCGCATATCGCTCCTTCTGAAACTTCGCGTCAATCTGAAGTCGTTGAGCCTGCTGCAGGAATTCCTCAGACTGTTCCTGGTGCCGGTCTCTGCTGCTGCCTGCTTTCTGCAGATCCTGTTCTGCTGACGTCAGCTGGCT
Organism: Planctomycetaceae bacterium; assembly: GCA_023260695.1. Taxonomy (GTDB): domain Bacteria; phylum Planctomycetota; class Planctomycetia; order Planctomycetales; family Planctomycetaceae; genus SXXK01. Next base: position 13,625 of record JALQUR010000555.1, read on the forward strand.
GATGGCTTCCGTGGGATCCGTTGTCACCAGCGGCAGAGCGCTGATTTCTTCTCGCAGTTCCAGGGATTTTTTCCATGGTTTATGACAGGCGAGGATGTGCTGTGTGGCATGCAGTTCAGTGTCGAGCTTCTGTTCACGCTGTTGCAGCTGATCGATTTCACTTTCGAGGGAAAACCGTTCCCGGGTGAGCGAAGCGTGAGTTTCGCGATCGTTGCTGCGCGTGGCACTGCTGCCGGAAAGCGCCGCGTACTGTTCATACAACGCCGGCAGTTCTCCATCGTTGCCGTCTGCGGTGATGATGAGCTGCCTGCGCTGGCTCAGATCCTCAAGGGCCGCAAGTATCTGACGCCCCTGCGGACCAAGTGAAAGTCCATAGATATACTGAGCAACCTGGCCTGTTCCCAGCGTTGCCAACTGGTTGAGCTCGCGAACTCCGAGCGCAAACACATCCTGGAAGATCTCTTCAGATGTTTCCGCCAGCAGAGTCTGCAGAGCTGCGTCAGACTCAAGGCCGGCCGGCTGTCCGGAAACACGCAGCTGACCGCGGCCGTCCACTTCAGCCCGCCGGTGGACTCGCCATGTGCGGCCTGCATGTTCACAACGCAGCGCACCACGCCAGGGAGACTGAGTTTCGTCATCACCCCAGCCCGGCTCCTCAGAGAGCGGCTGGTAACCGTAGAGCGTCGCTCTGATGAATCGCATCAGCGTGGTCTTGCCCGCCTCATTGGGGCCGTAGATCACGTTCAGTCCCTGCGGAGTGAGCTTAAGCAGCAGATCCCGCCAGATACGAAACCGATCAATGTCACTTTCCGTCAGCCTCATTCGCCAGCCTCCGTTGCC
>JALQUR010000340.1 GCA_023260695.1 Planctomycetaceae bacterium
CACACCGCGAGGAAACACACGATCACCGATCGTGACCACATCCCCCGACCCCTGCAGCGGCACAATTTCCTTCGGCAATAACCCATACACAGCCGCCTGACTGGTCACTGCAGCAATGAAATCCAACCGAGCAACCGGAGCATACGATTTGAGATGTTTGGTGTTCATAACAGTTGCCGACTGGCGGTAGACGAAGAAGTGAAAACGACATCAGACTCAAAACACAGTTGGAACCCTGCGGAGGCTATTCTGGCGGGGGCTTGACGACGCCAAGGAGAGCTTCGATCCGACGGCGAAGGCTCGTTTTGCGTGCTTCGTAGAACGCGGAAAACTCCAGCATTGTCTGCGGGACGTCTCCCAGCAGGTGCTGGGAGGCATAATTTGCTCTGCTTGCCGGCGTCATCGTGGATTGCATCCAGTCACCGGGCGTGTTGGCTTGCTTTTCTTGATTCTCAGTCCCTTCCAGCAACTGCAGGTTGGGCAGGCTGTTGCACATCTGCTTGAACTCATCCCACTCCGCTTCCGGGATGCCGATCTTCTTCAGCAGTGGTTTCTTGAACCGTGCCTTTGGGAATACGTGATCGATGTGAAAATGGTGCTTATTGACGTCAACAAAGGGGAACAGCAGCGAAAGCAATGCAAACAGGTGCTTGTGGCCGTATTCCATTTCCACCAGTGACTCAATTTCTTCTTCACTAAAGGCCAGTGATTTTCCGCGTTTGGCCATCAGATCCTGCAGTCGGACGACCGGAAACTGTTCTGCGCCATGTTCCACAATGCACTCCCGCAACGCAGTCAGCAGGACATCCAGAGCACTCCCCCAGATTCCGGACGGCTTCAGCAGGCTGCGAATCAGCCACGTGCGAATTGACTCACGATCATCCTTGTATTTACCGGCGGTCACATACGTGCTGTCCAGCTTGCGATGACAGATGTAGTAGGCAATCGGTAACAACGCACTGTCGGCGCGCAGCGTCTTTTCGTTGAATCCAAAACTGGCCAGCAGACGCACCGCGACTCGCAATGCCTTCTTCACATCCGACCAGCGTGATTCGAGCACTTCCATGTTTTCTCGGTTGAAGTTTTCCACCTTGAAGCCAACGCTGCCAATTCCGGCCAGCATCAGGCCCGCTTTCAGCACCAGGTCCTTGCTGAATCGGAATCCGCCGCCGGTCTGGTTCAATTCGTCCACCAGTTTGTGGATCTCCTTCCGGGCATCGCCTTTCCACTGCGCGACGGCGATCGACAACAACAGGTCGGAGTACGACAGCACGGTACCGCCGTTGTTCATGCGGATGAAGATATTCAGAACTTTTTCCAGATCCTGACTGGGCTCCTCGTAATACGACAGCAGATTCTTGTTGTGCACCACCTGATACAGCTGGTCCAGCACTGTAAATGGGGGCACTTGCTGCTCACCATGAAAATTCGTAGTCAACCACTCGAGGAGCGGAGGTCCACTTTTCATCCCCAGAATGTCGCCAACTTTGAACCAGCACTCTTCCGGCCCCGCCGCTTGCACCTGTTCTTCCGTCAGGAATTCAAAGCGATAGCGTTCCCCGGCTTCGCTGGCCTCGGCGTTGCTGCACAGCAAGTCAAGGTACAAATGCCGCACAGGGTAGGCATCGGCACTTGTCTTCCACTTGTAAGGCAGGCGTTTCGCCATCGAACCGCACAAGCCGATATGCAGTGCCGTCAGTCGCTGCTGGCCGTCAAGCACAGCGGTCAGATCCGTGCTATGAAAGATTGGCAGCTCCGGGCAGTGTGCGGCATCACGCTCATGGTAATCGCGGACAAAGCTGTAGAACTTGTACTTGCTGCTGTTTGCAGCATCGACTTTCCAGTACAGGAATGTCCCGAATGGGTACCCCTGCATCAGACTGTCAAATAACCGTGCAATCTGCTCCGGCTTCCAGACGAATTCCCGCTGAATCGCAGGCAGTACAAACTTGTTCTGCTGAACTGCTTCCAGTGTTTGCTTGATGGTTCCACCGACTTGATACATTGTTTGCTCCGGATGCAGTTGGTGTTGCAGTTCGCGGTTGGCGAAAAAGTAAAAACGGCATCAGACTCAAAACACCGATGAAACAACACAGATGGAATACCGGGAAGGTGACCGTCTACTGCCCATCGTGCACTGCCCGCAGTCATCTGCTCACAGTCACCTGACCTCAATTCGCTTATTGCCGGCGACGGCGGCTTCCATCTGTTCTCGAAGTGTCTTCAGGAACAGCTCCACGTCCTCCTGAGTCTCCAGATAGCGCTGCTCCAGTACTTCAGCAGCATTCACCACGTGAACACCACGAAATACTGCGATGGATGGCGACGGTTTCTGATCGTCTTCCCCAACAGTGTCCGCGCCAGCCGATTCCTGATCGTCGACAAATCGCTGCAGAATCGCCGTGGCTTCA
>JALQUR010000364.1 GCA_023260695.1 Planctomycetaceae bacterium
AGCCACCTGTCAGGGCATCCCCACGCAATCCTGCCGGCGGTGCCAGCCACCCGTCAGGGCATCCCCGCGTAGTCCTGCTGACGGTGCCAGCCACCTCTCCAATTCTCTCACCGGTGCCAGCCACCTCTCCAATTCTGTTCCCGGTGCCAGCCACTTTGCTGCTCGCACTGGTGCCTGCCACCTCTTCAATTTTGTTCCCGATGCCAGCCACCTCTCTAATCTTCCCCACCGCCAAAGCGCACCGGTGCCAGCCACTTCCTGCATGCTCGGCTCAGTCATTGCAAATGCGGGATCTCCCCATCAAGGCAGCTCCCGGTGCCATCCACCTGTCAGGGGTTCCCCACGCAATCCTGCCGTTGGTGCCAGCCACCCGTCAGGGGATCCCGGCGTAATCCTGCCGGCGGCGATCACAATCTCGCGGCTCAAGTCGGCACGGTAGCTACCCGGCTCCGGAAAACCCGATCCACCACTATCAAACGACCCCCTCTTTCGCCTCACCAATGGCCCCCTGCCACACTCCGTGCTCCAACACGCCTTCAGCAAACAGCTTTTCAAGGAAAAATTCACAGGGAATTCGCCGGCTGCTTGTAAGAACGGCAAACCGATCTCGGGTTCACCCGGATGGCCAGCAACGATTATCATCCATCCTCGAGCATACCTGAGGAATCAGACGTGCTCCATCAGCGACAACGTCAGAGCCCATTCAATGCTCTGTCAGGAAAAGACTACTGTCATACCACAATCCGCTTTCCAACAGCATGCGGCCGCCGGCGGCAACCACGACCATGGTCAGCCCACAGCAGCAGCAGCAATAACAGCAACAGTCACAGCAACGATTCATGTCGCAGCTCCCATTCCATGCAGTAGCAGCAGGCCCACCGGCAGAACAGGAATTCAAGTACAAAGCCTGACTCAGCAGCAGGCAAATCAAATCGAGCACTATTCCAATTGCTGAATCCCGAACTGTACTGAGCACACTCCCCGTTTTGCGTACTGGTCTTCTTCATGGCCGCAAAGCCCTCCAACCTGCTGATGCTTCTGCGACTGCTGGACAACGATCTTCCGGCGCTCGTGGCTGAACAACTACGGGCTAGAATCCTTGCCGAGCGGGAACTGGCGACCCTGTTCCGACAGATTCAGATCTGCGCCGCAGAACCGACAGACGCACCTCCTCCAACCACCACAGTAAACAAAGCCGATGCGGACGTGCTCGCTGCATTTCTGAGCCAGAGCCTGCCGCAGTCTGAAGTCAGGGCCATTGAGGAGCGGTGTCTGCAATCGCCGGAGTTGCTTCGCGAAATTGTCAGCCTCTGGCGCGGACTTCGAACCTCAGCGCAGTCCGCAATCGCAATAGATACAACCACAAATCAGCCCGCAGATATCCACCGGCTCCAGGCTGAACCCCCATCGACACCTGATCCGCCGAACACCGCGAATGTGCCCCAGTCCCCGGCTCCCGATTTACCCTCCGGAACTTTCCTGCAGACATCTTCAGAACCCACCAGCCTGCCACAGACCGATCCCAAGAGCATATTGAAAACGAGTTCCGTAAGCCCCCTCAGTTCCCTGGTGATTCTGCTGTTCACCATGTCGGTCATTGCATTCCTGCTGCTCAGCTTTCTGTTCAACAATCTGCCCAGGCAGCTGGTGCAGCCGGATGCTCAGCAGAATTCTGCAACAGACGACGTCGCAATTCCTGATCGAACCGCTGGCGCAGGACTGTCGCAGGATGACACCATTGAAAACCTCATGCAGGATCCCGACGACCTTGCCAGCCCACTCGAAGCGCAGCCCAGCGGTCGTGACACTCCGATGGATGTTCCACCGATTCGCATTGCGAGGCAACCTGACACTCCGGCACTTCTGCCCAGCTCGGCCGCAGCAACAAGGCTGGTGACATGGTTCGCCATCTCCGGAGTCGCGGCAGCCAGACCTGAAGACGGCGCGAACTGGAGCGGAGTCTTCAGCGCGGCATCACAGAATCTCTGGACCGTTACTCAGCCGTCGCACCTGCTGACTCTGCCGTGGTCCCGGGCAGAAGGTGAACTGGCGGGCGGAGCAAAAATCATCGCTGATGCTGAGACCCAGTTCGAGCTTGCGGCTGCGTCGAAATCTGCAAGCTCATCATCAGCAGACGAACCAACACCCATCGCCCAGCTGACTCTGCAACAGGGGCGACTGGCGATTGAAGGGCTTCCGGCAGGTCAGAAGCTGCTTGTCCACATCGGCCGACAGCTGCTGGAATTCGAGGCAACGGCAGAAGCCACGTTTGCTCTGGAACGTAGCGGAGATGAGACGCTGGTGGCCGCATATCGAGGTGAGCTGCTCACCGCGGTCGGCCCACTTTCACGTCGCAACTGGGCCACAGTAAATACCGCCGGGCAGATGCAGATGTTTCGTCCAGTGCGGCGGACAGAATGGTTCCGCAGCAGTGAACGCCCCGAACAACTACCGGAATCATTCTGCACGACCGTCAACAGAGCGGACCTCTTCTCCACGGCGACGGCAGTGGCAGCAGAACCTGAAAACACCCCATCTGCGGAAGTCCAGCTTGTCTCCGTTATCGCTGCACTGCATTCCGCAACGGTCACCACCAACGTGATGCCTCGCCAGCTCGCCGGGGAGTTGTCCAGTGCTCCTGAGGAATGGAAGCGAGCGGGCCTGCTGCAGTGGCTGCTGGCCAGATTCCGGCAGGACCTCAGACTTGGAGAAGCCAGCCTTCGCGAAGTCTGCCTCGCTCAGCGAACTCCGGCGCGCACCACCTTTGCAATGATCGGCTGGTTCCAGTCAGCGGCACTGAACCAGACTCCAACAGCAGCACTACTGACGGAACTGATGGAAGGCCTGCGTGGTTCTGCCCCATTGTTTACGCGTCAATGTGCGTGCTGGTTTCTGCAGCGAATCCTGAATGATCCGCTTCCGCTGTACTCCGTGGATCAGCCGAATCGGCGAGAGGGACTGGCGGACATTACTGAGAAAGTCCGCAACTGGCAGCAGCTGAATCGTTGATTCACACCGGGACTGTTCCTGGACGGAAAAGAAACCAGTTCCGGAACACGGAGCTTAATTCCACGACATGTGCTGCCTGCTGTGGTTTGACGCAATTCAGAAAACACAGCACTCCCCTGCGGGTGCTGCCTGTCTTTTAACCAGCCTGCAACACCTGAACGTATCCCGCCCCAGCCGGCCTCAGCCCACGTTCTGACACTGATTCAGTTCGCAGATCGCGCCAACACACCCGGCACCGGAAAATGGAT
>JALQUR010000417.1 GCA_023260695.1 Planctomycetaceae bacterium
ACTCGTACGGAACTATAACCATCGCCATGATCCCAGCAGCGTTCCGCTCGAGCTGTATCGGCTGTACCGAACTGAGAGTGGCAGATCCGTGCGGGTTGATATTGAGGAAGCGGTCAATCTGGCGGAGTCAGAACCGGAGCGTGCGGCGGAGATGGATCGGCGACTCACAGAGCTTCTGGAAGAGATGCAGGCCAGTTATCCGTACAACAATCCGTCGTTTCGGGGGGCGGGGCGTGACGGCCGTCAGGTGCCGCTGGTGACAGCACATCGGCAGGATGGAATGACGGTGACGTTTCAGATTCGAGAGCGCGGATCGAACGTATCACGAGCGAGCCTGATCTACACGAAGAATGGCAGCGAGCGTTACGAGGAGTGGTTTCGCACGCATGCTTCAGTGCAGGAGGATGGTACTGTTGTGGCGGAGCTCCCACCCGACACGACTCATTATGTGCTCAATCTGATCGACCAGAAGAATTATCTGGTAAGCTATCCCGAGATGCCTGGCGGCAATGAGCTGGCTCAGAGCAATCAGAAGCAGTTTTCAGCGTACGCATTGGCCGTTGAGCGGGATTCCGGAAGATGATGTGCAGAGGGCACGTGTGCTGCCTGGAGCATTGCTTCTTGTTCTGGGAGTGCGTTTGGCCATCGCAGTCAGCCGTCAGCCAGCTGTTTTAAGCGTGGAGTGGACGCGGGTGAAACTGGATCGGACAAGCTGGTTTCGTGGAGGGTGGTCGGGGATTCGCCGTGCGCGGTATCTGCGGAGTGCCTGGCGGACAGCCTGCGGCCGGGCGAACCTGATCATGATGCTGGTTTTCTGGAGCGGATCCGGTGTCTGTGACGAGCAGTACCAGCAGCTGGTGCGTCCATTTTTTGCGGAGCACTGTCTGCGTTGCCATGGTCCGGACGACAGCAGGGGCATGGTGACGCTGCATACCGTTGACGGGAGGATGGAATCTGAGCAGTCGGTGCAGCAGTGGGCGAGGATTCTGGACGTGCTTGAAGCGGGCAGTATGCCTCCTGAGGGGGAGCCGCAGCCGCAGGACGCTCGGCGGCAGGCAATCACGGGCTGGATTGATGCCGGGATTCGGGCGTATGTTGAGCAGGCGGAGCAGGTGACTGCGGCAGCGAATGTTCGGCGGCTGACGAATTTTGAGTATCAGAACACGCTGCGTGATCTGCTTGGTGTGGATCTGCATGTAATTGATTCGTTGCCAAAGGATCCGGTCAGGCCGTATCGGTTTCACAACACAGCGGAGTTCATGCTGCTGGGGCCGGAGCAGATCGATCGCTATCTGGAGATTGCTCGACGCGTGATGGCGAGTGTGATTGTGGAACCGGAGCGGCCTGAGACGCAGGTGACTCGACAGGAATGGAACGATCAGGAGGTAAAGAACGGCTTTGGTTCCGTTCAGAAACGGAACGAGATCTGCATTCACAATTCCCCCAAAGGAACTCCGGGTCAGGGCATGGTGATTCGCGACTTTCCTGCAACGGGTGAATTTCGCATTCGCTTTCAGGCTGCGGCCATATTTCCGAATGCTGCCCACGTGCTCCCGCTGCGGTTTGTGCTGGGATACAACCTGAACATCAACAGTTCGACTCAGGAAGTTGAACCTGTTGGTCTGGTGGAGCTGAGAAGTTCCGCGGACGGGCCGCACGTATATGAACTGCGGGGGCGGATTGAGAATTTTCCGGTGCAGCAGGGAAAAGTGCAGCGGGGCAGGCTGGAGCCGGATTCGCTGACACTCACTCCGCAGAATATTTACGACGACGGCACATTAAACGATGACAATCGTTTTCTGTACTGGCCGCGTCAGCCGGAGATGCCGCGGGCTGTGGTGGACTGGATTGAATTTGCAGCACCGGTTACGGACGTCTGGCCGCCGGAACATCACTCTCGCGTGCTGTTTGAATCACCGCTGCGGGAGAGTGATCCGCAGGCGTATGTGAAGCAGGTGCTTGAGCGATTTATGTCGCGGGCGTATCGCCGGCCGGCGTCGGCTGAAGAAGTGCAGCGATTCTGTCAGGTGTATGAACTGCTGCGGCCGGACTTTGTCAGTCTGGAGGCGGCAATGCGTGAGACGCTGGCCCTGGTGCTGGTGACGCCGCAGTTTCTATTGCACACGACTGGCGACGGGGAAGTAACCACTTCACAGCATGAGCTGGCCTCACGGCTGTCGTATTTTCTGTGGGCGAGTATGCCCGACGAGGAATTGCTCAGGCTGGCAGCGGCGGGAAGGCTGGATGATGCGGATGTGATTGAGCAGCAGGTGCTGCGGATGCTGGCTGACGGGAGATCGCGGGATTTCGTGAGCAGTTTCACCACTCAGTGGTTGAGTCTGCTGAAGATGAAGACGGTTCCGATCAACAAGGATCTGTTTCCACGATTTCTGTATTACGTGGAAGCTGGGGAGCGGTCCGGGACGGAGGAGCCGTATCTCCCGACGATTCGTGATCACATGCTGGATGAGACGGTGAGTTTCGTGGGCGAGTTGATTCGACGCAACGCGGGAGTCAGCCAGCTTGTGGAATCCGATTTTGCGATGCTCAATCAGCCGCTGGCGGCACATTATGGTGTGGGCGGCGTGGAGGGAGTACAGATGCAGCCTGTGCCATTGCAGCCGGAGCATCACCTTGGCGGATTGCTCACGCACGGCTCAGTGCTGATCGGCAATGGCACCGGATCAGCTCCGCATCCGATCTATCGAGCTGTCTGGCTGCGGGAGGCGATATTGGGGGAGCATGTGCAGGCACCGCCGGCGGAGGTGCCCGCGCTGAGCGATTCGGCTGGGGAGTCAGCTGAGCAGGCGCTGACCATCAGGGATCTGCTGGCGCGACATCGGAATACGGAGGGATGCAGTGACTGTCACGTTCGGCTTGATCCATGGGGGATCCCGTTTGAACATTATAATGCGATAGGGAAGTATCAGCCGCTGGTTCCAAAGGAGAGAACGCGTGTGCGAGGATTCGCCAGGGAGAAAGACGGCGACTTGAGCGGGTATCTGCGATATCTTGAGTCTGTGAACACGGAATCTGTGCAGGCGAGTGCGCGGGTGCCGAACGGTCCGGAAGTGGACGGCATGGATCAGCTCAAGCGGCACCTGCTCGAATCGCGACTCCCGGATATCGGTCAGAACGTCACGCGACGTCTGCTCAGTTATGCACTGGGACGTGAGCTGACGTATCGTGATCGGAGTGCGGTGGATGAGATTCTTGCGCAGGCGGCAAGCGATGGATTTCCATTGCGGGATCTGATTGTGCTGGTGTGCCAGAGTGGCACATTTCGTGGACAGACGGGAGCGCTGCAATGAGCGAACAATCATGGCACGTGAATCGTCGCGAAATGCTCCGCGGGGGTGGGATTGCTCTGGGGCTTCCGCTGCTGAACGGCATGACCGCGGGCAATTCATTCGCGGCTGCCGGGGCGCGCGATGAGCTGCCGAAGCGAATGCTGGTGAGTTACTTCGCGTATGGGGCGTACATGCCTGACGGACCGTCGGGGTTGCAGGACCTGCAGAAGGGCGACGCGGATGCGAGTCACCATGAGTGGAGCTGGTGGCCATGCCGCGATGCGGGACCGCTCACATTCAATCGTTCGACTGAACCGTTCGCGGGATTGAAGGATGAGGTGACTTATCTTCGTGGGCTGGATCACGCTGGGGGATGGAACCTGGGAGGCCACAGTTCCGGGGATGTGTTTGCGACTGGTGCCGATATGGTCGGTGCTGAGAAGACGAACAATATTTCCATTGACCAGGTGGCGGCAAATGCGCACGGGCATCGCACGCGTTATGCGTCATTGGTTCTGGGAACAGAAGGCG
>JALQUR010000442.1 GCA_023260695.1 Planctomycetaceae bacterium
AGCGCAGATAGCGCAAGCCGACGACAGTGAATTCAGCGCAATCTTTTAAATTTGATTCAAATTCAGACTCAGTCGAGATCGACAACTCTTCCAAGATTGCGTCTCGCAGCAGACCAATAGCAGCGTCTGAAGAAGCGACCGCCCTGATTCAGCTGGGTGGTGCGATCGGTGCCGGTCTGGTTGTGATTGGGGCTGGTTTGGGGATTTCCCGACTGTCTGTTGCTGCCTTCGAGAGCATGGCTCGACAGCCAGAGGTTGTTGGTGACATCAAGGGCAGCATGATTATCGTTGCTGCGATGATTGAAGGTGCGGCAGTGATCGGCCTGATCGTCTGTATGATTTCCTGAGTAAGTGCTTGCCGTGCTTCTTTGAACATGGGATGTCTCAAATGATATCTGTGTGCAGTTCATTCCAGCGGTTCGGTCGATTTCTGCTTTGCGGAGTCGTGCTGTTTGCTGTATTTGCATCTGTTTCTTCGTCTGCTATGGCGGTGATGCCGGTGGAGACGGAGGGTGCTCATGCTGATGGCGGTCACGATGGTGACGGTCATGGCGGTGGGCATGACACGGGAGTGCCGATGGAGTTTCAGCGCGATCTCGCTCTGTGGTCCTTTGTGGTGTTCGTGTTCTTCATTGTCGTTCTGGGTAAGTTTGCCTGGAAGCCGCTCATTGATGGGCTTGATCAAAGAGAGTCCGGTATTCTCGCAGCGATTGCTCAGGCGGAAGAGAACCGCAAGCAGTCGGAGCAGAGGCTTGCTGAGTACCAGCAGAAACTCAAGGAAGCAGAGCATCGAGTCAGTGAGATCATCGCCGAAGCGAAGCGTGATGCGGAGCGTACTGCGGCTGATATCGTTGCCAGTGCGGAAGCGCAGGTGACCTCCATGAAGACTCGGGCTGAGGAAGAGATTCGTCTCGCTACGAATGCGGCATTGGCTGAGGTGTTCAAGCAGGCGAATAGCCGAATCGTGCTTGCGACTGAAAAAGTTCTGGGGCGGGCGGTTGCTGAGGCAGATCAGGAGCGGCTTGTCAGCGAGGCGTTGTCTCAGCTGAGTTCCTGATTTGTGATGCGGCCTGGCTTGGATTCTGCCTGATCAAGGGCTTCAACCCCTGGTTGGTAGTGACCTTTGTTGCCGGATTCCTGTCAGGTGGTGTACCGGACTGACGGTGGGCCAGGGTTTTGACGGGAACGCAGTCCTTCGACTGTTTTCAGCGAGCAAGAGTGGCGATTTTCGCACCGGATTTTTCATTCTGGGTTTTGTTTCGGCTGATCAATGGTGGTTCGAGGCTTCTGCAGTGCAGTCTCCCTGCAGTGCAGTTGCTGAGGGCAAGTGCCGTGGTCCAGTGTCTGCTGGGCATTTCGTCTGGCGGACTCCGAAGGATTAGTCGGATCGACTTGTGGCGTACTGGCTCCTGCCAGTGGCAGGTTGCTGGATTCTGGGAGGGGCCGCTCTTGCAGCGGATCCTCGTAGTTGGCTGGTTGGCTGGTCGTCTGGTTGGCCGGTCGTCTGGTTGGCTGGTCGTCGGCGATTGAGCGTTTGCGATTGATCGTCGGTGACGGATGATTGACGATGGATTGTTGTTGTGAGACCTGCTGGCTTATTCCGTACCCGGATGTGCTGCAGGTTGAGGAGACTTCTGCTCACAGCAACGTGTGCTGTTTGTCAGTCAGTGATTGTCGTTGAAGAGTGACTCATCTCAGAAGCGTGGTTGGGTTTGAGCTATGTCGAATGCATCCGTAGACAGTCGTGCTGAACGATCACTGGAAGAACCCGGTGTGCAGGCGGTGGCGACGATGTACGCACAGGCGTATGTCGACGGTGCGAAGCGTGTCGGTGAGCAGGATGCAGTGGAAACACTGTCTTCGTTTCTGGACGACGTGCTGGCAGCCAATCCCGAGTATCGTGAACTGTTGTTGAGTGACTCTTTGAATCGCAGTCGGAAGTCAGCGCTGATCACATCGGTCATTGCTTCTGTTGCTTCGGAATTTTTCATAAATTTCCTGCAGGTGCTGGCTCGCCACGGGCGATTGTCACTGCTCCCGGAGATACGGGAGGTTGCGATACGTCTGCAGGAACGGTCAAACGGGCGTCAGCGTGTCAAAGTTCGCTCAGCGGTTCCGCTCAGCGATGCTACTCGAACCCAGGTGTGCGAGGCGTTGAAGTCTCA
>JALQUR010000538.1 GCA_023260695.1 Planctomycetaceae bacterium
GAATCGTTGTTACGCATGGAGCGAATTCGGGACGACGTCAGGAACGGCCGCCTGAGTGATCCCACGGAGAATAACTTCACCGTCAATCTGGCTGCTGCGGAGCTGCCCGACGGAAAAGCGAAAATACGGATCAGCCTGCTGGATATTCCCGGTGAAACGGTGTTCTCATTGATTTCGGGAACCGGTGCGGATTCTGAACTGCGACGGATTATGAAATCAGCGAATGCCGTTGTTTTCCTGTACGACCTGTGGTGTGACACGGTTTTCCTGCAGGATATCCAACGCTCCAGTGACAAATTTCAGGTGGGATTGCAACAAAGTCGGGAGACGGAAGAGAGTCGCAAAGACAAGCAGGGGTCACAGGTCGACCAGAGAATCCTGCTGCACAGGCTGTGTCATTTGCTGGAAGAGGAATTAGGGAATGAAGAAATGCGAAAGATTCCCTTTATCTGTGTATTGCCCAAGGCAGATCTGCTGATCGACCAGAATGCATTGTCAGAACGTGAACCGGGGCGCAGTGAAAATGAACAATTGATTCTGACCCGGATGATGCAGCAACTTGTCGAGGCCGGATTGCTGGTCAATGATGGTCGCAGTTCCAGCACTGGGGAAGCAGGTACGGCCGGACCGGCGTGGCAGAGTTTTGCGGCAGTTGAACCGAATCTGCAGAAATTCCGTGAACTGCTGCGGGAATATGAAGTCCTGGACGATTCGCAGTTCAGGGACAGATTGAGTGACCTGACGCAGTTATCCACGTTCGAATTCCAGATTGTCGTGGCAGAGTTGCTTTCAAAAATGACTCTCAAAGCTCTGCAGGAAATGGAGAAGATGCTCCCGCCGGAGACCTCGACGGCGTGGCAGCAGTCGTTTAAGGGGCGGATGCTGGAGGGCGTGGTCGGGAAGCTGCAAAGTCGATTTGATGAATGCTATTTCCTGCCCACTTCTGCACTGGGAGGACCAACCACCAGCGGCGACGGCAACCGTCCCACGATTGATCAGATTCATCCGATGTTTGTAGAATACACGTTCCTGACACCGTTGATGATTGCCTTGAACAAGTACCTGCCCGGTCAACGGCAATCAGCGAATCAGGAAAGAAACAATCAGGAATCGAACTGATCTGTCAGCGACACGGCTGTGAGCTGCATCAGGAATAAAAGCTCATGGGGAACATCAAGCGAACGCGTGGCAGTATTCCCACACGCCAACCCGGTCAGAGTGACAGCACAGGGGCTGACGGGGCTGTTTCGGAGCCGGAGCCATTGGTTGCCCGGACCATTGGTGACCGGGAAACGCGACGGACTCCTCCGGTGCCCGCGGGTCAGCTGGAAGAGGGAACGCTGATTGCGGGGCGTTACCGGGTGGTGCGTCGCATTTCCGGTGGGGGGATGGGCGACGTATACGAAGTCTTCGATCAGACCAGTGAGGAGCATCGTGCGGTCAAACTGCTGCGGCCGGAGCTGTGCGGCAGCCAGGATGCTCGCCAGCGAATGCGTGACGAGGCGCGGACGTTGCGAGATCTGCGTCATCCGAATCTGGTAAAGACTTATGACCTTGATTTCTGGTCGGATCGGAACGCGCTGTTTCTGGTGATGGAACTGGTACCTGGCGGCACGTTGCGTGATGTTCTGCGGGAGAAAGCGGCGGACCGGGGACCGGTGTTGCCACTTGCTGAGATTCTGGAAATCCTGGTGGGTGTCTGTCGGGGGCTGAGTGTGGCCCATCGTGTGACAGTTCATCGGGATCTGAAACCGGAAAACATCTTTGCTGCACGCGATCAGGATGGGCACTGGCAGGTGCGGGTGGGAGATTTTGGAATTGGTCGGCTACACGACGGTGGGGGGCACACCGTTGCCGGCAACTGGCTGGGGACCCCGGATTATATGGCCCCGGAACAGCGTCGTGATGCCAGCGATGTTGATGTGCGTGCTGACGTCTACAGTGCTGGAGTCGTGCTGTATGAATTACTCACCGGTGAACTGCCGGTTGGCAGTTTCGACCTTCCCAGCGTGGTGCACGGTGCGGTACCACGCAGTGTGGATCAGATTGTTCAGCGAGCATTAAAGATGCGGGTATCGGACCGCTTTGCTGACATGGCGATGCTGCAGTCGGCTCTGCAGAATGTGCTGCAGGAGCTGGGCAGTACTGTGGGGATCAACACCGCCGTTGCTCCGGTCGTGCACGCTACCGATCTGAACCTGAGTGACGTGGTGATCCGGATTGAGCAGCGGCGTGTGGCTCCGGTTCAGGTTGAGGGTCTACCCCCGGCCCCCCAGCAGATTGCTCAGCTGCGTGCAGAGATCGTTGATCTTGAGCGAGCCCTGCGAGATCTTTCGGAGGAGATTCACCCGGCCTTGCGTGAGTTGCAGATGCAGCGGGATTCTGTGAAGTCGCAGCTTGCACAGACGGAGGCGGATCTTTCCCTGGCGTCTGCGGGCGATGAAGATCTGGTGCGACAGCTGCAGCGTTTGCTTGACAAGGATGGGAATCCGTCGTCAGCGGGACTTCAGCAGCTGGCTTCAGGAAGTGGTCGGAGTGTTGCGGACCTGATCCAGCTTTCGTTGCGCTGTCAGAACGTGTTGCTTTCCGGGCAAGCCGTTAAGGCCGCCGAGGCTCACTATCGCGAGGTATTAAGTCGGGAGACGAATCGTCTTGTCGCGCGTCTGAAATCTGCGCGGAGGGAACTGGAGACAGCCAGTGAGGATGACGTGGCAGTATTGCTCAGAAGTCAGCTTCCGAGTGCGGAAGTGCTGCAGGAGACGCCGTTTCCCTTTGCTTACTGGGGCCCGCTGTCGCGATTGATTGAGCAGCAGGGACGCTATCACTGGAGCGACAGTCAGCTACTGGGAAAAGCACAGGAACAGTGGAGTGCGTGTTTTAATGAACGCAGGGAGATGCAAGAGCGTCAGCAGACGATTGCCGCAACGCGCATGACGCGACGGAAGTGGATTTTGGGTGGAGGAGCAGTGTTGTGTGGAACGCTGGGAGTGAACTGGTGGTTGGAGCAAGAGCGAAGAGAGTTGGCAGCAGAAAGGGCCGTCACACAGAAGTCACAAGTGCAAGTAGACGTGTCACAAGAGCAAAGAGTAGCGGCAGAAAGGGCCGTCGCACAGAAGTCACAAGTGCAGTTTGCAATCGACCATGGCCATGACATCGAGATCACCAATTCGATCGGTATGAAGTTTCGTCTGATCCCGCCGGGTCGGTTTTTGATGGGTTCACCGGGGGATGAGGAGGACCGCAAGGAGAATGAGCATCAGCATGAGGTGACGTTGACTCGAGCGTTCTACCTGGGTGTTTATCC
>JALQUR010000604.1 GCA_023260695.1 Planctomycetaceae bacterium
CCTTTTGCCTGCCGCTGGCAAACCACTGAGACTCAATCAACTGCATTGCCTGTTCAATCTGCACCCGCTGATCCGGATGCTCACACTCATCAAGCAGCCCGCGCAGGAGCCCAATCGCTGAAAATGCATCCAGCGTCTCCGGAAGAACTCGGAGGTTTTGTGCCGCCGACGACAAAGCTGAGGCCTTTTTTGTGCGTACGAAAATCACACCGCTTGCTGCGAGAGTGATCAGCATGAGCACCGCGGTCAGAGTCTGGAATCGCGAACCGGAACCAGTGCTGCCTGTGGCTGCAGAGATCAGTGTAATCTTCTGCTCGACCGTTACTAAATCTGCGTCGTTGAATCGCTGGTAGAGCAATTCAACGTCCTCGATTCCGGCAGAAGCAAAGAGAAACGAACCGTCGGCGGGCGGTTGCTGGTCATTGCGTTCCAGTGTCAGATTCCAGATCCGTTCTGAAAGCACGCGAGGTTGCTGAGACGAATCATCAAAGCTGGACACCGAGAGGACACCATCATCCACGGATGCGACATCAAAACCTGCAAAGCTGACATCAAGGATACTGTCGAGTTCCGGGACAAGCCCGAGAGCAGTTGCCTTGACCTCAAGCAGCAACCGGCCCTCGTTGAACATTCTCTCGTCAAGTGTCTGGGTGACCACGAGATTTTCAAAAGGGCGAGGTGGCAGTGATTCATCATCGGAACAGTCGATCGCCAGAGGCGCTGTTTCGACAGGCAGCACAACGTATCCGGTGGTGTCCAGAAAGTCGAGATCCAGCCTCAGAGATGGCAGACGATCAATTTCCGGTCCGCGTGCCTTGAGCAGAATCCATGCATATGGGGTCGTTCGCCAGCCAGGCTCGGCTTCGGGGATGGACTGAACAGATTCAGGTTCAAACGTAACGGACAGCACTTCGAAGTGTTCGTCGAGAGCCTGCCGGGCTGCATCCTCAAACTTGTCCCGATAGTCTTCATTCGGTCGTCCGTTGTTGTAGAAGTAACCTCCACCACTGTTCTGGTTCTGGAGATAACGCGAGAATCCCCCCGCTTCTCGTTCGATGGCGCGAGTGTGTCGGATCGACACGAGTACTCCGAACGGCATCTGACTGCCAACATGAAGTGGACCATCTATCTGAGCCTGCAGGCTGATTTCCGAAACAAGGTCACTGTAGTACTCAAGTACTTTTGTGGCTTCCAGTGCCTGTGACTGGTCTCCGACCAGTCCGAGGCCTTCTCGGATGTAACGATATTTCACCGCCGGATTGACTCCGCTCATCCGTGCGAACAGGTCGTTCGCGAACATCTGTTTGTGCTGATCGCGTGATGTTTCCGGAAGCTGCTCCAGCTTGCCTGCGATGATCTGGAACTGGTCGGAGAGAGGGTTTCTCTCGGGAGTGATCTGTCTGACATCAGCGTCCCCAAGGCTGGCATAGAACCAGGTATTGAAGGCCTCTACGCTGTATTCAGAAGCGTCGAGTTCGCCGATACCGCTGATGTATGCCTGAGCGGCAGCCTGAAGTGTACTCAACGCCTGTTTACGCTGGTCCAGAAACTCAGAGGAGCGGGCGAGATCGTTGCGATAATTGGCCTGATCATGCTGAAGTGCTCCCTGCTGCATGATCAGTTGCCAGTTCTCCGGGTGCTGACCAAGGGCAGTTGTGCACAGTGCGATTGCAGAGTCATAGCCACGAACAACTTCAGCTTCGATTTCCTGTTTCCGACGGTTGGTCTGACTGTTCTGCTGGACCTGCGGAGAACGCCAGATCGTCGCCAGGTTACTGCGCATCTGAGTCAGCAGGATGGACAGAGCCTGCGGTTCGATTCCCTGAGCATCTCCGAAGACGGTCTGCAGGTCCTCCAGCTGGTACACCTCAGCAGAGCTGTGGATGCCCGTAAATGCCGTGGCAATCCAGCTTTGTTCAATCCCCTCAAGTTGCAGAGATCTGATCCTGGAGACCCATCTGGCAAGCTCCGCAAGATTGCGCTGCTGGTGCGATCTTGTGAGCGGTATTGCGTTCAGACGCTGGTTAAATCCAAACGAGAACATGTAAACGCCAGTTCGGCGGCGGTTACTGTTAGGGTCGTGATTGGCGGCCCATGTCTGCAGGAAGTTCTGAACCAGCGTTACAGCCTCGTCGGGATGGGAGTCAGCGACCCGCTCAATCCACGGAAATGCTTCATCTTCCTGCTGAACTTTCAGATACAGCTCAGCGATTGTGCTTGCAAAGGTCGGGAATACAGCGGGATCAAGGTACTTGAGCCACCGGGCTTCAGGCAGTATATCCAGCAGCCGACCGGCAGGTATGGGGTCAGGCAGACCGCTCTGCATACGCGCCTGATTCAGCATCGCAGAGCTTTCCTGCTGGTAATAGTAATTGCCAAAGTTGTCTCTCTGCAGCTGAGGTCCCCGCTGTGCGGATGTGTCATGCTGCTGCGAATAACGGGCTTCTCGCAGCCAGTTGATCAGCATCAGATTCAGTGCTTCCCGCCACTCCTCGGGTTCTGCATCTGCCTGGTCAAGCAGGGCGTCGACAGCTGTCTGCTGAAGCTGAAGAATGCCAACTCGCCCGTCGACATCATTTACCATTGTCGCCATGCTGCCTGCTGCAGCCTGGCCAATTCCCTGCATGATTCGTCTTCCGCGCTGAAGTTCACTGCGAAAGCTGTCGTCAAGCCAGTTCCGACCGAGCTGGCCTTCCAGCAGAGGAGCAAGTCGAACTGCCATTTGCAGTACCAGTATGCCTGTCTGCTCGGATTCACTGTCTGCAGTTGTGTTGGTTTTTGCAGTTGTGTCGCTGTCTGCTGTGCCGGGGGAATCTGCAGGTACAGCAGTGGCATCAAGAGCGGCCAGTGTTGCATCCCAGGCCTGACGCAGTTCCTGCGGATCACGTGAGTTCTGCCACACGGAATGTCGAATTGTTGCGATCAGCAGCAGCATCTCAGCATCCCACGATTCTCCTTCCGAAGGAGCTGTGGGCAGGAATTGTGCAGCATCTTCGTGGCGACCGGCAGCATTCAGAATTCTCACCGCAATTGTCTGATTGAGCAGAGCGTTGTCGGGAGGATCCTGAATGTGCAGACTGAGCAATCGCACCAGTTCACCTGGAGCTTCTCCTTCATTACTGCAGGTAGTGGAGAGGGCACCGAGTCGGGACGCTGCAGCTTCATCAAGAGGACGCTGAGGACTGATTTCAGCGAGAGCGATCAGATCACTTGCCCTGAGGATATTGCGTTCGCCGATCACCTGGTTATTGCGAGCCCTCGTGGAATTCTTCGGGCCCTGCAGCAGTGATGAAAGAATCTGATTCCACGCACTGAGTCGCTCTGTTTCCGGCAACTTATCGAGCAGTGCAGCAACCTCCATCCAGTTGCCGCGTGTCACTGCAGACTGCAGGTGCCTGATAAGTCCACTCAGGTCCGACTTGTCCGAGTCTGCGCCGTTTTCATTTCCCTCCAGCTGGCTGGAATTACCAGCTGGGTTTTGAGCAGCTTCAGACCATGCTCGAAGTATTGCCGACGGGCGTCGATCAAATTCCATCGACTGCAGCTGCTGCAGACGAAGCGAGTTCTCCGCTGCCTGGGAATCCGGATCCGAATTGGTTGCGTGAGCCTCAATCTGCTCATCAGCCGGAACGGCTGAGGCTGTCGTTGACGGTGCTTCCTGCAGCAATCCCTGGACTTGCCTGGCAGCACCAGTCAACGGGGCCAGTCGAGTCGCAGGGATTGCCTTGACTTGCGCAATGGCCGATGCTGAACACAGTAATGAGAATGCTGATGAGATGAAGATCAACAACGCAGAACCAACGACTCTGGCAACGATCAGCATCCGGTTCCCCCTCCAAGG
This sequence comes from Planctomycetaceae bacterium, assembly GCA_023260695.1. Taxonomy (GTDB): domain Bacteria; phylum Planctomycetota; class Planctomycetia; order Planctomycetales; family Planctomycetaceae; genus SXXK01. The sequence continues at coordinate 3,842 of JALQUR010000604.1, forward strand.
CGCCTTCATCCAGGCGACAGGCTGACAGAAAATGAGGAACCGCTCAGGGTTCCTCATCACGAATCTGCATCAGAATATGTTTGCCGAGCTACACTCAGGAGCCGGCTCCGTCAGCCGGAGGACCGGCAGTTGCTCCGCGAGCGTCCTGCGGCTGCTTGCCAGCTTTCGGGCCAGGCCTGCGAGAGCGACAATTGCTGCAGCAGGACTGGCATGGTCGTGGAATTGCCAGCCCCTGCAGATCATCGAGCGACATCTGCTGCAACCGAATGGTACATTCAAGGTTTTCAAGCTGACGCTTTTCTGCCGTTCTGTCTCCATCTTCTGCAGCACGCTCTGCAAGCAGTCGGTAATTCTGTCTGGCGGATTCAATCTCGGGCATCCAGTCTTCTTCTGAGACACCCTCCAGTCGCATCAACCATGTCAGGTAGTACTGTGAGCGAGCAAGTGATTCACGTACCGGATTTTCGAGAGAACGAGTTGCCGGTGAAGCGTCATTGGCGGTGATCTCTGTCAGCATCTTCTTCAGTTCTGCTGCGGAGTCCGGGAGTCCGGCACCTTCAATTCCGGCGATTGCCTTTTCGAGGCGTAAACGTGTCTGCAGCGCGGAATCGTCGGAAGGCACCAGTTCCGCAGCATGATCAAACTGGCTGATGGCCGGCTGCCAGAGTTCCTGAGCTGCAAGCCTTCTTCCCATACGGAGATGACTGCCGAGCTGATCCATGCGACCATGGGCTTCGCCTGCGGTCATGTGATACAGAAACCCGAACACCGGCAGGGACAACCAGATGCAGAGCATCGTCTTCTTCATCTGTGATTCTCCTGTAACTGACTGGGCGACTTCCTCTTCTGAGGAAACGACACTATTGTGCTGGGACTTGAGCCGAATGTCCAGATCCACTCGGAAAGCTCAGCTTGTTTTCTGTCTGACACCGGGACGCCACGAACTGCCCAGCAACTGCAGCAGAACTGGAATAACGGTGACGAGAGTTGTACTGCACAGGAGTACCAGGAGTGCGATGTCCCGAGTACTCCATTGCGGTGAAACCTGCCCTTCCGCAGATCGAGTCAGACGGGCCAGCAGATCAGAAGGCAGATGCAATTCGTTGGCATTGTGATAAAAGCCCTGCAGTCGTGCGGCTGTCTGCCGCAGTGTGCTGACATCCTGCCGGGAGTTCCTGCCGTTCAGAAATGTGCCGTTGACCGGATCTCCGACGCCGACGATCACGACATCTGATACTGAGGGAGGCATCCGTGGCATACCGGTCGCGGGTACGGTGTCGCCATCGCTGACAAGGACGACGGTGGCACTGTTGGGACGCCAGCCACGAGCTTCTTCGGCAGCCGCTTCGAGGCCGCTGAAGAGCTTTGTTTCCCCAGGCCGAAACGCGAAGTGCATGGGCAGGTCATTCAGAATGTTTTCCACCACAGAGATGTCTGAAGTGTCCCGGACAACCGGCAACGCTGATGTATAGGTGGCAAGTATCGTAACGCGATACTCATTCATCGGGACGCGTCGAAACCATGATGCCATGACTGCACGAGCTCGCTGCATTCGACTCTGGTCACCTTCGGGGCCGGCGTCGCGGAGTCGCATGCTGGGGGACACATCAAGCACAACAACAAGATGTTTCAGCTTCTGAAAATCGACTTCACCTGCTTCGCCAGGGATACGAACTTCCGGCGGCAGCAGCAGCAGCAATGCCAGTGCCCATCCGAGGCCTGCCGCAGCGCACGGGATCACAGCAAATGCCACGCGGACATGGAGTCCGATTTTTCCCTGCGGACCGAATACAAGTTCGCGGAGACGTCCGATTTTCTGCCAGTGCAGCAATTCCGCAATGACTGCAAGCAGAAAGAAGCAGGACCCGCAGAGCAGCGGCCACGGTGTCTGTCCGGCAGACGACTCTACCATGGCGCATACCTCAGCCCAAAGCCCGCAATGCTCCAGCAGGTCAGCAGGATCAGTCCGACAAGGCTCACCGGCATGAGCCAGTCCTCGTATTCAACAGCTCGTTGCTCCATGTCCGCAGGTGCCATCAGGTCGATACGCTGAAAAATACGTTCGAGCGCTGCTGGGTCTCCGGTAACGAAGGCGTCTCCACCAGTTGACTGCGTGAGCGCAACGATGTCAGCCGGAATCTCTGATTCGCCGATGTGGACGGCGAAGACCGTAATTGATGAATCGTTGAGCTCCCGGGCTATCCGTTCTGCTCCACCATTCATCAGATCGCCGCTCATCCCGTCCGACACAAGGATAATCATACGGTCTCCGGATTCCTGCTGCTCGAGCACCAGACGACAATTGGTCAGTGCCCGACCAATCATTGTTCCGCCGCCGATGGCACGCTGTGAGTCGGGACGCATAAAGGGAAGCGAGCATTCAAATGCAGTGACATCCTTTGTCAATGGGCACCAGCGGACAACATCTGTGGCAAAGAAGGTCAGGCCAAAAGCATCACCATCACGGAAGTGCAGGAACTGGTTGATTGCGGCCATGGACGCGTCGTAGCGATTTCCCTCTCCGAACGAAGCTGTCATGCTGCCCGAGCAGTCAACACAGAATTCAATATTGGTCAGACGTCGCTGGATTACCGGGCTGCCCTGCTTCATCGGAATTGCCGCAGCGACAATTGCGACTGCGAGCAGAAGTGGGGCCGTCAGATCGTAGAGTCGAGGGATGATTCGAGCAGGCAGTGAAACGCAAACCTCGGAATGGTCGAAAGGAAACGCAATCTGTCCTCGAATTCCTCGCCAGGCTCTGACCAGTAACAGAATGGGAATCACAAGCGCCAGCAGAGCGAATGGCTTTTCGAAGGAAAGGCTGGAAAGCTGGTCGCGAAAATCGAGGAATTCTTCCCAGAGCTCGTTCTCCATCATCCGGCTCCCCGTTCTTCGTCAGGTGGCAGGGAAGCCGAACTCAGAATTTTCTGCATTGGATCAAGCAGTTCTCTGAGATAGCGGTCGTCTGCGGTCGGTCGGTCATACAACCATCGTTCAAGTTCGGCGAGCAGCGGGCCGGCATCCGGATCGTCGCGGAGCCTGGTCAGCAGTTCGCGAGGAGGCAGCTCCTGCAGCTGTTTCTGAGTCGACCAGAAGGAAATAATCAGTTTCTCCAGCTGCAGTTTTTCTTCGGCGGAAAATGAGTCGCCGCTGAGTGCCTGTGTGAGCAGTTCGCTGATGGCCTGAAGCTGACAGACTCCGTCGGCGGGCGTCTGGTCCTGATTTCGTTTTTTCTCCTTCAGATGTCTGAAACCAAAAGCTGCAAGACCGGCACCCCACAGGATCCAGAACAGCGTCACTGTCGCTCGGTAGCCACCCACCCAGCTTCCCTGCGGGAGCTCCACGGCATTTGGTATCAGCCGCTCCGGTTCGAGGACCGATGTGACGGAAACTGAAATCTGCGGCAGGTCATCCGTTGAGGAGCCATCGATTCGGCGTAGTGAATCAGCGAGATCGAATTCCCCTGGCAAGTCAGCAGACCATGTCAGGTCATATCGAAAACCGTCACCATGTGGATAAGCTGCGTCGATCCTGATCGTGATGGGGTTCCGGCGGCCTTCCGGTGAATCGCCAGTCAGTTCGCTGCCGGGAAGAAGGATCTGGGTAATCTTCCTTGTCATTCCAACGGTTGATGTGTGTTCTGCTGTCCCGTATACAGTCGCGATTTCAGATTCGTCGGGGTGCTCCTGTGCATCTGCCCGAGACAGCTTCGGGGCGGAAAAAACAATGTGAAAGCAGAGCAGCAGCAACAGGACTCTGCGATTCGCACTGCGGAGCTCGGCATTGCGGATCGATACAGAGGTTCCAGAGCCCCGGGGGAGATTCTGAGCTGCAATGCATCGGATCTGTCCTGCTGCAATCATCTCGCACTCCTGGTATTTGCGCCACGATGTCTGAGAAACTGCCGGAGTGAAGCGAGCCACGGACGATCGGTGTCAATCAGCATGTGGTCGACCCGTGCTCGTCTGAGTGGCTGGATCACATTCTCGCTGTCGATCCCTGTGCCCTGGTGGACCGAATGCACCTGCCTGCCTGTCTCTGCCTCAATGCCGCGAACATAGCCCACTGAAGGAAGTCCACGTTCTGCCGGATCCCGGAACTGCAGGGCGATACAGTCGTGGCGAGCGGAAAGAAGTTTGAGTGCCGGCATTGCACTGGGGTCGTGCAGATCAGAGAGAAGAATAACCAGTGTCATCGAATTAAATGCTGACTGCAGTCGACGGATTCGATCTCCGGTATTTGTTGCTTCCTTCTGACCGGTTGCTGAAAGCTGCAGCAGCCATTGCATGATCGTGTCTCGGCGGAGCGTCGGACGCACATGAATGTCGGTCTCACCGACCCCCAGCACTCCAACCGGTCGCACCTGATCAAGACAGGCAAGTGCAAGGCCGCCAGCCACACGCAGGGCTGTCTGGAGTTTACTGACGGAATGTGATGTCACGAACATTGAAGCTGAAGTGTCAATCAGCAGGTAGCATGGGATTTGTCGCAGTGTCTCGTACTCCCGCACCCAGGGTTTCCCGGTGCGTGCGGTTGCCCTCCAGTCGATTGCCCGGATGGAGTCTCCGATCTGATATGGGCGCGACTGCAGATACTCTACACCCGGGCCAAGGCTGGGTGACACATCTGTCCCATAGCTGAGGCTGTCGGCCGCTCGCCGAGCCAGGATTTCAAACTGCTTTGCCTGGGGTATCAGTGCTGTGACATCTGAATCTGCCATTGTACTGCCGCGACCTCCAGCATCAATTTTGGTCTTCCAGCCTGACCCGTCTCAGGAAAGTTGAGCGGCGAGCAATTCATTGAGGACCTCTGCTGACGTCCGCCCGTCGGCAACGGCTTCGTAACAAAGTCTGATTCGATGCAGAATCACGTCTTCTGCAAGTGCCAGCAGATCATCGGGTGTCACATAGTCTCTGCCGTGAATCAATGCTCTTGCGCGAGCGGCGCGGGTCAACGCGATCCCCGCCCGCGGGCTGCAGCCGAGATCCAGATCCTTGTGCTCACGCGTGGCCTGGATCAACTGGATGACGTGGTTGATGAACAGATCGCTGACGTGCACCTTGTTCACCGACTCCATCGCCAGAATCAGCTGTTCCATGTCTCCACAGGGGCCGTCAGAAAGGACATCAAATTCTGACTGCACGACAGCACCACCATCCTGCCGAGTAACTCCCAGTTGCAGATTGCGCTGAAGAATAGTCTGCTCCTCTGACAGAGTGGGATAGTGCAGACGATGGCAGAGCATGAATCGGTCCAGCTGTGCTTCAGGGAGTTCAAATGTCCCAGCCTGCTCAACAGGATTCTGCGTGGCGATCACAAGGAATGGTGCGGGAAGACGAAACGTCTCGTCGCCGATCGTGACTTTACGTTCCTGCATCGCTTCAAGTAACGCACCCTGGACTCGCGGAGCAGCACGATTGATTTCGTCGGCTAGCAGCAGGTTGGTGAAGATCGGGCCGGTGCGAGTGCGAAAATCCCCTGTACGCTGGTCGAGGATTTCCGCACCCAGAATGTCAGCGGGCAGCAGGTCAATGGTGAACTGGATGCGTGCGAAGTCCAGTGCAACGCATCGTGACAGCACAGATACCAGGAGTGTCTTGGCAAGGCCAGGAACCCCCTGCAACAGCAAGTGCCCACCTGTGAGCAGTGCAATCAGGGTACGTTCGACAACGACGTCCTGTCCGACCACGACTTTGCCAACCTGAGTGCGAACGTCAGAAAGAAACTGACGCACGGAAGCAACAGTTTCTGACGATTGATCTGAACTCATGCCACTTGCTCTCCGAAGGGAATTCCCCGGGAAAGTGCGCGAGTCTGCTCAACGCAAAGCTATCGCACTCACTTTGTCTGAAGGGCCGATGCCGGCTGGAGCACTGGCCCGGAATCGAACTGACTACCGTTGTGTCAGGAATTCGAGTGCGTGAGTGTAATGGAGGTGGCCGCGAATTGCGATTCTGCCGACTGCAGGCGCGCAGCGGCGAGGGAAGAAACTGCCTGGCATAAGCGGGACAGGGATGGGAGTTCGGGAGTGAATCCGGGCAGAAAGATGTACCGGTTACTCAGGACTGCGGTTCGGAGGTCGATTCACGACGGATCGCATCGTAGACCTCTTCACGGTGTACAGACACATCACGGGGCGCTTCAATCCCAAGTCGTACCTTGTCGCCACGGATCTCGATGACCATCAGCTTGATGGAATCTCCGATGACAATCTTCTCGTCTTTTTTGCGGCTAAGTACCAACATGGCGGCCAGTCCCTGGTGAATCTTCTTCGTGAATCTTTGCCTGCGGTGTTTTTGCTTCTGAGCGGTATCACACCTGGTTCCAAACGCACAGGCAAGCACTTGTGCAAAAGGAGGTCAGTGCAACCAGCACCGCTTCATGGCACCTGAGGAAGTGACCTCCCCCGGGTTCTCTGCAACGAAAAACTCTGATTGCCCACGTGGGCAGTGAAAGTCCTGTAGGAACACTATGCTGTGAATCGACAAGTGTTGTGACAAACTGCAGAAATTGCCGATCGAACGAGCAATCGGCGGGGGACGACGGCCGTTTATGCCGAGTGGTGGTGATCTATGAGGCGTGTTATGCCAATAATACTCATTAACGGGATCATGTTGAGCTGTGGAGTTCACAACACAAACGGCTCCGTTCTGGCAGAAAAACTGCCGCTATCCGAATGCTGACGTTGAGTGAGTGCATCAGATCGCCCCGGTTGGTGTGGCGAACTGCTCCCGCTATCCTGCATGAATTCACTGGCACAGGATGTGTGCCGTTTCTGCTGTTGCTCAGTCTCCAGAGATAAACGATGTCTGTGCACCGTCTGATTTCTATCCGTGATGATCATTGGTCTGGTCTTTCAGGCCTGCTCTGCCTTTCACTCGCAGTACTCTGCAGCAGCGAAGTTCCCGCACAGGATGCAGCAGATGATCTTTTCTCCAGTCAGATCCGACCGCTTCTGCAGGAACACTGTGTCAGCTGCCATAATGCAGATGAGATGAGCGGCGGCGTTCAGCTTGACAACTGGGGGCCTGTGCTGACAACAACGCAGCTACGGCAACTGAAAGTGGCCCGGAAGCTGGTTGAGGGCCGAAGAATGCCGCCAAAGGAAGAAGACCACCTTCAGGACACGGATCGCAGGCGTTTGCAGCACTGGATGGCAGCCGAGCTGGAGGAAGCCGCACGTCGACCTGTCCCCTACGATGGAATTACGCGAAGACTGACACGCCGCCAGCTGCGTAACAGCCTGAGCGAACTCCTGGGGCTACGAGAGGATTTTACGAAACAACTGAGCCCGGATGCGCCATCGCGAGATGGATTCACAACGCAGGCGGAAACACTCTCAATTGCTCCGTTGCAGGTGGAAACGCTGATGGAAGTGATTGCGGATGCACTGCTGGAAGCACTGCCGGATCCCGACAAGCCGCCAGTGGTTCAGACGTTTCGTGTGGATCTGGGAGAGAACATTAACCCAGATCCGCCAGCGGAAAAACTGATTCTGGGTGCAAACAGCGACCTGCTGCCCCTGCAGCACTACAAGATTACCGAGCTGGCACCGGATATCTCCTGTTCATTTGTGCCTTTCCAGCTACAGCGAACGTTTGACTTCATAGAGGGATATGTCGGCAACGACACAATCAGGGAATGGCGACACTTTGAAGGGATCCATCACAACGTGTTTGCCTGTGTGCGCGGCACTCCGGGCTATCCACACGGCAGAGCGTGGGAGGTCGCTGCTGACGGGTTGCTCCTGCGCCCTGCGATTCCAAGCAGCGAATTATTCGGAATTTCCAGCACCTATGGTCCGCGGGCAAACTTCAAGATCTCCCTCAGAGAGCTTCCTGCTCATGGAGATTTTCGGGTGACTGTGCGAGCTCGCAGCATTTCCAACGAAATGCTGCTGGAACCAAATACCCCCGTGGCTGCAACTGTCTCTTCGACTTCATTGAGCATGGAAGGGGGGAATCCTGCAGTCCTTGATTTGCAGGATCACAGTCTTGTGCAGTTTGATGTGGTACTCGCTGCAGAATCGACAAGCGGTGAACTCATGCTGCAGGTTGGTGAACAACGCCTGCACGCCGCGGTGACAGGCAAACAGGCAGCTTTGCTCCCGGAAAAAACAGCTGATGATCAGGGACGAATCTGTGGCTTCGTCGTGATGGAACTGAGCCCGGGAACGCACTCGGTGCAATGGAGATTTCCAGATGCTGACGGCATTCGCGGAGTTATGGCAACGGTCCTTGATCCGAACAGCCCCATGGTGCGGACATTTGAAGAATTCCGATCGCGTGCTCCCCTTCTGGGAGTGCACGCAGGCCTGCGGCGGGACTGCGGCAGCACTCTGGCTCGCGTCGGGGAGCCGGTTCGGGTCACAGATGAGTGGCAGGACTATCAGTTTGAAGATGCAATCAACAACTATCCCGCTCCGGACCTGGAGTCTGGGAATCCAAACTACCTCGCAGGGGTCCGTGAGATCGGTGTCCGCAGTGAATATACGGACGGGCAGAGTCGGCAGCGGCTACAGGTTCGCTCTGTGACCTTTCAGGGGCCCTATTTCGAACAGTGGCCACCGCAGAGTGTGGAGAATCTGCTGCCACAGCACCCCGACCGCGATCTCTCTCTGAAAATGCAGCAGGACAGCGGGGTAGCGGTGAAGGACGCCGCACGTCGTTATGCGGGAGTAGTGCTGGATCGATTTGCAACAAGCGCCTGGAGGAGACCGGTAAGGAACGAGGAAACGCAGGGACTGCTGAGAGTATGGGAAGATGCTGCTGCAAGCGGTGCTTCGTTCGTTGAGTCGCTGCGGGAAGCGATGCTCATCACACTTACGTCACCTCAGTTTCTGTTTTTGATTGAGGAAAGCAGCGAAGCAGCGGCGGAGCCACTGACAGAGCACGAACTCGCACAGAAGCTTTCTTACTTCTTCTGGAATCGTCCACCGGATGAGCGTTTGCTTGTCTCTGCCGAGCAGGGAAAGCTGACTGAGCAACTGGAGCAGGAAGCGAACCGACTTCTGGCTGATCAGCGAGCGGATGATTTCTTTCAGCAGTTTGCTGCGGAATGGCTGGATCTGCATCGCTTTGATGTTGTGGAAGTTGATCAGAGTCGATTTCGCGCACTTACGCGAGATGCTCGCGCAAGGCTGCGTCTCGAGCCTTCCGAGTTTCTGAAGCATCTGGTGAAGAACGATCTTTCCGCAGCGAATCTGATCGCTTCAGACTTCATGGTTGTTGATGAGACCACAGCCGCGTTTTACGGCGTCGATTTACCTCCAGCAACCGGATTCAATTTCATCGCTGTAGCGGATTCAACAGGAGTTCGAGGAGGGTTGATTTCACAGGCAGCGATTCTTGCGGGGCTCTCCGATGGCAGGAACAGTCATCCAATCCGTCGCGGGGCGTGGTTTGCTCGAAAGATCATCGCTGAGCCCCCGGAGGATCCACCACCAAATGTTCCGCAACTTCAGGATGAAGCCGGGGGGCTGACCATGCGTGAAAAACTTGCACTGCATCGCGATCAACCTGGCTGTGCGGGCTGTCACAGTGGAATTGATCCATGGGGGTTCCCATTCGAAGCGTTTAATGCGGCTGGTCTCCCGAACACTCGGGAGACAGACAGCAGTTCTGTGCTTCCCGATGGAACTGCTGTTCCGGGTTTTGAGGCATTTCGCACGTATCTGATTGAGGAGCGTCTCGAGCAGATTGCGTTCAGCTTTGTGCGACATCTGACCACATACGGTGCGGGTCGAGAATTATCATGGCCTGAGCAGGAATGGATTCGTGAACACCTTGCAAATCTGCGCGATGAAGGATTCCCGATGCGCAAGCTGGTTCTGCTGGCTGTCGGAAATCCAGCGTTCCGTGTGAAGTAGCAGATCGCGAGACTGTCTGCAGCTGCATCCATCAGTGATGCAGGTACACTCCCCCAGTATGAGTGCAAAAAACTGCAGTGAAACCATGCCACGTTCCGCAGAACTGGTCTGATTGGCGATATTTGTCTGCCGCAGTCAAGCCGGGTGGGGGTGGCTGATACGGCAGATGAACTGGGCAGTTCACGCGGTCACGCTGTCGCGCTGGCAGCTTCTTCGAGTGTCTGCAGAAGTTGTTTTTCGTTCGCAAGGATACCTGCGAGCAGATCAAGTGCAGCTGTATCAGCCGGGTCAACTGCAGCAGATGTCTGCTCAATGGACCGGCAGATCTGACGCTGGCCACTGATGCTGCTGCCCAGCATGGATTCAAGGGCAAGGAACTGCAGATCCGTGTACTCCGTCGGGAACGTCCCAAAGTCAATGAAGTGCTCACGGCTGTTCAGGAAGCGAGCAATTGCTCCCACGTCATCGCGCTGAGATGCGGCAGCCGAGTTGACAAGGCGACCTGATTCGTCCGATTCCGACTGAACCCAGGGTGAAGCTTCAGACAGATACTGCAGAAGGCTTTTGGAAAGCTGAATCAGGATTCCATTCAGTTGCTGGTTTGTCGCGTCATACGCCATGACAGGATCCGAAAAATTCAGGCAGGTCAAAAATGCCGAGGCCTCGGCAGATTCCGGGTCGACAGACTAATTGTTGTGAACATCGCCACTCGGAGGTGGATGTTCCTGAATTACTGCAGGACAGCCAGGGCCTGAGCCGCGGAGTTAGCGGTTGTGCTCATCACGTGGGGGGCGACCCCAAGCAGGAGGACAAACCCCGCAAGTGTCAGTACAAAGGCCGATTCCCACGATGCAAATCGAACTGGTACAGGGCGAGCCGTTTCTTCGCGAGTCTCGAGGAACATCGTTTTCAGCACCCGAATGTAATAGAACAGACTGAAGACAGTGTTCAGACACCCGAATGCCAGGAGTACGTACATAAAGCTGTTGGCACCACCAGCATTGAACACCGCAGCGAAGATGAAGAACTTGCCAATGAAACCTCCGAAGGGAGGGAGACCTACGAGACTAAAGAAGCAGATGAGCATCACGACGCAGAGAGTCGGCGACTGACTGATCAGGCCGCGAACGTCGTCCAGCGTCTCGCCGAATGTGTGGTTGCGAACCAGAGCAACGACAGCGAAGGCACCGAGGTTCATGAACAGGTAAACAAACAGATAATACAGCAGCCCTTCCATTGCACTGGCGACGCTGGCTGAAACACCTGGGCCGGAGGCCCCGCTGAGCATCACCAGCATTGCAGAAACTGCCATCACCATGTAACCAGCGTGAGCAATCGTGGAGTAGGCCAGCAGGCGTTTGAGGTTATTCTGACCGTACGCAGCGAGATTCCCCAGAGTCATTGTCAGGATGGATACGACACCGAGTCCAACCCCAAATGCAACCAGCAGAGATTCTGCACCCTGCGAATCAGCCAGAGCAACACAGAGCCGTACCAGGAGTGCGAATGCACCTGCCTTTGAGGCAATTGAAAGAAAGCCGGCCACTTCCGCTGAGGCACCTTCAAAGGCATCCGGGCACCAGAAGTGAAACGGGACGAGCGACAGTTTGAAGCCCAGTCCTGCCAGAATCATCAGCAGTCCGAGAGCTACGGTGCGAATTTCCGGGTCTGCAAGCCCACCGCCTCCGCCCGCCGCGACTGCTGTCAGCCTTTCGCCGATCAAACCCAGATCTGCGGTGCCCAGAGTACCTGCCACCAGGCTGATGCCGTAGAGCATGACTCCAGCAGCACCAGCTCCGTATACGACATACTTCAGAGCTCCCTCGCTGGCGGACTTGCGTCCCTTCAGGAAAGCGACCATGGCATAGCTGGGCACACTGGCCATTTCCACGGCGATGAACAGCATCAACAGGCTGTTGGCAGATGCCATCAACATCATTCCCAGCGTGGCACCGAACAATAAGGAGTAGAAGTCCGGCCCATCTTCCTCATCCGGGATTCCTGTGAGACTGGTCAGTGCGACAGTGAGCAGCAGGAACAGACTCAGAAATGCCCTGAAGTAGACGGTGAAATTGTCATGAATCAGCAACCCGGTGAAGAGCTCGGTTGAAAGCGGGGTCGATTGTGCAAAGAGTTCGCGGTACTGCATCCAGGAGCAGGTCAATGCGGCAGCAGCACCCACAACTGCGGTAATGCATGCGGGAAGCAGACGATCAGCACCAAACAGCCGCACCAGCAGCATGAGTACGATCGTGACACAAAGACAAAGCTCCACACCAAAGAGTGGCAATGACTTTTCTGTTGTGTCCTGGATGAGTTTGGTGATCAGCTGGGAAAACAGCATTGCAGCACTTACCGACAGAAGTCAGAGAAATCGAAACGCAACAGATCAGCACCGAACCGGCTGAATGCTCAGCGTCCAAGCGAAGCCTGGGCCTCACCAAGCTGGAAGATTGCATTCTGGCAACCTTCAGCGGAGGCTTCAGCCATTGCCCGAATGGAAGGTTCCATCACATCAAACAGTACGGCCGGGTAAACTCCAAGAATCACAGCAAGAACCATCAGGATTGCTGCAACCGCGTTTTCACGACCGTTACTGGGAGTGATATCTTCAGCATGAGGACCTTTGTATTCCGCACCGAGGTACACACGCTGCAAAGCCCAGAGGATGTAGCCTGCAGTCAGGATCACGCCAGATGCCGCGAGCACTGCCAGCGGAGGGCTGAAGCTCCACGTGCTGATGACAACAAACACTTCTCCGATGAATCCGCAGAGTCCCGGCAGGCCAAGTCCGGCAAAGAAGAGACCGGCTGCCATACCACTGTAGAGTGGCATCAGCCCCATCAGCCCGCCGAACTTATTCAGATCACGATGATGGACCCGGTCGTAGATCACACCGACCATAAAGAACATGCCAGTCGAAGATACTCCGTGAGCAATCATCTGGAACATCGCTCCGTTGAGCCCCATCTGCCAGTAATCGGAGTTCAGAGTCTCACCGGTGGTTTCGTTGATCTTCCAGATGGCCAGTCCCAGCAGCACATAGCCCATGTGGCTTACCGAACTGTACGCAACCAGCCGTTTGAAGTCGGTCTGTGCAAGTGCCGCGAAAGCGCCATAGATAATGCTGACAACACCGATGGCAACCATTGCCCATGCACAGTACTGAGCACCATAAGGGCAGAGCGGGAACGCGATTCGGATGATGCCGTAGCCACCCATTTTCAGGAGTACACCCGCCAGAATCATACTGATCGGGGTGGGCGCTTCGACGTGAGCATCAGGGAGCCATGTGTGCACAGGGAATGCCGGCAGCTTAATGGCGAACCCGATGAAGAGCAGAATGAACGCTGTAATCTGCATTTCCGGTGACATCAGGGAACCCTGAGACGCCTGCTGAGCCAGAGCCACCAGGTTGAAGCTGTCTGCAGAACCTCCGCTGACGAAATAGAACATCAGCATGGCGATGAGCATGAGCACACTGCCGGCGAGTGTGTACAGGAAGAACTTGATGGCCGCATACTCGCGACGAGGCCCTCCCCAGACACCGATCAGGAAGTACATCGGCAGCAGCATCACCTCCCAGAACACGTAGAAGAGGAAGAAGTCGAGCGACACAAACACGCCGATCATGCCAGTTTCCAACAGGAGAAACAGCACAAAGTAGGCCTTCACATGCTTGCTGATCGTCCAACTCGCTCCGCACGCGAGCACCGACAAGAACG
>JALQUR010000691.1 GCA_023260695.1 Planctomycetaceae bacterium
CTGGGACCTTCATTCCGTACGAACACTGCCTGGCGGACAGACCCAGCTGATGATCGGGCTGCATCTGATCCATGAAGTAACCAGTCCCCAGGCGTTTGAAATCCTCCGCGACCGTGGACTTAAGGTGGCCTTCCCCGATCGCACCATTGCCACTGTCGATCACATCGTCCCCACAGACTCACAGCAACGCCCCTTCCTCGATGCACTCGCAGAAGAAATGATGGTTGCCATCGAAAGGAACTGTCAGGAATTTGGTGTTCGCCTGCTCGATCTGTCCGATGGCCGTCAGGGCATCGTGCACGTCGTCGGTCCCGAACAGGGACTGACACAACCCGGGATGACGATCGTCTGCGGAGACAGCCATACCAGTACCCACGGTGCATTCGGAAGCATTGCCATCGGAATCGGCACCAGTAACGTTGCCGAAGTACTCGCCACCCAGACCATGTTTCTGAACCGCCCCAAAGTCCGCCGCGTGGTGGTCAACGGCCAGTTGCCCCCCGGTGTCTACGCCAAGGATGTGATCCTGTACATCATTCAGCAGCTTGGTGTTCAGGGGGGCGTCGGGTATGCCTACGAATTTGCCGGAACAACATTCGACGCCATGACCATGGAAGAACGAATGACCGTCTGCAACATGAGCATCGAAGGCGGCGCTCGCTGCGGTTATATCAACCCGGATCAGACCACCGTCGATTACCTTCGCGGACGACCATTCTCTCCGGCAGGCGAAGAATTTGAGCGAGCCGCTGCGTGGTGGCTCAGCCTCGCCTCTGATACAGATGCCGAATTCGATGACGTCGTCACATTCGACGCTGCAGATATCGAACCGACTGTCACCTGGGGAATCACGCCCGCTCAGTCCGTTGGTGTCAGTCAGCCACTTCCTGTTGCAGCTGAAGTACCGGCCGGTGAACGAACACTGATCAGCGAAGCACTTGAATTCATGGGGCTCACCGGAGGCCGTCCGCTTCTGGGAACCGCAATCGATGTCGCCTTCATCGGCTCCTGTACCAACAGTCGCATCTCAGACCTCCGTGAAGCCGCTCGAGTCGTTCAGGGACATCAGGTGGCTGCATCTGTCAAGGCAATTGTGGTTCCGGGATCACAACTTGTCCGCCAGCAGGCCATGCAGGAGGGACTGGACCAGATCTTCACTGCAGCTGGGTTCGAATGGCGCGAAGCTGGCTGCTCAATGTGCCTGGCAATGAACCCGGACAAACTCCAGGGACGACAGCTCTGTGCCTCCTCCAGTAATCGCAACTTCAAAGGACGTCAGGGAAGCCCAACCGGCCGAACACTGCTGATGAGCCCGGCAATGGTCGCCGCTGCAGCTATCCGGGGACACGTGACGGACATTCGCGAATTCGAAGCCGCCGCAGTCACCCTATGACCGGTCAACTCAGCAAAAACCCCGCCCCGGGACACCTCTGGCCCCGGGGCACCTCGTGGCAGTGACAGACCTCATCGCTGCAGACGGATCACCGCTGATGCTGACGCCGGAATGACAATCATACTGCTGCCGTTGAGGATGCTCCGTGGTCGGCAGCGCAAGTGGTGCTGCCGATCAGCGTCTGCGCACAGCGGGTCCTGCGCGTATCACCGCGGCTCTTCGCGAGCATGTTGACACAGACGGTACTGCTGCGAATCCGGCCCGGTTGTTCGATAATTCCAACGCGTGACTGAAGACTGACGGCAGGCGGCGTATTCAGCGTACATCCCGGGAGAATGGCGTAATCGCCGATTCCTGAACAGGCTCTTCTGCAAACAGCTTTGTGATCGCAGCATCCTTCACAAGCTCGTCCAGAACCCGCTGACGAGCTTCCTGCTTTTTGACCTGCAGCAATTCCTTCTCAAGTTCCTGCTGCAGGTCCGCAAAGGGAATCACTGACTCCGCATGCCGATCAGTGCAGCTGTAGATCTCACAGCGATCCTGCAGAGTGATCACATCGGAAACGCCTCCAACATTCAGTCCGAAGATGCTTTCTTCGATGTTGCTTTGCAGGGAACCACGCTTCACCCAGCCCATATCTCCACCACGTTCCCGGGAGAGTGCGTGTGATTCCTGCAGAGCAAGTTCTGCAAAACTGCGTCCCGCAGCAATCTGCTTCCGCACCGAATGTGCCTTGTTGACCGCCGCTTCTCGTCCGCCCGCCTCACTGAAGCGAATCACAATTTTTGCGTACCGAACCTGTTCCTCTGATGTGTAGCTGAGTATCTGTTGCCGATAATACTCCTCCAGCTCCTGCCGTGATAACACAGCGGAGGCCCTGGCGTGTGTCGACAGATAGCCCTCGACCAGCTGCATGCGAACGAAGTTGTCCTGCAGCTCTCGCAGCGACGTGCCCTGCGTCACCAGAAAAGTGTCCAGCTCATCCCGTGAGGACTTCTTTTCCTTCTCAAGTATACCTTCGACAATCTCATCAAACGCCGGCTGCAGGCTCTCCCGAATTGCCTCGCGACGATCAGAGGGAATCTCCAGATTCACTGCCTGCATCACCACTTCATCGTGAGTGTATTTATCGATGCGTTTACCCAGTTCGCGGCTGAGCACAACCTGTCGTTGCTCATCAGACAGACGCGAATCCGCTTCCAGCATCTGTCGCACACCACCCAGCACATCATCCAGAAATACCGGCTGACTGTTCACTGTGGCGACCACAGTAGAACCCGTGAGCACACTGCCGAGCTCGCGTTCCAGTCCTGCCTCCCGAATTGTTTCACCGGGCTCACTCTCCTCCGCCGGCATCTGGCTGGACGTGACGGATGTCCGCGGTGGTGGAGGAGAAAACACCGGGTTGTCGTACTTGACGGACTTTCCATTGCACCCGCACAGCACCCCTGCCAGCAGCAGGCCGGAAAGAAAGCTCTTTCCTGCGATGTCGATGGAACGGTCTGGCATGGTACGTTCATCCTGAACTGAATTTGCAGTGGCCGGAGCTGTCTGAACTGCAGTCGCCTGCTCAATGTGCGCAATGTCTTCCCTGACCTTCGGATAATAGGCTGAGCGAGGTCAGCAAATCAACCCCGCCACAGACTCAAACCAAGTGTTGAACAGCACTTACAGCGGCAAAAAATGCCGTTCAGATGCTCAGCTGCAATTTCTGCTGACCCACTCGATGCAGATGCGAAGAACTCAACCGGCTTTGGTGCTGTCCGAATTCACTCGACTCGTCCGGTCTGCTGCTCGCCAACTGTCTGAAAAGCACCACGCCGCAGAGATCTGACGATTGCCGCCGCATCATGCCAGGAACTAAACTGCAGGAACGAGTAAGCTGCTGTGCTTCTCCCCGCCAGAACATTGCCTGATCACCGGCAACTTGCCTGCCCGCGCAGAAATCCATCCATGCAATTCTCAGCCGACTGCCATTCCCACTGCTTCCGGATTCCGGCCGCTGCTGCTGCAGTACTCGCAGCTGCCCTGCTGCTCTCGCACGCTCCTTCCACCCGGGCTGCCGTGACAGATGAACCGCATCCGGGAGAGGCAATCTATGCAGATCATTGCCAAAGCTGCCACGGCGTCTCTGGTGCAGGAACACCTGAGTTTCCGGCTCCGTTGTTCGGCGATCGTCCGACTGTCGAGCTGGCAGATCTGATTACTCGCACCATGCCGGAAGGATCACCGCAGGACTGCGTCGCTGCCGATGCGGCCGCAGTCGCAGAGTGGATCCAGCAGGCGTTCTATTCACCGGAAGCACAGGCTCGACTAAATCCCCCGCAGGTTGCACTCAGCCGTCTGACTGTAACGCAGTACCGTAACGCGATTGCCGACCTTGGTCTTGAGTTTCGCTGGGCTCAGAAGCCTGGTGAACAACGTGGCCTGAAGGCAGAGTACTTTGCGGACCGACGTCACCGCCGCGACCTTCGAGTGTTCACTCGTATCGATCCCGTGGTCGATTTTGACTTCGGAGAATTCAGCCCGGACGGAGAGAAGATCGCTGAAGAAGCATTCGCGATTTCCTGGGAAGGATCTCTGATTCCACCGCGGAGCGGCTGGTATGAACTGATCCTGAATACTGAGAACGGGGCACGGCTCTACCTCAATGACCGTGAACACCCACTGATTGATGTCTGGGTCCAGTCCGGTTCAGACACACAGTTTCGTGCACGCCGATTTCTGCTTGCCGGTCGGCTTTACCCACTGCGACTGCAGTGGTTCAAGTTCCGTGAAAAATCCGCTTCTGTCTCACTTCACTGGAGACCACCGCAGGGCGTCGATCAGCCCATTCCTCAGTATGCGTTGACACCCGTGTCATCTCCCAAAGTCCTGCTCACAGAAACCCCTTTCCCCCCTGATGACCGCAGCGATGGTTATGAACGCGGCACAAGCGTATCACCGGAATGGGATGATGCCACAACACAGGCCGCAATCGAAGTGGCTGAATCCATCGTTCTGGATCTGCGTGAACTGTCCGGCTACCGTAACGAAGAAGAGAAGACCGAGAAAGTTCGTGCTTTTGCCGAGCGATTTGCAGCGACAGCATTTCGACGCCCGCTGACTGACGAATTGCTGCAGTCGGTAGTGAACGATCAGTTCGCGGCAACGCAGTCACTCGAACAGGCTGTGAAACGCATTGTGATACGCACTCTGAAATCCCCGCTGTTTCTCTATCGGGAAATTGGCGGTCAGGACGATCAGTACGATCGCGCCGCAAGACTGTCCTTTGCCCTGCTTAATTCCATCCCGGACAAAACGCTGCTCTCAGCCGCAGCCGCTGGTGAACTGGAGACTGCCGATCAGCTGCGTGAGCAGGCATGGCGACTGGTCCGCAATCCTCGTGCAGATGCCCGTCTGATGGAATTCTTCCGCAACTGGCTGATGCTCGATCGTGTCGATGAAATCGACAAGTCTCATGAAATCTTCCCTGGGTTCACACCGGAACTGGTTGCAGACCTGCGGACTTCAATTGAGCTGCAGCTGCAGCAGACAGTTGAGTCAGAAAAGGCCAGCTTCCTGAACCTGCTCACAGCCGACAGTATGTTCATGAATCAACGGATCGCAGAATTTTACGGCGGTGACATCTCAGCGTCACAGGACTTTGTGGAGGTCTCCTTTGAACCGGATGTACGTGCCGGAGTCACAACGCACCCGTTTCTGCTCAGCTCGCTGGCCTACATTGAATCCAGCTCCCCGATTCATCGAGGCGTTTTTCTCAGCCGTGGCATTCTCGGCCGGGGAATAAAGCCTCCTCCGGTTGCAGTCGCTCCCGCTGCCCCTGACCTGGCACCGCACCTGAACACAAGAGAGCGAGTTGCGCTGCAGACCAGTCCCGAGAGCTGTGCCACTTGTCATCAGCTCATCAATTCGCTTGGTTTTGCACTGGAAAACTTCGATGCGGCTGGTCGATTCCGGGACAGCGAAATGGGCCGACCGATTGATGCTTCGGGGCAGTATCTGCAACGCAACGGCCGGCTGACCCGATTCTCCGGGCCCCACGAACTGACAGAGTTCCTGGCCGGCACCGAGGAAACGCATCGCGCCCTTGTGCGACAACTGTTCCATCACCTGATTCAGCAGCCGATCCTCGCATGGGGACCGGAGACGATCACGGAGCTGACTGCAGATTTTCGGCAGCACCAGTACAATTTGCACCGACTGCAGGTGGAAATTGCGGTTCATTCCGCTTTCAGGGGCTGGAATACACCACCGGCGAAGATTGTTGCCAGAGCCCCGTCAATCCGACAATAATAACAGACCTGCGAAATCAACTCCGCGCACGTTACCTCCTTCAATTCCTGCCTATTCGGAACTCTGCAGCATGAACACACGACGCAGCTTTCTGCAGCAGCTTGGTCTTAACTCCGCTGTCGCTCCGTTCCTCAGCAACCTCAGCGGTTTTGCCGAGGAATCACAACAGGCTCTGCGGAAACAAAGACTTGTCGTGATGTTCAGCCCGAATGGCACGGTCCCCTGGGATTTCTGGCCGGATGAAGAAGGGGCAGAGTTCACCCTGAAGAGAATTCTGCAGCCACTCGCAGACTTTCAGGACCGCATGCTGGTCATGAAAGGGCTCTGCGACAAAGTTCGTGGTGATGGCGATAACCACATGCGCGGTATGGGATGCCTGCTGACCGGCATTGAACTCTTCCCCGGCAATATTCAGGGCGGCTCACATACTCCCGCCGGCTGGGCCAGCGGCATCTCCATCGATCAGGAAATTGCTCGCTTTCTGCAGGCTCGGCCGGAAACTCGCACACGCTTCGGCTCGCTGGAGTTCGGAGTAATGGTACCGGACCGGGCCGACACGTGGACACGAATGTCCTACAGCGGAGGCAATCAGCCGATTGCTCCGATTGACGATCCGTACCAGATGTTCCGCAAACTCTATGGACAGGTGCAGGATCGTGAACTGCTGGGCAGCATTCTTGATTCTGTACAGCAGGATCTGAAGAGAATCTCACAGGTGATCTCCCGAGAGGACCGAGGCCTGCTTGAACAGCACACCACATTCGTGCGCGACATGGAAGGTCGGCTGAAGTCCATGCAGACAACCAGTCTGAATCACGAAGTGCCTGTGCTGGAACAGGGTGTTCGTGAAGAAAACGACAACATACCGCAGATCACGCGAATGCAGATGGAACTGCTTGTCAACAGTTTCGCCAATGACTTCGCTCGAGTCGCTACTTTTCAGATCACCAATTCTGTCGGACAGCCCAAAATGCGGTGGCTGGGAATCGAAGAAGGTCACCATGAACTGTCGCATGAGCCGGATTCCAACAAGGAAGCCCATGAAAAGCTCACGCAGATCAACACCTGGTACTGCGAACAGCTGGCCTGGCTCGTACGCCGTCTTGCCGAAACTCCAGAACCTAATGGCGAAGGAAGTCTGCTCGACAATACGCTGATCGTCTGGGGCAACGAACTTGGTCAGGGCAATTCGCACACACTGAACAACATTCCTTTTGTGATGGTCGGAAACGGACTGGATTTCCGCATGGGACGGTCACTGAAGTATCCGCTGGTCTCGCATAACCGCATGCTGATGTCGCTGGCTCATGGATTTGGACACCATATCGAGACATTCGGAAAACCCGAATTCTGCGGCGATGGTCCACTCACGGACCTGACCTGACATTCATTCTGTATTTACGGTTCACTGCGTTCTTACGGTTCACTGTCATGTTCACGCAGACAACAGCGACATTCGTCACAGTCCTGTTTGCCGCAGCTGTCATCATTCGGCGGCTTCGCAGGACAACTGCTCCCGGCAACGCCCATGGCTGCAGCAGCGGCTGTAGTTCCTGTCCGTCATCCACTGGCAACTCTCGCCCCTCCGTCCAGTTTGTTACCCTCGCTGCCCCTGAACGATCTCAGCCGTGACACTGATTTCAGTGCCCCCCCGGGAACACTCCGCGGCCATCATTCTATGTGGTGGCCGGTCCTCCCGTATGGGACACGACAAGGCCAGTCTGCAGATCGGATCCAGCACTTTTCTGCAACGTATCATCGACAGCGTCCGGCAGGCATTGCCCACAGCTCAGATCGTTGTTGCGGCAGCAGCAGACCAGTTGCTGCCGCAACTCCCGGATGGGCTGGCAATCTGCCGCGACAACCTGGCGAATGCCGGCCCGCTGGAGGGAATTCGGGCAGGGCTGCACACATTGACCTGTGCCCCCTGTCGAGTCTTTCTGACAGGATGTGACACACCACTGCTGCAGCCCGACGTAATCTCGCTGATGTTTGCTGAGTGCAAAACGGCAGCTGCTGTTCTTCCAGTCGACGGTACTCGTGAGTTTCCGCTCTGCTCCGTCATTCATTCCGGACTGCTGGATGAGATTGAATCGATGCTGGCCTCCGGCGAACGTCGACTGAGACAGCTCTTTCGCCGTTCCGCTGCGACTCGCCTTCCTGTGGATGTTCTTCGCCGCATCGACCCACAGTTACTCAGCCTGCAGAACATCAACGGGCAGAAAGACTATGAGGCCTTACTGCAGTATCTGAACATCGACCGGAAACCGACCGAACACTCATGAACCCGTATAAACCGGGGCCACTCACAGATTACTGGAATTCAATGAGTCAGAACGCGACTCAGTACGAATAGCCGGAATCCTGACGAGAAACTCGGTCCCCTGGGCGTCTGACCGGACCAGATCCAGTTCACCCTGCAGAGAGTTCTGAGTGATGTGGCTGCAGACGAACAGCCCAAGTCCCGTCCCATGCGATTTGGTCGTGAAGTACGGCTGAAAGATCTGCTTCTGTACGTCCTCCGGTATTCCACCGCCCTCGTCTCGGAGACGGATCCCGATCATCTCCGGCTGCGTTTCCGTCGCTGGAATTAACTCCGTGGAAATCTCCATCGAAGCACCCTCTTCCATGGCATCGAGTGAATTGAGAATCAGGTTCAGCATGACCTGCACAAGCTGATCGCGAATGGTCCGAATATGCGGCAGCCCTGGCGCAAAGACAGTGTGAGCTGATTTGTCCTTCCAGCGTTTGTAGTACTTGGCGATATTGAGTGCATTCTGAATTGCCTCATGAACATCCACGGGAGTCTGCAACTCACTTGCCGGTCGACTGAAACTTGTCAGTTCTCGCAGAGTTCTTTGGATCCGCTGCAGCTGTCCATCAACCAGCGAAAGCCGCTCCTTGACATACTCATCAGAATTCTTCCTGCTGAGCAATTGAATGATGGAACTGATCGAGGCCAGTGGATTGCCAACTTCGTGTGCAATCCCGGCCGCCAGCAGACCGAACGCCGCCTGTTTTTCCTGCTGTACCAGCAGCGCCTGAGATTTCTGCAGTTCCTTGGTGCGTCGAGCAATTCGTTGTTCCAGAGTCATTTCTCTGGCCTTCAGTTCCTGATTCACCTGAGTCAGACGACGCCCCGCCTTCTTCATCAGCCCGGTCAGCGAAATCACGGCCCAGGCCACCCAGCCCAGGAACACGAGTGTCATGACTACCGTCTGCAGGTTTTCTCCCGGCAGCAGACCCGCACTCTGTTCAACCCAGTAATCACTGCCGTAGAAGCCAAGCAGAATGTAACTCAAGGCATGCATCGCAAACGTTATCACGGTAACGCGGGTGTCATGCCGGATTGCACAGACCATCAGTGAAAGGAAATAGTAGAACCGAAAAGGGCTGCTCACTCCCGTATCGTAGTGGCACAGCAGTCCAATAAAGAGCGCTTCCATGATGGAAATAACAATGCGGTAATTCGTAAGCAGCAGACGACCACGCCAGCTGCTGATCGTGTCAACCAGCGCGTATGCGGCGCCCAGGCCCAGCATCGAATTCAACGCGGTATGACTGGCTGCTGACGACAAAACATTGACGTATAAGGCGCCGACCGCCAGTCCAAACCAGCGAATCCGCACAGTGATCAGCTCGGCATCTGACTCTCGCTCCACAGGTCGA
Source organism: Planctomycetaceae bacterium (assembly GCA_023260695.1). Classification (GTDB taxonomy): domain Bacteria; phylum Planctomycetota; class Planctomycetia; order Planctomycetales; family Planctomycetaceae; genus SXXK01. Next base: position 9,359 of record JALQUR010000691.1, read on the forward strand.
AACAGCCGATCGCTTTCCGTTCCGGAGCGAAAACTTACCGGCAGACGAAAGATTCCTGATGGAGTTTCAATTGAGTGATTTTCAACGTCTGCAGAAGTATCAGATGCCATGGCAATACCAGTACCGGGATAGCAGATAAGAAACGACGAACGGCCTGACGTACCAGCAGGAAACCTGACCCGTTTGCCCGGAGCCTGCGGCTTCCAGCAGTTTTATACCGGAGTTCAGGACAACTACGTATCCGCAACAGGTGACTTTTCGGATTCCTCAGTTTGTTTCGAGATCTTCAGGAGAATCATCCGATACTCAGGAAGTTGTGACAGATCACTAACCGGAGGCGTGAACACAGCGTTCGCAGCCCTGCTGACGGAGTCATGTGGATGGCAGAATGCCTGAATGTCGTGGGGCTCGCCCGCAATGGCCACAGATTTCTGTTCCTTTGCGATGATCGCAGCTATGCAACCCTCGACAGGACACTGCAGGAATTCGTCGATGACCCTGAACTTGATTGAACACTTCATGTGTATGGGCCATTGTTTGCTCCAACTTTATTTAAAATTTAACTATAAACCTTGCC
>JALQUR010000034.1 GCA_023260695.1 Planctomycetaceae bacterium
TTCGCCTCAAACGGCTGGCCGATCATGCGGATATTCGCCCCGCCGGGGCTGTAGGTGGCCTGAATCGTGTTGCTGCTGATTGTCCCTTCACGAATGCTGCCCTCGCTGGCGTCCAGATAAATCTCAGCTGTCGGCACCGCATCAGCATCCGGAACCTGATGCGCTCGATTATTGTTGTATTCAATGTCGTTCCCTGTGATCTGCAGATTGCGGATCTCGCTTTTTTCGATGCGAATACCACCGAGCCGGCAATAGCTGATGTGTGAGGCACTGATGATTGCCTGATGCAGATTGACGGCATTCAGCCAGATCCCCACGCCGGTGTTGAAGTAAAGATGACAGTGGCTGATGAGCACATTGCGGGCCCTGCCGGTCACCTCAATCCCAGTCCGCAGTTTCCGCAGCAGCACTCCACTGATCGTTGGCTGCACGACTCCCTCCAGACGAATCCCGTCAGCTTCAGGATGCCCCCCGGTAATTTCCAGGTCGCGAACCATCGGGAGCCGCTCGCGTTCCCAGACGACGTCCTGAAAGGAAGCGGGGTCTGCCGTACCGGCGTGCGTACCGCGAAAGATCAACGCCGGACCAGGACCGTCCATTCGTATCGTGGGTGTCCCGCTCTCACCACAGATCGATGTTCGTCCCACGGCCGACAGGGAGACCACCAGCGGGCGAGTAATCCGGTAGACGCCTCGCGGCAGCCGCAGTTCACCGACACCTTCATCGATCGCATGCTGCAGAGCTTCGGTGTCGTCCGTCACCCCGTCGCCGGTCGCGCCAAAATCACCAGCCTGAGTCATCGAGAGGCCTTTCACGGTCAGCACCAACTGACAGTCGGCAGAACGCGCTGATCTGCACTGAACCCGGAGTATCCTCGCTATCGATGCGGAATCAACTGAACAGGATTCCCTCAGCTCATTCCGCAGGCACCTGCTGCTCCACGACAAGCAGCTGATCCACCGCCGGACTACTCACCAGCTGCTGCTGACCACCGGGCCACGTAATTGTCAGCTGCTGTACCTGATTCGATTTCCCAAGACCAAATGTGACCGGCAGTTCAACCTGTGACTGATAGCTGCGAGTCGGCATGACACTGCGGGCAAGAATGCTGCCGTCTTCAAGCTGCAGCTGGATTTCTGCGCCGATCGCATCTCGATTGCAGGTCACTCCCCGCAACTGTATCCGCAGCCAGTGATTGCCCAGCTGCTGATCATTTCGCAGCAGTCGTGGCGACCCGCCCGAAGAAAACAGCATCAGATCGATGTCTCCGTCCCCATCAATATCTGCCGCAGATAATCCACGCCCCACCATTCGACGTCGGAAATCCTCACTGGTCTGCTCCGATGTAAGCATTACGAATTCGTTTTCCTGTTCCGCTCCGCAGTTCCACAGCAGGTGCGGAGCCTGTTCATATCGCTGACTGGACTGAATCAGCTGAATATCCTCTTCCAGGTGACCGTTGTTCTCAATCAGGTCCTGTCGACCGTCAAGATCTGCATCCACAAACAGCACACCGAATTTCAGATCGGTACGCGTGACCGGGCCAATCCCGTTCGAAACCGCCTCATCACGAAATACGGGCACCGCAGTGCCTGGTGTCTGACAGACATACAACGCGGTCATTTCCGTGGCAAAGTTGCCAATCGCAATTCCGATGGCAGCAGAATTTCTGAAGCAGCCGTAGTCCAGCCCCATCGCACCGCGTGCAGCGCCTGCGTTGTCATAGGCAACACCGCTCAGAGCAGCACTTTCGACGAACGTTCCGTCCGGCTGACTCAGAAACAGAAAGTTCTGCACCGTATCGTTCGCCACCATGATGTCCGGATAGCCATCAGCATTCACATCCGGAAAGATGACTCCGAGTGACTTGGCCATCGGAGCACCGGTGTTGGCATCCTGCACCTGCACACCGGACTGTTCTGAATGATCACTGAACACTCCGGTTCCATCATTCAGATACAGACAGGGAAACGCACCGCGAAAATCAGTGGGGCGACCATAAGCGCGGAGCTTGCCATCGAGCGTAAAGTTCATGCCCAGATCGGTCTCGCGATCCCACTGAATGTAGTTGCAGACGAACAGATCAAGATCCCCGTCCAGATCGATGTCCACGAAGCCACAACTGGTGCTCCACGCAGTCTCTTCACCGCCAACACCGGCTGCATTCGTAATGTCGCTGAATTTCCCAGCACCATCATTTCGCAGCAGCACGTTGCTGCCCAGGCAACTCAGAAAGACATCCACATCGCCATCATTGTCGATGTCCCCGCAGGCACAGCCGTTGCCGTAGAGCGCACGATCAAATCCGGAACCGGCAGTCACGTCGGTGAAATTTCCGTTCCCGTCGTTGGCATACAACGCACTGAACGCGGGATCTTCACTGCCGCCCTCAGTCCAGTTCCATGATCTTGAATTCACGCAAAGCAGATCCTGATCACCGTCGTTATCAAAATCCAGGAACGCACCGCCGCCCCCCATGGTTTCAGGGAGCAGTTTTTCGCCGGCTGCACCATTCTGATGCCGAAACGAAATTCCCGCGTCAGCCGTCACTTCTGTGAACGGAATATTCGGTATCTCAATCTGCGGCCGGTCACGCACGCGGGGAATCGCGGTCGGCGGAGCTTCTTCAGCAACGTCCACCTCGTCGTTGCCGCCGAGCAGCAGCACTGCTCCGCCGACTGCAGCGGCCAGCAGCAGCAGGAGCAATGACCACTTCACCGCCTTGCCCACAATTTCGTCGTTCTGAATCTCTTCCGACTCAGTCTGTGACTGCGATTCTTCGTTCATCGTGAGTTTCTTTCCTGGCGTTTTCCGGATCAGCTGCTGTCCGGGATGCCATGCCCGGGACATTCATCCAGTGGCTGTTACGACGACAGAAGTCAGTCCGCATCACCGGGCGTGGATTTCGTTTCTGTACTCTGCTGTGGCGTGTCCACCTGCGCTGCCGATGTGTCAGTTCGCTGCAGGTCATAGATCACCAGCGCCTCCGCAGCAAAATCAGCGGCAGGATACTTCCTGCGAGCGTTTGCCACAGCTTCGCCGCGGGCTGTATCGTCGATGCGATAACGCTGGTGAGCCGTCTGGTGATATTCCGCCTGCTCCGTGTTGCCCAGCTGCTGGTGCAGCAGGAACAGGTTATAGTGTGCGTCAACGTTTTCGGAATCTTCCACAAGCGTTCGTGCAAAGGTGGCAACAGCCTCCTCCAGCCGCGATTTCCGCAGCTCCTGAGATTCCGCATCCGTCCCGCGAATCTGCTGTGCCCGATCGAAAATCGTCTGCCCCAGCAGGTTGATCACCACGTAATCGCGGCTGAAGTCAAACTTTCGGCGGACGGTTTCCTCAGTCCGGTAATCCAGCACCTGTCGAAAATTCTCCTCCGCGTCGGCAAGCTGTCCCTGCTGCAGATTGATCACTCCACTCAGCCAGCGAATGGTCCATGGAGGCGCGGGGGGATCAGTGTAAGCTGCGGCCCGCTGCAGCGCTTCTGCGGCCTCATCCAGCTGTCCCGCACCCGCCTCCGCAACCAGAGCGCGGGCCAGATTCAACGGACCGTGATACCTGTCCAGCTCTTCGACGCGACGAAACGCCTCCATGGCCTGACGCAGTTCAGCCTTGCCCTTTGTGAGCATGCCGATTCCGTAGTCATTCCAGCGTTCCCACTCCGCGATGCCGCGGTCCGCCGGAGGTGCCACAGGAGCAGCACCTGCAACCGGGAAGGTGACCTCGTCTTCTGCCAGTACCAGTACCGGCAGCTCATTGCGATAGGCCTCGCCCGGCTGATGACCTCGTACCGGTCTCCCCAGCGCCGCCGTCCTGCGATCCACAAAATCCATGTAGATCTGATCAAACTTGCGATACAGCAGACGCACTCGTGCTCGCAGCGCCCCGCTCACCTGATCCGGAACCCGGAAACTGTAATGCAGGGTCTGAGCCGAACCGGGAGCGATCTGATGCTGGTACAGCGGAACGAAAATGTCCTGGGCATTACGACGGTCGATGCGGTTCCCTGCCCGATCCAGCATGAAGTTATTGATGAAGTGTGACCAGGGATCGACACCCCCATCATCTCCCATCAGACCGCTGTTGCCGATCAGACCAGTATCATCTGAAAGTGTAACTTCCACCCAGACTTCGTTTGAATCCGTCGTTCCCTGAGTGAAGTGATGCCCCAGCTTCAGAGTCCGCACAACGGTTTCAAGCAGATACTTTCTGCCCGGCTGCAGTTCCGGGACTGCAGGACGCAGCGGCGCCGTCAGTTCGCCGTCCAGCGTTCCTTCCGCACGAATTCCGAACAGATCCACTCGAGTTGTTCCCTGCAGCATCCGTTCATGACGCTCGATCGCCTGTTCGTTGTCTGTCATCCAGTTGATGCCCGTATTGGCCGACGGGAAGAAATGATCATGGACTTTCAGCCGTCCTTCACTGTCAGGCCGAGCGCCAAAGTCGTCTGATTCCTTCAGCGGCATATGACATCCATTGCAGTTTGTCTGTGCTGATTCGGGATAGTAAAAGCTGCGTGCCCCATGCCCCGACACGCCACTCAGCAGCCAGCTGTCGTAATGGTTCTGACCACGCAGCCATTCCTTGTAGTGATTCAGAGCAAACGGCAGATGGACTTTGTGACAGGCACCACAGAACTCCGATGTCTGATGCAGGGGCTTCAGAAATGTGCGGCGATGAAATGACGGCTTCGCCTTTACCAGCTGATGATTAATCCACTTCAGCAGCGCATTATCGCTGCCGGCAAATGGATAGTGCACCGGTTCTTCAATCGTGTAATCCGCGTTCCCGACATGGCTGTTGATGTTGGTAATTGCATGACACACGGTGCAGGTAATTCCCGACTGAGAAGTCGGGTGATTGAGCATATCGAAATCGGGGTCGTCAAAAGCACCACTGAAGAACGGTACCGGATCATGGCATCCGGCACAGAAGCGAGAACCACGAACATCGCCGTCACGCTGCATGCCCGCTTCACGAGTTTCCGCGACACTTGCCAGATAGGCAGGGTTATTGAAGGAACTGAAATGATGCGCGCTCAGTGCCCAGTCGCTGTGCGTGTCCTGATGGCACTCCAGACAGTACTCATTCATGTCCAGCACTTCGGCAGAAATGAAGTTTCCGGTGGATGTCTTCGCCAGCGACGGGAAGTAATACTGTTCGCCTTCCTTCGGCCCCCGCACATTCCATTCGCGTGGATCCTGATAATTCCAGAACACCATTCCGCCTGCTGTGGCAGCAGCAATACCACCCCACACCAGTCCGGACTTCCACCGCATCCGAGGGCCCACCAGGCGATGCATCCAGTACAGCCAGCCGGCCAGCAGCGGACCTCCAACGTGCAGCCAGTAGATCAGAGACCGCACAGCAGGATTCTTCAGATCGAGCACCTGCCGCAACAGCAGGAATCCTGTCACCAGAATGACGATGCAGACAGCAAACAGCGCATAGCCGATCATCACCGTCCGGCGGATTTTTCGATCCTTCGTATTCCGCATGTGGATGAGGCCAAAGACCAGAAACGGAACCACAATCAGCAGCCCCAGCAGAATGTGGACCCCAATCATGCAGGTATAGAAATAATCCTCATACGTCTGCTCCGTCCAGAACTGCAGCAGCGTGACTCCGGCCAGATAAAGACTGTTGGCACCAATCGCAGCCAGCAATGAAAGAACAACGTAGAAAACAATTCGCAGTCGAGGACCAATTGCACGCCGTACCATCGGTCGTGGCGTTTCGGCAGTCGCTGCTGTCTGTACGGACATCTGCACTCTCCCTGAAGACTTTTCCGGCAAACACATTCCGGGCTGCTGCTGTGGAAAATCGCCGGACCTGAGAGGTCAGGGCAGAAGCCCCTGCTGAAACCGGACGCTTCATCAACGCAGTCGGAAGTCACCAGCCAGCAATTCACAACAGTGAATACCTGCGCCGCGCAGCGATCCGGTCAGACAGGCAACGACAGAAAGAGACTCTCGACGAGCCCAAGTCATTCGGTGCGGCAGCGCAATCACATGCAGGAATCTGCGCAGTTGCAGTGATCAGGAGGAGGCGTAGCGGGACGCGGCTGAACGCATTCAGGCAGTCGCTGTGAGCCACTTCGGCAGGGAAAATCATCCGACCGGTGCATTGACCAGCAGGCGACGGGTGGAAGAGCTTCGACACTGCCACGGCTTTGCACCGGGACTACAGGCGGAATCAGTGGTGGTGCTCTGTGGTGACCGCACTCCGGACCGTGACATCCCGCCGGTCCCGGTTCAGGAAGTACCGAATTGCTGCCGGACTGGCCTGCCACTCTGGGCACTGCCACTCTGGGCACTGCCACTCTGGGCACTGCCACTCTGGGCACTGCCACTGTGAGCATTGTCACCGCCAGTTGCTGCCGCATGGAGTGCAACACGGCTGCCGCAGAAGACAGTGCCGGATCC
>JALQUR010000065.1 GCA_023260695.1 Planctomycetaceae bacterium
AGGCGGGAGAACTGGTCGCGTCCGTTGGTGTCGGTCCCGAACCAGAAGCGCTCGTTGGGCGGCAGCGGGGAGCCCTCGAGCGTGAGGCCGTCGAAGAACTGTTCAGACGGGTTGTAGGGTGCGATCACCGGTGCGGCCGTCGTACAGGGTGACCTGTCCGCTTTCGTCCAGCCCCGCCTTGCGCAGCATCGCGGTTACGTCGGCTTCGACTGCGCCGTCGAACACTGGCGAACCCATCGGCACACCGGCGCGGACCTTCTGCGCCAGTTCGACGATCTGTTCCGCGCTGCGTCCGTCGCCCGTCAAGCTGCAACCTTTCGGCAGATTTTGCCGATTGTCCCGCCAGTCAGACGCACTGCTGCCCCCTCCCTAACCACGTCACTGCTGCGGCTTCGCAGCGGCCGCGAACAATGCATGCAACTGTCTTTCTCGACACTGGTATCACCGCCTGGAGGTACTTGACGCCTGTGATGAAACGCTCTACGGTCGACCCACCAGAAGTTCTGGTTGTTCCCGCAGACAGAAGCGGCAACTCTGATTCACCCTGAAAACTCCTCGCCAGCTCACACGAAAGAAAACGTCAATGGCTGATCTGATCGCGCCGCACGGCGGAATTGATGCACCAGTCTGCAGGACCGTTCCGGCAGCCGAAACGGAGGAATTTCTTGCCTCAGCGCAAAACCTCCCCCAGATTCCGGTATCGGCAGCAGACCTGGCGACCGTGTATCGTTTTGCTGATGGAACTCTCAGTCCTCTGACGGGACCGATGGATTCTGAGGCTTATCACCGTGTCCTCGATGAATCCTGCATTATCAGCAACGGCAGCAAATTTGCCTGGACCATTCCCCTCTCACTGCCTGTGACGGCGGAGCTCGCACGGACGCTTCAGCCCGGTCAGTCTGCAGCGATCACATCCCCCGACGGCCAGATTGTCGCCACACTTGAAATCTCAGACGTCTTCCCGTGGCCAAAACTCAAGTATCTGCGGTCAGTCTACCTTACCGATCGGATCGACCATCCTGGTGCCGATCTGGTAATCCGTGGTGAAGCGGAGCGAACCCACCTTGTCGGCGGCGAGTTGCGAGTTCTGCCGCAGCCCAGGAACCCGGCATTCGGGCAATACGTCCTGACTCCTCGAGAAGTCAGGTCGAGAATCGCAGAGACAGGCTGGGATTCAATCGTTGCCTTTCAGACTCGAAACCCTCTGCATCGCGCGCACGAATATGCATTGGTCTACGGCCTCGAAACACTTCTCCGACAGGGCCGCAACGCCGGTGCCTGCCTGAACCCGCTCGTCGGAGAACTTAAGGGCGATGACGTCAACGCCGAAATCCGGATGCAGACCTATGAGAAACTGATCGCAGACCGTTCGCTTGGCGACGGAGACAGCGATACCGAACTCTGGGGAAGTCGCAGCGACTCCGTCCCGGACCGAGTCATGCTGCTTGGACTTGATATCCGCATGTTCTACGGCGGTCCGAAGGAAGCCGTCATGCACGCGATTTACCGGCAGAATATGGGCTACACGCATCTGATCATTGGCCGCAAGCATGCAGATGCTCCTTACTCCAATGGTGAGCCGATCTGGGGAGATTTTGACGCTCAGGAGATCTTCAGCAATCTGAACGGGGATCTGAAGATCAGCACCATTAATGTTGGGTTTGCGGCGTATTACGAGTCAATCGGTCGGGTTGACCTGATGGAAAATCATGCCAATGAAAAGCCCGTATTCATCAGTGGCAAGGATGTGCGGTCCACACTGGTCCGCGGGGAGCAGGTTGATCCTCGCATCATGCGGCCCAGCACCTCTCAGATTCTCTCAGCAGCCATGAAAGCCGGCTGATCAGCCCCCGCTGCTGCTTCGGATCTCAGGCCAGCCACAGCTGTCGTCTTGACAGCTGTGGCTTTTTTTTACCCAGACATCACAAACTGCGAACTCCAGCTGCCCGATTTTCCCAGCCGGCAAATCACTGGCAGATTTCCGGCGTAGTCACGTGTATGCTGAGAAGAGAGAGCAACCCATTTTTTTCGAGCCTCGCTGACAGGTCTCTCATTTTGCTCTGCCACATTTCCAGCATTCGACACATCCAAGAGACACAGGATGTCCCGCAGCAGCCGCATACCTCTCATGATTCTCGCAGTGAGCCAGCTGGCTTTGCTGCATGAGTCATTTGGTGGTCTGAATCGGTTATCCAGCCTGCCGGCAGTTCTGCTCACTGCCATTGTGCCATGCGCATTTCTGCTGAGATTCAGAAAGGCGGACGCAGTGTGGTCATGGTGGAGATCCCTGCTGCTTACGGCCACCTTTTTCTGTATCGTCGGGTCCGTTATTGCTCGGCTCCAGGTAATCGCGATCACAGCAGTACTGCTTTCCACCTCCATACTACTCAGTACCTACAGGGTTCGCGGGAACAGCCGATCACTCCTGCATCTGATGGCATTTCCCGCTGTGCTGCTGTCACCACCGATGCTTGAGATATTACACAGACGACTGCAGATGGATCTGCTTGCAGCCCGAATCAACAGTGTGATCTCTTCCACTTCCGGGCGTATTAACGTTCGAGATGGAGTGTCGCTGGCAATCTCAGACATTTCCTTTGACGTGAATGTTTTTCGCGATCAGTTATTCGGGTCCCAGACAATGCTCGCCACCCTGGCCTGCTGGTGTGCCTGGCAATGGCGCAGTATTCCGCAGTTCCTGATCACTTTGCCAGCGGCCCTCGCGATCACATTCTGCACCACCGTGATCTCCTCAGTCCTCTGCCTTGCAGCAATCGGTTCCTCTCTGTCCGAACCATGGCCACACGGATTCACTGCGTTCATTTCCTATCTTGTGGGTGTAGTGCTGCTGATCAGCGCAGATGCCCTCACACTGTTTTTGACGTCACCAATTCCAGTCGAAGAAAAAGACCATGATGATGACTACCGACAAGGGGGCAGCACTGTCTGGATCAACCCTCTGGTCACAACCTGGAATCGCTATGTTGCAGCCGTACCAGCGGCGGTTCCACAGGATTCATCGCCAGGGGGAATTCCGCGCTGGATCCAGTTGTACGCTCTGACCCTTGCGGTAATGACCCTGATTGCCTCAACAACACTGCCAGCACTGAATCTGCAGGGCTGAAAGACAACTCACTCAGACAGAACTCAGGCAGCACGAATATCTTTGTACAGTTACAGTCGTCTCGCAGCAGGTCGTGTTCGTTGAACAGAAACATTCGGACGAAAACTCATTAAGATACTGAAGGCTCGTTTGCGGCCCCGGAACTCAGGACTCAGGAAGATCTTCGCGGGACAACGTGATGCAGACTGACGCAGAATCACTGCCGGATGATCCAGACGAAGAGCGGCAGCCGTCCGATTGGAGGTTTCTGCTGTCTCCGACGGCTGTCTTCTGGTCTTTGCTCAGCTGGCTTGAGGGCTGGCTGCTTTCCCGCCATCTGCTCCTGCTGCTGTTTGCCACACCATTTCTGACAGGCATTGTCTATGTCATATCGACATGCATGAGGCTGGCTACAGAAGAATCAAATACCATTGCTCTGTACGCCAAAACTCTCGAATCCCTGCAGCAGCAGGGCGATCTGCAGACTCAGGAAAACATCCACCGGGCGTTGATCGGGCTGCAGCCCGACAACCCTCAGTTCTCACTGAATCTGATTGACTTTCTTTGGCAGAATCAGAAACGCGCGGAAGCTACTGAGCGAATGCTCAACCTGATTTCCAGCGGAGCGGGCAATTCAGCCCCTGCCAATCTGATGCGTGCCCGGCACCTGCTCACTGAAGGGACCCCTGCAGCTCGACGGAAAGCAATTGAGCACCTTTCGCTGGCGGCCGAACAGCAACCAACAGACTTCGATATCCTCAGCCTCCTCTCCAGCACACTCCTTCAGGAAGGCGAATACAACCTTGCCAGCTCACGACTGCAGCAGCTTGCTGAATCTCACCCCATCAGGGGCGTGCTGAAGCTCCTGCGTCTGCTCCATACAATTGGAAGCATCACCGACGCCGAAGTACACGTGAAAAGAGCCGAAGGAATTCTGCGTACAAAACTCCTCAATCAGGATATCACAGAGGAGGAGAGACTCCAGTTTGCCGAATTGCTCATGCTCACAAGTCGGCCTGAGGAAGCGTTGAGTCTGATTTCTGCAGCACTTGAGACAAAGCCAACCAGCGCTCTCCGTGAAAAATATGCAATCGCTGCTATTGAAGTTGCCCGAGCGGGAATTGAAGAATCTGCAGTCAATGCTCCTGCTGCCCTGAAACTCACAAATTCCTCCCTGCGTCAGAGCATCGGAAACGAACCAGCTCTGCGGATGGCAAAACAGCTTGCCGAACGTGGCTACGATATCGATCACAACCTGCTCGACGCCCTGAATGACTACTGGAGTGAACGACTTGCGGAATCCCCTACCAGTCCTGACATACGTCTGAATTACTCACGCGTGCTTGGCCTGATGCAGCGAAATGAAGAAGCTGCTCGTATTCTTGAGGGCCTTGATACAATACCTTCCGTTGCGAGTGTCGAACGAGTAGAGCACCTGGTCCAGTCGAGCCAGAACGCTCTTGCTCTGGAACTTGCCCGGAATCTCCTGCAATACTCACTGGAGCACTCGGAGGACAAGAATGCAACGGGGTTCACCGTCGACTGTCTCATCAGCGTGCAGCTCTACGAACAGGCACGTGAGCTGATTCTTGAAACGGCCCCCGTCAGCCGGTTGTCCATCAAAATGCAGCAAAGGCTCAGTTCAACCTACATCCGGCTGTTCGATCAGCTCACTGGACGTCCCCCCGAATCGTCCGCTGAGACAGACCGCTGGATCCCGGATCTCGAGGCTTCAGAACGCGACCCGGCGGAGCTGATTCGCCTGCTGTCGGAAGCTGCGGATCTTGCAAGTGGTCGGGTGGATGCAGCAGACAGGCTGATGCGTATTGCTGTTTCCGATTCTCCGTATGCGTCAACTGCGCAACGAGAGGTGGATCAGATCCGTGCTGTTGGAGCGGACGCTGAACTGCTCTTCGAGCGGCTGGGAACGATCTGCGTTGTCAACGAGCGTTATGACGAAGCCTACCGATATCTGACGTCTGCCAGAAGAATTCAGGACGGAGGATCTCCACAAACTCTCAACAACCTTGCATTGACAATCGCACGCGGAAAAATCGGTTCCAGCGATGAGGCATTGATCATGATCAATCTGGCTCTGACGAGCCTTCCGGATCACCCTGTATTGCTGGCTTCAAGGGGGGAGATCTTTCTGCTGCAGCGAAGCCTCAGAGAAGCACGCATCGACCTTGAGAAATCACTGAGCCTGCAGGGAGGACGGTCTGAAGTCCATCGACTGCTTGCTGAAGTACTGCAGGAACTTGACGAACCGGAACTGGCAAAAGAACAACTGGAGATCGCTGAATCTCTTGAGCGGTAGCCTCCGCCGTCCGAGCAACAGATCTAGAATTCGCTCTGCGATAACCCGGCCTTCAGATCCGCAAGCAGCTGACTGCTGTTCTGATTGAGCCGGATCACACCGTCCGCGTCAAGCAGATGGTTGTATTTGACGGCCGCACCGGTGCAGAAAAGCACTACCTGCTCACTGCTTCTGATCCAGCCCTGGTCAAGCAGTCTGACCGCGGCCCGCCACACAGCGCCCGCTTCCGGAGCACCATGAATCCCCTGCTCCGAAGACAGTTCCAGCGTGCCTCGCATCAATTCTTCGTCCGTCACAGTGATCGCAGTTCCACCACTCTCACGCAGTATATCTGCCATCAGGAAATCCCCCACTGCGGCGGGCACTCGCAGTCCGGAAGCGATTGTTGCTGCGTTCGCAAAAACTCCGGCCTCCCGATCGCCGCGTTCAAATGCACGAACGATCGGAGCACATCCTTCTGCCTGAACCACTACCATCCGCGGACGCTTGCTGCCAATCCAGCCAAGCTGCTGCATTTCAGCAAATGCTTTCCACATTCCGATCAATCCTGTTCCCCCTCCGGTTGGGTACAGGATCACATCAGGCAACTGCAATTCACTGCTGCCAAGCGCCTCCGCCAGATCAAAGGCCAGCTCGTAGCCCATTGTTTTTTTCCCTTCAATGCGGAACGGCTCTTTCAGGGTGGAAAGGTCAAACCACCCGAATTCATCGCAGGCAGCACGACAAATCCGGCCGCAGTCATTGATCAACCCGTTCACCAGAAACACTCTGGCACCTCCCGCAACGGACTCCAGAATATTTGCCGGCGGAGTATCTTCCGGCACAAAGATGACACACTTGATTCCGGCTCTCGCTGCATATGCAGCGGCGGCACCTGCCGCGTTCCCCGCCGAAGGCAATGCCACTGTGCGTACGCCGAGCGCCAGCGCACGGGTAATGGCTGCCGACATGCCGCGTGCCTTGAAACTCTGGGTCGGGTTGGCCCCTTCGTCCTTCACCCACAGATGATCAAATCGTGCAAATTCACCTCGAGGGATCGCACGCAGAAAGGGAGTTCCCCCTTCACCAAGACTCACGGCCTGATCGGGACTGTCGACCGGAAGCACCTCGTGAAAACGCCACATCGAACGGTCCTGGCGACGTCGCACAACGTCGGGCGTAAAGTCCCGCATCTGATGCAGCGGATATCTCGCCAGCAGCGGCTTCCCCGCCCTGCTCAGCCCCTGCAGCACTGCTGGATCATGGCTCTCTCCGGTCAGGGAACACTCGAGTTTGTCGTGCATCAGTCGCAATGCCTTCGGTCTTGAGATGATTCATGAATCTGCGATAGATTTCTGTCTCACAAGAATCCACAGGTCCGTACCGTTCGTCAACCTGCGCAGTGCCTGATCAGTAACTTTGCATTTCTTTCCCGTCACTTCGACAGGAATACAGAGACATGCGGTGTTCCCAACTGTCTGATCGCTGAGTATGCCCCGGATACGTCGGTATTGAACCGCACCTCGGCAAGGATGCCCGATTGTGTTGAAGAAACTCCACGGCCTTCGCAGACTCTCCGGCGTTGTCTCGCTGCTGGAATCGCTCTGCTGCGGTACTCTGGCTGCAGCACTGATGCTGATCTGGTTCTCCCTCTGCGGAACATCATCTGCTGCAATCATCTCCCTCGTGACGGCCGTCACGATCGCAGGTGCCTTCAATGCAATGCTGCAGACATTCTTCGCGGATCTGCTGCAGAAGCCAGGCATCCGTATTGTGACCCGGATTCTCAGTCTGATGATCATCCCCGTGTCGCTGCCTGTGGCTGCACCGCTGCTGAATGAGACTCTGGAACTGACGACCGGCACGCAGTCCGTTTTTTCAACGATCGCCGTGATCTTCGTCCTGCTCCCGCCTGCACTTGTTCTCTGCGCCTGCCTTGCACCCGTTGCATTGCTGATGTCAGAGGAGCAGCGCCACTCACGAGTCTTTTCCCTGTTCAGCTTCACCTGCGGACTGTCGGGACCACTGATTGTCACCAGCATGGGACTCTCCACTTATCCCGGGACCGCGGGCCTGTGCCTGCTCGTGGCTATTCCATCCGGACTGTTCTGCCTGGGTCACACAGAATCCATGAAATCAAAGACTGCCGCAGACTCCGGGATTCGCTTCCGGAGCGGCACAGCAGCAACACTGTACCTGCTCTGCTGCGGCATTCTTTTCGTCGCACTGTTTCAGATTTCGCAATACCTCGTTGCCGCAGATCCTTTGACAAATCTGATCGGGCTGTCGCTGGCCATGGCCGCTGCCATGACGTGCTCTCGATGCGCATATCGCACCATCCCCGCCGGAATCGTAATGCTTCTGCTCTGCGGAGCACTGTTGGTGATGGTCCGCAGCTTTGACTCGCTGAGCATGATGCTTCTGTCCGGAAGATCTGCTGGAAACGGTTTCTCAGTCCTGCTGTCGCGGATCATCACAATTGCCACGGTTCTGTTTCCCGCCGCTGCAGCATTCGGTCTGTTCCTGCGAACTCCCTCTGTTTGCAACGCTTGCATCGCCCCGGTGCTCACCACTGGTGTCCTGTCCGGACTGATGCTGCTCTCAGCCGGTCTTTCCCCGTGGCAGCTGATCGCAGCCTTTCCATTATTAATCATTCCTTACCTTGTGTCGGGATTTCAAAGGATCATCAGCAGAGGCAGCCTTCGCACTGCGGCAGCGTTTGCCCTGACAGGGCTGCTGTCGCTGAGCATTGTGATTCTCCCTGCTCCGGATACAGCCAGCAGCACAAGGGTCGCTTTCTCTGCTCGTACTCACCTTGCTGCAGCTCGAGGCTTTACACCAGCCCTGCTCACTGTCACGGACCCGGCAAGACTGATCCGCTCGGTCACGGCCAACCTTGCTCAATACAGTGTCTGGAATCAGTCCGGACACATTCGTGAGTTTCGCACAAACGGTCAGTCGCCGGCTTATCTGAGTCTGTCCCCGGATATCTCTCCCCAGCCGGCCCAGGAAATACTCCCCGTGATTACGGCACTGTGCAATCACCCGCTGGCGTCGCAGATCATCATTGCAGGGGACGACTCAGGCGCCGGATTACGTACGG
>JALQUR010000121.1 GCA_023260695.1 Planctomycetaceae bacterium
TCGTACGGCATGTTGTTGTTGAAGGCGTTGATGACCCAGTCTCGCCAGGGCCAGACATCGCGGTCACGATCCACCTGATATCCGTAAGTGTCCGAATAACGGGCCACGTCCAGCCATTCCGAAGCAAGTCGCTCACCCAGATGAGGTGACTGCAGTAGTCGATCCACCTGCTTTTCCCAGGCATCGTCTGATTCGTCTGCCAGAAATTCGTCCAGTTCCCTGAGCGTGGGGGGCAGCCCTGTCAGATCAAAGGACAGACGGCGGAGCAATGTGGCTTTGGCGGCCAGCGGAGCAGGCTGCAGGCCGGCCCTGTTCAGACGCTGCTGAATGAAGCGGTCGATCTCATTGCCGGCCAGATCCGGGGGAGCTGACTCAGGAATGCTGACGGCCTGAATTGGTTCCAGAGACCAGTGCCCCTGCCATTCAGCACCCTGCTCAATCCAGCGGCGAACGAGTGATTTTTCGGAAGCGGAAAGGATCAGACCGGATTCTGGTGGCGGCATCCGGACCTCAGCATCGTCGCTGATGATGCGAGCCCACAATTCGCTCTGATCCGGGTTTCCGGCGGCTATGATGCGGCGATCCGGATCGTCCGAAACCGGACCTGTGGCAGCCTCCTGCTGATCCAGCCGCAGACCAGCTTCCCGGTGTTCTGCATCCGGACCATGACAGCGAAAGCAGCGGTCGGACAGAAGCGGTCGGATCTGGAAATTGAACGCGACGGCGTCGTCCTGGCCTGTCGTCGGTACGGCTGATGCAACCAGGGTGACTGCCAGCAGCAGCAGCATTCGGGAGTATCGCATAAGTCCGGCTTTTCGAACTGTGTAGTCGCTGAAGAGGGATCAAGCACGACGCAGGATCGGGAGCAGGCAGGATCTGGTGGAACGCGGAAGCGAGCCGTTTCCGTGCCGTCTGCCGCTGCCGCTCGGCGTCGTGGTCGGGGCTGGTCGCGGTTTACTCAGGGACCGTGCTCCATCCCGACATCCCGTGATTGTAGCACGCTGCTGGCACATTGTCCCCGGCAACCGCCGGCATGGATACGGTGCAGCAGCTGTTGCGGCGGAATCGTCATCAGCGTGTTGCGGCCCAGTTGTTGGTGCCTGGAACGGCGGAAAAACCCGTAGTCCGATGGGGCCAGTGAATCTGCAACTGCACCCGCTAATGCAGGCATACTCGCTACAGCCGGACCGATTCCGATGGTTGTGAAAGGTTGTATCAAAGTCGCTGTCGGAATTTTTGCCAGAATTGCTTCTTTGATCGTCAGGTGTGCGTGGCGAGCAATTCGGAGGTACGGAAGCGTGGTGCCGCAGAAGTCCTCCGGCGGGATGGCTACATTCCCCGCGTTCACCCGTTGTCCCCGCCATCCCGCTGTTCGTTTCGTGTTCGTTCAGGTCTCCGATCGCCGTCAGCACCAGTTGAGTTTCGTTGGCTCCATCCGATTCGAGGCATTTTATCATGCAGAATCCACGCCAGAAAACAGATCCCGCAAAGCTCTTCTGCGGCCTCACCGTCATGGGCTCGGCAGTGCTGGCAATGGGCGTCGTCATCAGTCTGCTCGAGATCTATCGCGGCATGATCTACTGACTCGCAGAATGGTTGCCTGCGCTGCGAGTCAGCGGCTCAAGCTGCAGGCTCAGGTTTCGTGCTGACATGTCCGCACACCGCCGAGCCGGCGTACGGAACAGCGTCGCGGCCGCTTACAACCGGGCCGCGACCCATGATCGCACAGTTGCCGATGGTGTTGGTCGCACAGCTGCCGACGGTCATCGTCGCACAGCTGCCGACGGTGTTGGTCGCACTGCTGCCGACGGTTATCGTCGCACAGCTGCCATTTCCCGGCTCCGGCAGCTTATTTCTGCAGTGCGTGCCCGGCCTCCGCAAAGGCACGACCAATTCCGGCCATGATGGCTCCGGATCCCATGTAGTGAAATTCCGCGTTGGAAGTGCTGGTGCGGAGCAGTACCAGCTCGTTCTCTGTGAAGTTCTTTGCGTACAACGCGGCTGTCTGATCTTCCAGCTGCTGTCGAGTCAGGTCGCCTGCTTTCTGAGACTCGCGCAGTTTCTCCAGCTGTGGCTTCAGATCCTGGTCGCGTTTTCGCAGTGCGGAAACTTCCTGGTCCCAGAATTCTTCCGTGAGCACAGCAGTAACATTGCCCTTGAATTCGGCCAGCTTTGCTGGCGCTGCCATCGCATCACGAAAACTCTGGTGAATGTTCAGGTAACGCTGCTGATCCGGTCCGTACTTTGCCGTCGGTCCATTGACACCCATGACACCAATCACAAATGGCAGCTGCGGTGACTTCAGGTCTGTCCGCACATCACGAATGAACTGTGCCATCAGCGTGGCATACTGATCGTAGCCACCTGGCTGTCCGCGTTCCGGGTATGTGCCTCCGTCCACCATGTCGTTCCAGCCCTGGAACCAGACAAACCCCGCCAGCTCGTATCCGGCATCCGCATCGTACTGCGGATACACCGTACCTGGATCAGCCAGCACGCTGCGGACATGTTCCAGCATCAGTCGATAGTAGTGTCCGGTCGCTTCATCCTTCTCGGCACGAATCTCTGCCAGGTCCTTCTTCTGCTTCTCGAAATTCTCCAGCTGGCGTTCATTGAACTCATATCTGCCACCGTTCGGTGGTCGGAAATCCGTATTCAGACTCTTGCCGCCCCAGCTGGTCTTGATGATCAGAATCGGTGCCTCGGTGAGCTGTTCCATGCGCAGACCGAATGTGAACTCCGGCCCGATTTTCGGGCCCCGCGGTTCTGCTCCGAATCCAGCTGTCAGCCTGCCGGTGCGAATTTCCGGCGCAGATCCCAGGGACGAGATCCAGACCCGCTCGCACGTCTTTGGTGTGCCGTCGGCCTGCACCATGTCCTGCAGCAGCATGTTTGTATGCGGCCGCAGTTTCATGGAATCGAATGTGCTCACATGAGCATGGCCCTGCATGTTGGACTGGCCGGCAAGAATCCACACCTGCAGCGGCTGTTTGTCGGCAGCGGTTGCGGTGGCAGTCATGACACCCACCAGGCACAGCAGCAGGCTTTCTGCAGACAGACGAAAAATTCGGGGCAGGGCAGGCATCAGATAACTCCGCGGTATTCAGGAAGGCTGGAAAGACTGGCGGCCCGCGGAGCGACATTGCGAATGGCAATGTGTTCCCGGGCACGGTTCGGAATTCTGTCAGGTGCTGAACGGAAATGCACGTCAATGGCAAAATCCGGGCAGATCCACCTCAGGCTGGCCGGCTGTGATTGTGGTCTGTTGCGTTGGCCTGGTATGATTTTTTTCGCGGGTGGCCATGCAGATGGCCACTGCTTCCCACCTTTACTGCTGCTGCAGGACCCGCTGTGATGTTGTCACCGGTGTCACGATTGCGGTCATCCCCGACCGTGTTCTCCTTCCCGATTCTGCTTTCAGTCGCATGGCTGATGCCTTTCGCTGCACAGGCTGACGAACCGGTCGCTTCGTGTCCGCTCACGGCATCCGCGGCTGCTGCAGATCAGTTCTCCGATCTGCTCTGGCCCGCCGTGTTGTCCCGCAAGTGTCTGGTCTGTCATCGTCCCGGAGGCGATGCCCAGGACAGCCGTCTGCTTCTGCAGGATCCTCAGCGAGTCCTGCCGGCGGAACGAGCGGCCAGCATGCGGAAGAATCGCGAGCTGTTGCTGCAGCTGGCTGCGGAAGATGCTGATGGGCAGTCACTGGTGCTGACCAAGGTCAGTGGTGGCAGGGATCACGGTGGCGGTGAGGTGCTGCCGTCGGATTCCGTTGAGTACACCATGCTGCGGCGGTATCTGGAACTGCAGGCTGCTTCCGGGAGTGAATCCGCAGATCCGGGGGCGTCCGGTTCGCTGTTTGCCAACGTACAGATGCTGTCCAGTGCCGGACTGCTGCGACGAGCAGCGTTGTCTCTGGCCGG
>JALQUR010000164.1 GCA_023260695.1 Planctomycetaceae bacterium
TTCCGGGCCCGTGGTGCGGAAATGGATGTCCGGGTTGGCCGGATTGCAGAACTGCTGTGGCATGAATGTGTTGTCCTGTCGAGACAGTTCTTCAGCTTTGGCAATTGCACCTTTCATGCCTTCGGCGCCAGGTGTCAGTACCAGGTTTGCGCCAAACGCACGCAGAATCTGTCGTCGCTCGATCGACATAGTGTCCGGCATTGTCAGTGTGAGTTTGTAGCCGCGGGCGGCACAGACGAATGCCAGAGCGACCCCGGTGTTGCCACTGGTTGGTTCCACGACTTCCATGCCGGGCTTCAGCTTGCCGGATTTTTCGGCGTCCCAGATCATCGCTGCACCGATTCGGCACTTGACGCTGTAGGCCGGGTTGCGGCCTTCGATCTTGGCGTAGATTGTTCCCGGCATTCCCGCCGTCAGACTATTGATCCGGACGAGTGGCGTTCCGCCGATGGACAGTGAGTTATCAAGGAACAAGGACATAGGACGATACCTTTCGCTAACTGGTATTTTCGGGCAGGTTGCCCGGTCTCTGTGTTTCGGGACAGAAGCATGAACGGATGAGTGATGGCTCCTCCGTGGTCAGTTGAGGCGGGAAAGAGTCTTTACCTGCAGTTTCAGAATGGCTCCCTGGCTCCCTGATCGCGGGCTCAACTGACTCTGATTCTTAGCAGATCCCCGAAGAACGGCAAATCCCGAGCACGTGGTCTGAGTCCTGCGTGACACAAAAAGACTGGTTTTCGGATGCCGAATTCGGCATTTTTGCGACAGCCGGTCGCCATTGATGCCGCCTCACTCCCTTTTCTGGAGGCGTCCGGCTAAAGTGTTCGGCAGAGTTTCGATGCCAGGGGGGGAATGCTCAGCCGCTGCATCAAGTGACAATCACTGACTGTCTGCTTGTCTGACCGCCGCTGCGGAAGTTTTTTTCCGGCGGTCCCGGCGGAATGGTGAGTTCCATTCTTTCCAGGTAGCGGAGGTGCATCGTGGCTGGCCTCCGATTTTTGTATGCGGAATTCAGGATTCTGATTCCCGGTTTTGCTGAAGGGTGCAGGAAAAGATGTCCCGTCAATTCAATGTCGCAATGATTGGTCTGGGTTTTGGTGCAGAGTTCATTCCAATTTATCAGGCGCACCCGAATGCAAACGTGGCAGCGATCTGTCGCCGTAACCCTGATGAACTGCAGAAATGCGGGGACCAGTTCGGAATTGAAAAGCGATATGCCAGCTATGACGAAGTGCTGGCAGACCCGGACATTGACTTTGTGCACATCAACAGTCCGATTCCGGATCACGCCTGGATGAGTCTGAAGGCTCTGGATGCCGGCAAGCACGTCATGTGTACCGTCCCCATGGCAACCACCATCGAGGATTGCCGCAGGATCGTTGAGAAAGTGAAGGAAACGGGACTGAAGTACATGATGGCTGAGACCGTGGTCTACAGCCGCGAGTATCTGTACGTGAAGGAACTCTACGACCGCGGCGAGCTTGGAAAGATCCAGCACCTGGCCGCATCTCATCCGCAGGATATGGACGGCTGGCCGTCGTACTGGGAAAAAATGATCCCGATGCACTACGCCACCCACGTGGTCAGTCCCTGTATGGCGATTGTGGACGGGCTGGCGGAATATGTCAGCTGCTTCGGATCCGGAACTGTGCGTGATGACATTGCTCAGAAATCCGGTAACAACTATGCCGTACAGACATGCCACATCAAGATCAAGGATACTGATCTGACAGCGCACATCTGGCGTTTCCTGTATGATGTTGCACGCCAGTACCGAGAAAGCTTCGATGTATACGGCACAAAGAAGAGCTTCGAATGGACTCTGATTGAAAACGAGCCGCATGTGCTGCATACGGCCAAGAAGCCCGAACCGGAAATTGCTGAGAAGGTCGAAGTGCCCGACTATGCCCATCTGCTTCCGGAAGAAATCCGCAAGTTCACTCTGCCTTCAGAAATTCATGATGCGGACCACCTGTCATTCCTGCAGGGCGGTGGCCACGGTGGATCCCACCCGCATCTGGTCCATGAAATGATCAGTGCTCTGGTTGAAGACCGCGATCCACGTCCCAATGCGGTCACATCGGCCAACTGGACCTGCGTCGGCATCTGTGCTCACGAATCTTCGCTCAAGGGTGGCGAGATTGTTCGACTTCCGGACTTTACGCTGGGCTGACGAAGCGACTGATGACGATGAGTTTACGGGAGGCTGATCTTTCGGATCTGCCTCCCGTTTTGCATTCCGGGGGGCTGATGGTATCACGGTGAGTCATCGGTGATCTGTACCGCTGCCGTCGCCGCCCTGTTCTCTTCCCCGCGACCGCGACTGCCGCGGTCTGCTGTTGATTCATGCATCGCGGGCGGGAATACCGTTCCTGCACGTTCTGGAAAAGTGAGAAGCTGGTGACAGAAGTTTCGACCATTGAAGCCTGCTGGGCAGACCGATCAAGGCTGCACGATTATCAGCTGGTCAGGCTGCAGGAGCTGGTCCGCACGATCATTCCGCGGAATCGATTCTGGAATGACCGGTTTGCTGCTGCAGGGCTGGATGCCGGCGTTATCACGGACCTGTCCGATCTGCAGCGACTGCCATTCTGCACAAAGCAGGACCTGGTGAGCGATCAGGAGCAGCAGCCGCCCTATGGATCCAATCTGACGTATCCATCAACAGCCTTTCGTCGGTTGCATCAGACGTCGGGAACGACGGGTCGACCGCTCCGCTGGCTTGATACGGCTGACAGCTGGAACTGGATTCTGGAGTGCTGGCGGCAGATTTATCAGCTTGCCGGAGTGAATTCGTGGGACCGTCTGTTTTTCCCATTTTCGTTTGGACCGTTCCTCGGGTTCTGGGGGGCCTTTGACGGTGCCCAGCAGGCCGGACATTTCTGCATTGCCGGTGGGGGGATGAGTACAGCTGTGCGGCTGCGGGCGCTGATTGAGAATGAGGCTACTGTGCTTTGCTGCACACCGACGTATGCACTGCGGATGGCGGAAGTGGCGGCTGCGGAGGGACTCGACCTGCAGGAATCGTCGGTGCGTCTGCTCATCGTGGCGGGGGAGGCTGGCGGCACGATTCCGGCAACTCGCCAGCGCATTGAAGATTTGTGGGATGCCCGAGTGATCGACCACTGGGGAATGACAGAGATCGGATCCCTTGCTGTTGAGAGTGAAGATCGTCCGGGTGGGATGTATCTGCTGGAAACGGAGTGTATTGCGGAAGTGCTGCTTGAGGACGGTACCGCTGCAGCTCCCGGACAGCCGGGTGAACTGGTACTGACAAATCTTGGCCGGCAGGCGACTCCGCTGTTGCGGTATCGGACGGGCGATATTGTCTGCGTGAGTCAGCAGGAAGATCCCACAGGACGATGTCTGCGGTGGCTGGAAGGTGGGATTGTCGGTCGCGCTGATGACATGGTCGTAATTCGTGGCAACAATGTCTTTCCCGGCAGCATCGAAGCGGTTCTGCGCGAGTTCAGTGAAGTTCAGGAGTTTCGCATTGAAGTCTCCACCGTCCGAGAAATGAAGGAACTGCGTGTCGTCGTGGAGCCGACTGCCGACGCTGTCCTGACGCCCGATCTGCCGGCGTTTCAGCAGCGTGTCGCTGACAGTCTGCGGCAACGGCTGGGCTTTCTCATTGACGTCCGCATGGCGGAGCCGGGTTCATTGCCACGATCAGAAATGAAAAGTCGACGACTGGTGCATCTGGATGACGAGCAGTCATGATGTTCCGTCTGCACGCCGGATATTCGTGGCAGGCAAAAGACAACCCCGGGGTGACTCATCAGGAGGCCGCCCGATGATGCGGAAAAGCGTGTCTCTCCTTGTGGCACCTGTGCTCCTGCTGACGTGTGCTCTGAGTTCGGATGAACTGCAGGGGCGGCGCATCCACGCGCTTGCAGAAATCGGATTCTGTGTCGGCGACTGGCAGGGTGTTGCGCAGCCACAACGCGGCTCGTCAAAAGGGGCCTTCACGGAACAGCTGCAGGTGCAGTGGGGATTTGCTGAGGACGAGACGCGGCTGCGATTTGAATTCGGCAGCGAGCAACTGATCTCTCAGCTGGTGATCGCCAGCAGGGACAACGGGCAGCGGCTTTCCGCAGTACTGCATCAGCAGGATTCACGGATCCAGCTGACTCCATCGGATGTCGGGGACGCCGGGCGAACCGGATCGAAGGAAAAACCGTCTCGCTGGATCTGGAGCAGCCAGCAGGATCGTTTCCCAGGGTACCGAGTGACGCTGCAGAAGATCAGTGAGATCAGGCTGCTGCTGCTTGTGGAACAGCAGCAGGGAAACGGACTTCCCTGGAAGCAGATCGTCGCTTACGGCATGACCAGAAAAGGGCATCGGCTGGCCGGGGACGATCGGGATCGCAGGGAGTGCCTGATTACGGGCGGCAAGGGAGTGATTGAGGTGATCCACGAAGGAAAATCGTGGTTTGTGTGTTGCCAGGGGTGTCGTCAGGTCTTTGAAAAGGATCCAGCAGCTGCAGTTGCAGCGTATCGCGGCAGGTTGTCAGCTGAAAACCGTGATGCTGCTGTGTCGACAGACGGACAATGAGGCGGTCTGACGGTTCGGACGTTTCTGTTCAATAACGCAAAACCCTCCGTTCCGGCTTTCCGCGACAGCCCCGGTGTGATTATTTTTCGTGCACAGAATGCCGGGACAGGTCCCGGCGATCTTCGGGAGAGTTCCCGGCAGGTTTCAGGCAGCAGCATCTCCGGTCGGAATATGGCCTTATGAACGAGTCAGTACCTCATCGCGATTTTGTCCGACAGATTGTGGAAGATGATCTGAGCAGCGGAAAATGGAACGGGAAAGTTCAGACCCGGTTTCCTCCCGAACCCAACGGCTACCTGCACATCGGTCATGCCAAAAGTATCTGTCTGAATTTCGGAATTGCTCAGGAGTACAACGGTCTCTGCAATCTGCGATTTGATGACACCAACCCGGAAAAGGAAGACACCGAATACGTTGATTCGATTCGTGAAGACGTTCGCTGGCTGGGATTTGACTGGGACGATCGGCAGTATTTTGCCTCAGACTATTTCGACCAGCTGTACGAGTGGGCGGAAGAACTGATTCGTCGCGGGCATGCTTACGTCTGCAGTCTGCCGCCGGAGGAAATCAGTGGAGGTCGCGGTACGGCAACTCAGCCTGGCACCGACAGTCCATGGCGGGATCGCAGTGTCGACGAGAACCTGGACCTGTTCCGCCGGATGAAGGCGGGTGAATTTGCTGATGGTGCACATGTGCTGCGGGCGAAGATTGACATGGCCCACCCGCACATGCTGATGCGTGATCCGATCATGTACCGGATTCGGCATGCGGAACATCATCGGACAGGCGACCGCTGGTGCATTTATCCCACATACGACTATGCACACGGCCAGTCAGACTCGATCGAAGGAATCACTCATTCGATCTGCACCCTGGAGTTTGAGAATCACCGACCGCTCTACGACTGGTACTGTTCTGCCCTGGGGATTCACCACCCGCAGCAGATTGAATTCAATCGCCTGAATCTGACCTACACGGTAATGAGCAAACGGCGTCTGCTTGAGCTTGTTCAGGAAGGTCATGTGCAGGGCTGGGACGATCCACGGATGCCAAGTCTCTGCGGGCTTCGTCGTCGTGGTTATACGCCGGAAGCCATTCGGGCGTTCTGCAGGGCGGCGGGAGTGACCAAGCACAACGCAACCATTGATATCGGCGTCCTTGAGAACCATCTCCGCGAAGACCTGAACCTTCGGGCTGAACGGCGCATGGCCGTATTGGATCCGGTTCGAGTCGTGATTACGAATTATCCGGAAGACCAGACTGACGAGCTGGAAGCGATCAATAATCCTGAAGATCCGTCGGCTGGCAGTCGTAAGGTGCCCTTCAGCCGCGAACTCTGGATTGAACGCGAGGATTTCCACGAAGATCCGCCAAAGAAATTCTTCCGT
>JALQUR010000258.1 GCA_023260695.1 Planctomycetaceae bacterium
GACACCCTTCGCCTCCCGGGCACGGGGAATTTCGCTGCCGCCAGGCGGCATTCCTTCATGAATAAGCGGGAAGCAGCGAAACTGCCTGCTGCAAGCGGAGTTGCTCAGTTATGCCAGAGTTACTGTCCTACCATCCTGAAGCTGCACTTCGAGAGCTGCCTGGCGGGTTGTCCGAGGACCTTGCTTGTGCCCTTGAAACGGCTCGACAGGAGACCCTCGATGATGTGGAGGTCTGGCAGAGCGGTCAGGTACCGCAGGACAGGCAACCGCTGGATGCCGGGTTCATTCAGTGGCCGGAAGAGCTGCTTGCTGATCTGCAGCTTAACGGAAATGCCAGCCTGGTGACGCGACTGAACAGTTGTGGTCAACGTTTGCGCGAACAGGCCGATTCCCTGGTTGTACTGGGGATTGGCGGTTCCTACATGGGGATGAGAGCGATGTTTGAATCGCTCCGCAGTCCTTTCTGGAATGAGCTCAGTCGGGAAGAACGTACCGGTTGTCCGCGGTTGTATTTTGAAGGCTGGAATGTTGACAGCGACAATCAGCGAGCACTGCTGCAGCTGCTGCAGAATCGTGCGGACCAGTTCCGTCAGACGCCCGCAGGACGCACTGCGGTCATCGTGATCAGCAAGTCGGGAGGAACACTGGAAACTGCTGTGGCTTTCCGCCTGTTTCGGGATCTGGTGGAATCCAGTTCCGCTGCTGCCGTCCGGGAGCTGATCGTTCCTGTCACAGGGCTGCAGGGGCGTCTGAGATCCCTTGCTGAAGTGTCCGGCTGGACAGACGCCTTCACGATACCGGATGGAATCGGAGGACGGTTTTCCGTACTGACTCCGGTGGGGCTGCTGCCGGCAGCTGCATGCGGAATGGACATCACTGCCCTGCTTCAGGGGGCAGCAGCGATGACCGAACATTTTCGGACGGCTCCATTCGAATCGAATGTGGTCTTGCAGTATGCCGCTGTGGGACATGCCCTTGAGCAGGAACTTGGTGCCAGTACGCGGGTACTTTCCACATGGGGAAGTCGTCTTGAAGCGGTCGGGCTCTGGTACGATCAACTGCTCAGCGAAAGTCTGGGCAAGCATGAACTGGGGGCTACTCCGCTGACCGTTGTCAATACCAGAGATCTGCACAGTCGTGGACAGCAGCATCAGGAGGGGCGTCGCGACAAGCTGATTACAAACCTGCTGCCCGGGGCTCCTCGCTTCGAGTCACTACGGGTGCCGCAGCACGAACATGATCAGGATCAGCTTAATCGCCTGGCCGGAACTTCGCTGCAGACAATTCTGCAGGCGGCAATCGACGGAACGAATCAGGCTTATGCGGATGATCATCGTCCGACTGCGGACATCCGCCTGCCGCGGCTGGATGAGCATGTGCTTGGGCAGCTGTTCCAGATGCTGATGCTCGCCACCGTTGTGGAAGGTCGTCTGGTGGGTACGAATCCGTACGGTCAGCCCGGGGTGGAGGCGTACAAGAAGAACATGCAGGCGAATCTTGGAATGTAGAGATCTGATCTGTTGCGGCGTGGACTGCAGACAGTTGGCGTGGTCGCCGTATCTCTGACGGCAACAGCGTTGATTCAGCCCCGGGATTCACTCAGAAGGGACCGACAGAATGAAGCTCACCTGGCTGGGACACAGTGCGTACCTGCTGCAGACAGCGGGAGTCAACGTTCTGATTGATCCGTTCCTGAATGGCAATCCCACGGCTCCTGTGACGGCTCAGGATATTCAGGCAGACTTTATCGTTGTTTCCCACGGGCACGGGGATCACATCGGCGATACTGTGGAGATTGCGGAACGGACCGGAGCCCTGGTCATTTCCAACCACGAGATCTCAGTCTGGCTGCAGAAACAGGGGGTCAGTCGGACTCACGATATGCACCTGGGAGGCAGCCATGTCTTTGAATTTGGCACCCTGAAGCTGACAATCGCTCATCATGGTTCCATTCTGCCGGATGGGAGCTGCGGAGGCAGTCCGGCGGGACTGCTGTTTCGGACGGAGTCCGGTGTGCTCTATCACGCGGGTGACACGGCACTGTTCTCTGATATGAGTCTGATTGGGGAGGAGGGCCTGACAGCTGCCATCCTGCCGATCGGTGATAACTACACCATGGGACCGGATGACTCCATTCGTGCTGTGAGGCTTCTGCAGCCGAAACTGGTGATTCCCTGTCATTACTCCACGTTTCCGATCATTGAACAGGATGTGGACTTGTGGCAGGATCGGATTCGAAGTGAAACACAGGCGTCTCCGCTGGTGATGGAACCCGGTGTCGCGGTTGAACTGCAGGCGTAACTCAGTCTGTCGATTACGGCAGCAGGTCCGTGCAGCTTCCCGGAAGTGGCAGTGCCAGCTGACCATCAGGTTGTTCCGGGATAAGCTGCTGCACGATGACCTTGCGGAGCTGCTGCAGCCCGGCCCCGGTGTGTGCAGAAACACTGACACCTGTTTGCTGGCGCGCTGAAACAGCCAGCTGTGATTCCCGCTGAGCCTCACTGCAAAGATCGCTTTTGCTTCGTACAACAAGTACCGGACAACCGCTTGCCTGTTCAATTTCTGCAAGCAGATCGATCGATGCCGGCTGCTGCTCATCGACCACCATGCAGATCAGGTCCGAAGACTCAGCGGAGCGGCGGGCCTTGAGAATCCCCAGTTGTTCCGGGAGAGTTTCGGCGTGATCACGGATTCCGGCGGAGTCCCGAATTCTCACGAGCCAGCCATCGATCACTGTTTCCGCTTCCACGATGTCACGCGTGGTCCCGGGCGTCTCGGAGACGATGGCACGGTTACGGCCAGTCAGAGCATTCAGCAGTGATGACTTTCCCGCATTGGGTGGTCCGATCAGTGTGATCTGAAAAGCACGCGTGAGGTGTTCGGCGAAGGACTTCCACTTCCGGACATGCTGCACTGCCTGCTGACGTATTTCAGCGACGGAAGACCGAAGGTCGATCCTCAGCTGGAGCAGACGCCCATCGGACTGCTGTAGAATCCAGTTCGCGGCACGGCGAGTTCGGCTGGCCTGCAGAGCCCTTTGAACTGCCGCTGCCACGATTTGTGCGTCGTCAGCTGAGCGCACGGGATCGTCATCCGTCTCCGTTTCAATGCCGACACTGGCAAGATCCTGCAGGATTCGCTGCTGGGCGACAGGGCCGCCATGGCAATGTATCTCCCATGTCGTGCTGGCTGTGCGGACGACAATCAGATCCTCGGAATTCCAGGATCCGTAGAGCAGTCTGTCCTGATCTGCATCCAGTGGCGAACGCCCGTCGCCGCGCTGGAAATGCTCAAACGCGCGGGCAGCGGCGGATTCTGCCGCCTGTACTCTGATCACAGCGACTGCACCAGGTGAAGCAGCGGTGAGCGTGCGAGCAGAACAGCGGGATTGAATGGGATTGGGCATGGTGCCAGCACCGAACACAGAGATTCAGATCAGTCTGGTCATTGACTTGAAGACGCGGGACGGCGCGGATTGTACGTCTGAATTGTTGTTTTTGTTCTGGTGGAGAAGATTTATCTGCAGCAAAGTTTCAGATCCTGCCGATCTCGACTGACACGGTGCTGTGCGCTGCACGGACGGTGTGCGCAGAGACCGGGCCGGCATTATGTTCGTCACGGCCACCTCTTTCGGTTTACCTCTCATCGCACTGCGGACCATGGATGGTCATGAGTGGATCTGCTGAACACGAACAAAAACGTTCGTGGCCTGTTCGCCTCCTGGGGTGGACGGTCTCTGCGTCCTGCTCGCGCCCACGCCTCATGCTCTGGCTCATGCTCCTGCTGGGCTGTGGAGCTGTCGGGTACTCCGTGAGTTTCCTTGAATTCCGTGGAAGTCGATCGTCAGGCGGAAGTCGGGTCGCATTCCTGCAGCAGTCTGAAGCGCCTGCGGATAGCTTTGGAGATGAGCGTGATCTGCTGATCGTGGTTCGTACGGAGTCTCCCAACGGTCGTCTGATCCGCAGCGTGATCGACACTTTGGGTGAATCGCTGTCTCGGGATACCAGGCACTTTGAGGATGTCCTGTCGCGGGTGAATCTGGCGGCAATGAAGCGAAAAGCGCTGCAGTTTCTGTCACGTGACGAGATTCTGCGAACTGAGGCCCGCCTGAACGGCTACGATCGTGTTGTCAGAAATCAGGAGTGGAATCTGGTTCAGGCTGACGCGCTCACACAGACGCTGGTGCGGCAGATTGAACGACAGCAGCAGGCCGGGCAGATTCAGGAATCGTCCTGGACCTCTGCGAACCGGCTTGCCTCCAGTCTCTCCTCGTGGCTGCAGCATTCAGTCAAAGGTGATTCCGCGGAGGGAAGCGGTTTTCGTGCTCCCCTGCCGGATCTGCTCAGTGTCGCATCTGATCAGAAGCTGACAGATGGGATGACAGCATACCTGATCAACGAACTGGAAACGGTGGGAGTGATTCAGGTCGGAATTCGTAATTCCGACGCTGACGCCGGTACGGAAGCAGATGCGATCAATGCATTGAAGACGCTGCTTGCCGAAGCGCGCGAGGCAGGAAAATGGCCTGAGACCGTTTCCGTTTCAGTGACCGGGATGCCGGCACTTGAGTATGAAGAATTGCGGGCGACGGCATCCGACATGGCCCGCGCCGGGGCTCTGTCAATTCTGCTCCTCGGACTTGTTCTCTGGCCTGTATTCCGCGGCGGTCGACATCCAATGCTGGTGCTGATGACGCTCGTGCTGGCTCTCTGCCTTACTTTCGGGGCGGCCACTGCCGTAGCCGGTCGGGTCACACTGATCAGCAGCTGCTGTGCAATCTTCGTCGTCGGGATGTGCGTGGATTTTTCGGTGTCATTCATCAATCGCTATCTGGCTCTGCGTCAGGAACTGTATGAGATCCCCGATGCGCTGCGTGAAGTGGCGGAGACAACCGGCAGCGAGATTCAGGTTTCTGCTGTGACGACTGCGCTGGCCTTTTCCACGGCTCTGCTGTCAGGCTTCCCGGAACTGGCTGAACTGGGGGCGCTGTCGGCGATCGGGATACTGATCAGTGCAGCGAGTGTGCTGCTGTTCCTTCCATCACTGATTGCAGTCTGTGATGAAGAGACGGAAATGGAACTGCTGCAGGCTCCCACATTTTCACCTCGCCTGAAGCTGCTGCTGACGTCCAGGCCACTGATAATCATTCCGCTGGCGATGCTGCTGCTGGGGGCGGCAGCAGCATTCGCCGTGCGCTCTGATGAAAGCGGGCTGCTGTCCACTGTTGAATACAATTCCAGCCAGATTGATCTGCATAGCCCAAGATAATTGGCATCCCCATCGGCGATGTTTTTTGCCAAATCATCAGCAATCGAGATGACGCCGCGATCATAGGCCCCAGTCATCCCCAGCAATTCCATGCCGCGGTCGGCAAGTTTGCGAAAATCCACTGTCGCGCCACCATATGCCCCCGAAACAGCGATGGTGACATGCTCTTTGCCAGCAGGCGGGGTTTTCATCTGCCATTTTCCCAAAGTCCCCAACCACCAAACAAAATCCTTGCCGCGATATGACCGCGGCGGCCGGTCATGCGGGCCGATTGACAAGTAAACCTTGCGTCCTGACCGCAATAATTCATCGGCAATCTGCGCGCCTGATGACCCGGCACCAACCACCAGCACCGCGCCATCTTGCAACTGTTCGGGGTTATGATAATCAAACGAATGTAATTGGCTGATCACCCCATCTGGCACAATTGCCGGGATCACCGGGATTTGAAACGGGCCAGTCGCGGCAACAACATGATCGGCATGGATACTGCCTGTTGATGTTTCAACCTGATACCCGCCGTCTGGCCGGGCGGTGGTGCCGGTGACCTCTACCCCGCAATTGATGGGAGCTTCTATCTGCTTGGCGAAATCTTCAAAATAGCGGGTGACTTCATCCTTGCCGGGAAATCCATCAGGATCGCTATCAAAGTTGCGGGCGGGAAACCGGTCGTGCCATGCCGGGCCATTCATTACCAGACTATCCCAGCGGGCATTGCGCCATCTTTCTGCGATGCTATCACGCTCCAGCACCACATGATCAATTTGAACGTCAACGTTGAAACACAAAAACTTCATTATGATTAGAATGAAAACAATAAACTGGTGGCTTGTTCTCTAAACACCGGCAAACTTTCGTCGAAAACAAATGAGATCATCACTGACTCAACAATGCAAACGTCAACGCTGAAGCGCAAATGGCGCATTATGGTCGGAATTTCAAAAAACAAAGCCAATGGGTTGTCCACCAGAGACGGG
>JALQUR010000373.1 GCA_023260695.1 Planctomycetaceae bacterium
CTGCCGTGGTCCACAGCACCGCAGGCATTTGGAAAGCGACTTCGTCGTGTGGACGAAGAGACGGTGCACATTCAGGCGGTCAAGGAGCAGGACTGGTCAGATTTGATTGCCAGAATTCGTGGACTCTGTACGCCGCTGTGCTGAATGAAGCGGCGCTGGAGAGGGTGGATTTCATTCTCGGTGAGATCTGCGTCCAGCCCCTCCGATGCACAGTTGAATCGAAGTTTTGGGGGCGAATGGCGTCTCAGAGTGGGGACCTTCCGGGCAGGTCGGTCTTCAGAAAATGGCTAACGATGCAGGTGGTACGATGTTGAACAAGGAGTATCCTGACCGGTCATGGACATGTGCCGAAAGTGCATGGTTTCGTCGGCCCAGCGATCCGTTTGGCAGATTTCATAACTTCTGCGTGGAAATGCCGTTTGCGGTGCACCGCGTGGATTTGCTTACGTCTGAACATCTGTATCAGGCTTTGCGGTTTCCGCACCTTCCGGAAGTTCAGCTGCAGATTCTTTGCTCGCCAACCCCGAAGGGCTGCAAGCTGATTGCGCGCGAGCACGACGCCCGGACGCGAGAGGACTGGCTGGACGTCCGGGTGGATGTGATGCGCTGGGTTGTTGCCTGCCGTGTAATCGCTTATCCGAATACTCTGGGTGACCTGTTGCGGGCCACTGAGCAGATGCCGATTGTTGAGTATTCCAAACGCGATCAATTCTGGGGTGCTGGGCCGGTGGATGGTGACTGTGAACGGTTGCAGGGGCAGAATGTCCTTGGCTGCCTGATCGGAGAGATTCGGGAGGTGTGGCTGCAGGACCCGGCACTGGAGCGGTTGCGGACGCCGCGATTTGCAGACGCACTCCTGCTGCAGGAGCAGCTGACTGCTCATTGTGTCCCGAGTTGTCGGGAGTCGTTTGGGGAGCGTCGGGAACCGCCGGCGTGCTGCGATCCGGAGTCTTGTGATCATGTTGATGAAACCAACGGCTGCTGATCGTGAACGGAGTGAAAGGAGATTGTCATGATTCCGGAATCGATGATTGCAGCGATTCAGGCAGCTGGTGGGCGTTGTTATGCCGTCGGCGGATGTGTGCGCGATCAGCTGCTGGAATTGCCCTGCAAGGACCTGGACGTTGAGGTCTTCGGATTGTCCGGGTCGGAACTGGTTTCGATTCTGGAGCCATTTGGTCGGGTGAACGAAGTTGGTGTGTCGTTTGGAGTGATCAAGTTGCGCACTGCTGACGGTACGGAGTACGATTTCACGCTGCCTCGGCGGGACAACAAGACAGGGCAGGGGCATCGTGGTTTTCAGGTGGAGATTGATCCGACAATGTCGCTCCGGGAGGCGGCCTTGCGGCGTGATTTTACGCTGAATGCGATTTCCCGGTGTCTGGATTCAGGTCAGATACAGGATCCGTTGGGAGGACGTGACGACTTGCAGCAGGGAGTGCTGCGTGCCTGCAGTGAGCATTTTGCAGAGGATCCGTTGCGGGTGCTGCGGGGCATGCAGTTCGCAGCTCGATTTGACTTCTGTATGGCCCCCGAAACAGTTGCACTGTCGGCGTCACTGCTGGGGGAATATGAATCACTGGCTGTGGAACGCGTCCGTGGTGAATGGCAGAAGTGGGCCTTGCGAGGCCGAGTTCCTTCTCGTGGGCTGCAGGTGTTGCGAGACACCGGCTGGTTAAGTCGGTATCCGGAGTTGCAGGCGCTGATCGATGTTCCGCAGGATCCAGAGTGGCATCCTGAGGGCGATGTCTGGGTCCATACGCTGCATGTGTGTGATGCGGCCGCAGCCATTGCCGATCGTGACGGCGTGGAGGGAGAGCACCGGGAAGTCCTGTTATTTTCCGCCTTGTGCCATGACCTTGGCAAAGCCACCACGACGGAGCATGTCAATGGACGGTGGCGTGCTCACGGGCATTGTAAGGAGGGGGTCGCGTTGTCGCGATCGTTGTTGGAACGGCTTGGTTGTCCACAGGGGATCATCGAGCAGGTCGAACCATTGGTTGCCGAGCATCTTGCATACGCGTCCGGAGACATCTCACCGCGAATGGTCAGGCGGCTGGCGAGGCGGTTGCAGCCAGCCTCCGTGCTGCAGTTGATTCGGCTGATTGAAGCAGACCACAACGGACGACCTCCACTGCCTCATGGTCTTCCGCCGAAAGCTCAGCGGATTCTGGACCTGGCTCCGGCCGAGTGTGTTCTGGAGCAGGGCCCGCAGCCGCTGGTAATGGGGCGGCACCTGATTCAGGAGGGCTGGAAGCCCGACCCGCAGTTTCGAGAGATTCTGGAAATGTGCTTTCAAGCACAGCTTGACGGTGTCTTTACCGACGTGGCCGGCGGTGTTGACTTCCTGCGGGAGTTATTGCGGCAGCGGCGGAGTAATCCTGGCTGATCCGACGGAGCGTGAGAGTAGGAACGTGGCGACTGACAGTCGCGTGGCTGCAGCAGACAGGGGTTGCCCCCGCGTGGCCGCCCTCCGGTGCGGGGTCGGTCCAATGTGACGAATCGAATGCGACACTGTCGCGACCATAATGACGATAACCCAACAGGAAGATTCAGAAATGGCAACGATGCAGGAATTTGCGAACTGGCTGCAGGCATGCCCGGAAGACGAGCAGGCATTGCTGGACTTGCAGCTGGACCTGAATGCGGCCCTTGTGGAAGGAATGCCTCCGCTGGTCATTCTGACGCAGATTGCTCAGCATTTTGCTGACAACGGTCTGCCGGATGCTCCCACTGTCGGGTTGCAGACGTTGCTGCGGTGTGGTGCAGATCCGCTGCAGCAGGCCGCAGCGCACATGACCGCGCTGCACCTTGCCGCTGCAGCGGGGCTGCTGGATCAGGTCCGGATTCTGATGCAGCATCCGCAGACGCTGGATGCGCGAGATTCCGAGGGATTCACTCCGCTCATGTTTGCCGTGCAGGAAGGGAAGGAGGATGTTGTTGCGGCGTTGCTGACGGTGACGAAGCAGATCGATGCCGGGGATTATCAGGATCGCACTGCATTGCATCATGCCGGCCGTGTGGGACATGCCCGGATTGCTCAGCAGCTGCTGGCCGCTGGTGCTGCTGCCGGCGTGTATTGTGTCGGTGCTGCGACTCCACTGATGATGGCCGCCACGGCAGGGGCTGTTGACACGGTCCAGGTTCTGATCAGACACGGTGCGGACTGCAATGCACTGGACCTGAAGGAAGGGTACTCCGCATTGATGCTGGCGGCATTCGGTGGACACATTCCGGTGATGCAGTCCTTGATTGATGCCGGGGCCGATGTGAATCAGTGTACCGAATGGAATGTGAACGCGTTGACGATGGCAGAACGTGGTGAACACGAAGATGCTGTGGCGATGCTGAAGGGATTGGGCGCGACGGATGCTGGTCCGGTGACGACGCCCATACACACGGGATTTGGCTGGGTGGGGGATCCCATGCTGGTACGTCAGATGCCACCCGTGTGACTGTGGTGAACCAGGCAGAATAGATTGCTGGTGGTGCTTGCTGGTTACTGTTGTTGCTGGCGGTGGCT
>JALQUR010000638.1 GCA_023260695.1 Planctomycetaceae bacterium
GTCGTGGCATCACTGAATCTCCATTTGAGTAGCTCGGGAACGCATGATTGCTTTGGTCCGGTCGGGAAACCGGAAAGCCAAGGCGTCCGTTACCCGGGCATTTGCTTCTGAACGATGACTGTTGAACTATGACTGTAGAAAAGACAGCTCAGGGAAACTTTGCAGCTGCGTCTGAGCGAAGCTGCGTCTGAGCGAGCGCCGCTGGCTATTTCCAGTCGGCTGTGGATAGAGACACAATTCAGCGTCAGGAGGTTCACAGGAATTCTTGAAATTCTGCCGGGGGCAGGCCTTGAGACACGCAGAAAAAACGAGGACAGGCATTGCCCGCGATTCTGGATTTCCGCCTGCGCGAGAATGATCAGCCGTGGTGAGTCTGCTGGTGGGTGGCACCGGCAGAACTCCATGTCCGCGACTCTGTGACTTTGTGCGTCAATCTGTCTGAAAGCAAACGAGAGCAGCAACGCGCAATCAGCTGAGGATCGAGAGCTCCCGGTTGAGGAACGCTGGCAGGCGGGAGCCTGCCTTACTGCTGGAAATCCCGGTTGTGAATGCAGGGAAGTCTGCATTGCCTGCAGAAGCACCGGGAGGTGATTTGCAGCGGTCGGCCTTGCTGTCGAAGTCCTTGATTTCAGCCTGATCACTGCAATGATTGCAGGCGGAATCTTCCGCAGAATCTGTCTGATTCCGACGGCTGGTGGGGATCGGTGTCATGAATCACGACAACGCAGTCCCTAAAGCAGACTACCGATTGTGAAAACACATCTGAATCACGAGTTGCAAAACGCACCAGTGGACTCTGAGTGCTATAGAATAGAGAGTTGTCCTGCCTCAGACAGACTTTCCCGCCTCCCACCTGACTCAACCCGGAGTGCACCTTGAGCATATCCGAACGTCGCTGGATACTTCTGGCAACCGTCCTGTTGACCGGCTGCCAGCCGGAAGCCGAAATCCGTCAGTACGTGGCTCCTGCTGAATTTGAGCAGATGCTGACGTCTGATCTGATCCGGGATCGGTTTGCCTCTGTTCCATTCCGCTGGAGTGTCCCATCCGCGTGGAAAACGGCCCAGAACGATCAGTTCAGTCAATTTGCGTGGACAACCGGCGGTTCAGGGGCGACTCGAATTACGGTCACTTCACTGCCCTCCACCGCTGGAGTAGCACCGCAGGTTGCACGCTGGGCGGGGCAGATTGGTCTGGAAGGGGCTGCACCGGCCGACCTGATGCAGTCCGTCGAACCGCTCCAGGTTAATGGGATGGCCGGACAATGGGTTGAACTAGCAGGCCCGAGTGAAACAATTCTGGGAATGCTGCTGACATACAAGGACAAGATCTGGGTTGTTAAGCTCAGGGGGGCCTCAGCAGAGGCCGCAGCGGCTCGAGAAGGGCTGCGAAGCTTCTGCGAATCATGGAGTGCCGGCTGATTCCTTCGAATCGGTTCCGTGCCGTCTGCTCAGAATCCTCGCTTCAGAGTTCCGGACACACCTGTCAATTTTCACAGCGTTCTGTTTGTTGACCCAGCAGGCTGCTGTCCCCGGAGATCACCACATGTCAATTTCCGCTGCAGTTCCGGATCCATCTTCTGCTCGCGTTCCGATCGCAGAGCCTTCCACGGCAGTTCGTCTGCTCACGCTGCTGGCTTCGCTGAAACTGACCTGCGTACTGTTTGTCCTCGCCATGATCATTGTCTTCATCGGCAGTCTGGCGCAGGCGCGTCGTGATGTCTGGCTGGTGATGGCTGACTACTTCCGCTGCTATGTTGCATTTCCCATGCTTTGCCTCCGGGCCTTTTCAGCGCGGAATCTGAGTTTCTATCCGAATTTTTTGGGTACGCCACGTTTTTTTATTGTTTCTTTCATTCTATTTTGAATGTTCATTAAATAGTCTATTCCTCTTAATTCAATTGAATCATTTTCTTTTTGAGATAATCTATATTTCAATTCATCAGGTGTTAACTCAAGTAAAACTACATGTGTAGGAAGAGTATTGTCTGTAGCTATTAAATTTAATTCAATTAGCTGATCAATTTTTAATTGAGTTGAATATGCAATACCTGATAT
>JALQUR010000483.1 GCA_023260695.1 Planctomycetaceae bacterium
TGAGACGGCCATGCAGGGCAGTGTAGTCGGTGAGGTCCTGCAGGATCAGCGTCCGATTGATCTGCTGGTGCGGCTGGATGATTCGCAGCGGGAAGATCTGGAGGTACTCGGTCGGTTACCCATTCATCTTCCGCAGGGCGGTGTTGTGGCGTTGAGTGATGTGGCCACGATCCGTCGGTCCGGTGGCCCCAATACGATCAATCGGGATGATATTCGGCGACGGATCGTTCTGCAGTGCAACGTCTCCGGCCGCGGCGTTGTTGATGTTGTGGATGATATTCAGCAGGCGGTGAAGCCGCTGCTTGCTGAACTTCCGGCTGGTTACTTTGTGGAATACAGCGGCCAGTTTCAAAGTCAGCAGGCGGCCAGTCGAGCACTCGCTGTGCTGTTCGGGCTGTCGCTGCTGGGCGTGTTCCTGCTGTTGTACTCCATGTTTCGGTCGTTGAATCTGGCACTGCAGGTGCTGGCGGCGTTGCCCATGGCGTTTATTGGATCAGTGGCAGCACTGGTTGTTACCGGGCAGTCGCTGACAATTGCCGCCATGGTGGGATTTATTTCGCTCGGCGGCATTGCCTCGCGCAACGGAATTCTGCTGCTCAATCACTATCTGCACCTGGTCCGTGAGGAAGGTGAGCAATTCGATCAGCAGATGATCGTGCGGGCTGGACTGGAACGACTGGCACCGGTCCTGATGACAGCACTGACAGCTGCCATCGGACTGCTGCCTCTGACAATGTCCGCAGGGCAGCCTGGACGGGAGATTCTGTATCCGGTTGCGACCGTCATCGTCGGTGGCGTGATCAGTTCCACGCTGCTGGACTTTCTGGTGCACCCGGCACTGTTCTGGCTGTTTGGTATCCGTTCCGCAGAAGCGGTGACAGGCAATGCGGCGATGAATGTACAATTGACGGAAGAAGGGCAGGGCGGTCACGAATGACTGCCCTCAGCAGAATTGACCAGCAGCAGCAAAAGCCTGTCGTGGACAGGTGGAAAATTGTCTTGAAGGGAAGAATTCAGATGGTCGGGAAAAAAGTAAACCGGGAAACGCTCGCCGCAATGATTTTCTGTGTGGGGTGTGTGCTTTCCGGGTGCCAGTCGGAAGTGAGTTCGCCGCAGACCGCAGAAACCGGCCGTACCGCGGAATCAGCGGAGCCTGCACACGATCATCCGGATCATGGACCGCATGGTGGCGATCTGATCGAGCTGGGTGACGGCGACTATCACGCCGAAGTCGTTCACGGCGATGCATCACTGACCTTCTGGATTCTGGATGGATCCGCTGCGGACGGCGTCGCTGTCACTGCCGACACCGCTGTCATCAATGGCAGCTACGCGGCGGAAAAGCAGCAGTTCCCGCTGACAGCTCAGCCGCAGGATGGGGATCCCGAGGGAACTGCCAGCTGCTTTGTCAGTGACGATGCAACACTGCTGGAATGGCTGGAGCAGCCGCTGGCGAGACTTCGACTGTCCGTCAATATCGGTGACACACCATGGGGCGGAGCAATCGTGCATGACCACGATCACGACCATGACCACTGAATCGTCCGCCAGGACCTGATGGCAGCGAGGCCTGATGGCGGGCGACTGGCGGCAGCTGACTGAACGCTGCCCTCGGTCGTCCACAGACCTGCACAGCTCGGGATTACGTTCTGTTCAGGCCTGCCTTCCCTGACCGCGGGCTGGGTTCTTCCACTGCCAGGTGTCTTCTTCCCGCAGCCGCAGATAGCTCTGGTACCGCTGATCAGAAATCAAGCCGTCGTCCAGCGCCTGTTTGATGGCACACTTGCTTTCGTGAGTGTGCGTGCAGTTGGGGAAGCGGCAGTGAGCGATAAAGGGGCGGAATTCGATGAAATAGCCGTCGACTTCCTCCAGTCCCAGATCCCACAGTTCAAACTGACGAATGCCCGGCGTGTCGCAGACCCAGCCTCCGAAGGCCAGCGGTACCAGTCGCGCACGGCGGGTGGTGTGCGTGCCTTTGCTGGTCCAGTCACTGACATCCGAAGTTGCCAGATTCAGATCCTGATCAACTGCGTTCAGCAAAGATGACTTGCCCACACCGCTTTGACCGCTGACTGCAGTCTGACGATTCTGCAGCAGGTGCCGCAGTCGCGCGATTCCTTCCCCGGTATGGATGCTGGCGGGGATGACCGTATAGCCGACTTCCGCGAAGATTCGCAGCTGGGCCTGCAGTTCGGCCGGATTGACCAGATCCATCTTACTGATGCAGATGATCGGGCGAATCTCGTGGCGTTCGGCAGTGAGCAGGTAGCGGTCCACCAGCTGCGGGCGAAATTCGGGATCAGCCGCTGAACAGACAATCAGCACCTGATCGATATTGGCGACAAGCACATGTTCTCGGCCCTGGCTTCCCCGTGAAAGCACGCCGTGTCTCGGCTCGACACGCTCGATGACGCCCTGGAATTCATCTCCCTCCTGGCGGAACAGCACGCGGTCGCCGGTGACGACGACATTCCGAGCATCGCGGGCGAGTGATCGCAGCACACCCCGCACGGAACATTCGAACTCTTCACCGCTGTGATCGCAGCGGACCATGATGTTCAGCCCGATGAAGCTGCTGACGCGACCTCGGCGACAGCCGGATTCATCCACGTCGCGGAGCAGCTGATCGCCTGCTGCTGTGACACCGACAACGGTCCGCCGGCGAAACAGCGAACCGCGATTTGTGACGCGTTCTTCACGAGACACGTCTTCAGCTGACTCACCGTCGTCCAGGAACTCGTGAGTCATGTTCTGCTGTCGCACACGCGTCTGCTTGTTGCGACGCAGGTCAACTCGCACTTTTTGCCCGGATTTGCCGCCCCGGCGTTTCCCCTTGTCAGCCATGCAGACACCTCGGGTGACCCACGTGGAAACGCTGGGGCGATGCAGCCCTGCCGGCCAGTGGAAACCGCATCACAGGATTGCCGCACCCTTCACTTCGATGCCCTTCAGACGCATCTTGAGTTCTTCGATGTTTGGTGAAATCTCGAAGGCAGCTTCACGACTGATGAATTCGCGGTTGACGAAGTCGTACAGGCTGTCGTTGAACAGCTGCATGCCTTCCGTACGCCCGATGCGGATTGCGGCAAACAGCTTATCGTCCTCTTCCTCCATCACCAGTTTTCGCACGGTCGGGTTGAAGCTCATGATCTCCACGATCGGAACTCGCGGGGGGACGTCGACAATCGTCTTGAGCAGTTTCTGGCCGACGATGCACTTCATATTCATCGCGATACTTGCGCGAATCGCCTTGTGCATATCGAACGGGAACAGGTCCAGAATACGGGAGATTGTTCCAGGTGCCCCGGGAGCGTGAATGGTTCCGAATACCAGGTGTCCGGTTTCAGCTGCATGGATGGCAGTTTCGAAGGTTTCCCGGTCACGCATTTCCCCCACCAGCATGATGTCCGGGTCTTCTCGCACCGCATGTTTCATGG
>JALQUR010000496.1 GCA_023260695.1 Planctomycetaceae bacterium
AAGTACAGAGTTGGTTTGTCTGCCGACGCATATCCCTCCAGACTGAACGTGTTGCTGAGATATGTTCCGTGAGCCCCGCCGGGGAAGTTGTAGTCGTTGACAGTACCAAGATTGCCCAGATCGTTCTTGTTGCCGGCTGGCTGCCCACCACGCTGATTGCCAAAATAAAGGCTTGCACCGCCGGGAGTATCAATGCGAGTTCCGTCAACAGTTTCCGGCATCCCGTGACCAGCATCGTTAGCCCTGTTGCCGGTCAGAGCCCAAAGGTTGTACTCCAGAGTTCCAAAGGCGATTCCCGCAGCCGGCAGCCCGGTGGCAATGACTGACTGACCATCAACGAATACCGGCAGCAGATCGCCAAACGCAGCGGTCGGTTCGATTGCATTCGCTCCGAGTGCCAGAGCATAAATGTTGCCCTGACTATCCGATGCAAACATTGTGGTGGAGTAAAGACCACCTTCAACTTCATCCGGACCGATCGTAAGGCCAGTCAGACCGGCCGCCGTTCCCGTCGCAGGATTGTTGATGGTGACAGACCTCGTCACAGCTCCGGTAAACAGGTTATACTCAAAGAATTCGCCAAGATTTGTGACACCGTAAAGATTCGGCAGGGCCGGTACGCTGATCCCTGTCACTGTCCCCGCTACATTAATGACCCCGACTTCAATGACATCTGTTCCTGAAGGATTTGGCGAAAACGGAGTCGAAAAATTGTTGTCATTGACACGTCCATTACCTGTCCGCAGGGGCCCCTGAGTAATTGCAGCACCGGTGCGAGTATTGAACTGGTAGATCAGATTGTTTTCATACCGACCATCCCCGCGGGTACCTACCAGAATGCCACCGTTGGTGCCCGGTGCAGTCGGCGGCGTGTAGGCAAATGCGGTTACTCGCATACCAGCGTTGGAGTTTGCCACGCTGATCGCCCCGCCAGCCCCATCACTGTCATGGAACGTCACGATGCCGTCATCACCAGCATTCGTCAGGCTGGCATTGCCGGTATTGATCATCAGGTAGTTTCCGGTACTCCCGTCGTTTCCGCCGTTCGGGGTGGACCAGGTAAACAATTCACCATCCGGCCGCATTCCGATTTCCTGATGCAGCACTCCGGTGTTGCCAACAAGGTTCGTGGCTGTGCCGGTAAATGAGTTTGCGATGTAAACAAGCTGCCCGTCACTGACAAACAACGGAACGTCGCCAAGGTGGTATTGAACGGTATTCTGCCCCTGCTCGTCATCTGTGAACTGGTACAGCGGCGCAGTGGAGTTGGATGTACCTCCGAAGTGTTCGTCGATTACTCTGGTCACTGCCGTGATCGGCTCCAGACGCACCGACGGGTTCGCCGGATTGGCAACCATCGTCTGGTTCAGATCCCGGGGAATCTGACCGTGTGGTGCAACGACCAGATAGTAGTCGCCTTCCGGAAGCTCAAATGGACCAATGTATGGATCAAGCTCCCCGACACTGCCGCGGGAAAGATCGTCCATGTCGGCTCCTTCCAGAGCCCCGGAGCGGTCATCGGAAATATTGGAGTCGCGGCTGGTCAGGATGAGCTGGTTATTGCTGGCGTCGTAGATGTGCGCCTGCAGATTCGCTCGCGACATTCCGTCCGCATAGTCCACATCGAATGTGACAGAAGCCCATCGATTCGGATTTGTATGCTGTGGAATGTCCTGAATATCATCGAAGCTGATACTGAAACGATAGAAGTCCACATCTGTCGGTGCCGAGATCTGCCCCGCGATGGAAATCGCCGCACGGTCCGTATTCAGAAGATTGCCAACCCCCTGACCAGCGCTTGC
>JALQUR010000515.1 GCA_023260695.1 Planctomycetaceae bacterium
ATGGCCTTCAGAGGCAACAGAAACAGCATGCCGAGTAACAGACTGCAACGTGCAGCGGCGAATTCTCTTTGCAGATTCATTGTTTACTTTCTGAGATCCATCAGGACGCTGTCAGGCTGGGATCGTTCCGGCAGGATCTCCGGTCGCACCAGATCTCAGCCACTTCGGATAATACGAAGTAAACAGCCATTGTGAATGCTGCGTGCGTATTCCACGGCGGAGTGTACTGCCAGAAGCCATGTCTGATACGATACCACGGCATTGCTCCGATCCCTCTGAACAGCGACGCTCCGCCTGCCGGCTGTGTTCGCTCAATGGATTCGCTTGTTGGAATTGCCTCTGATGCTGTCTCTGCCGCGATTGCAGTTGTTCACACTGATTCTGGCATTTCTGCCTCGCTGCGCATGTATCGTCGCAGCCGACAATCGCCCATTCAATATCCTGTTTATCGCGGTCGACGATCTCCGTCCGGCACTGGGTTGCTACGGGGATGCCATCGCTGTGTCGCCCCATATCGATGACCTGGCCGCGCAGGGAGTCGTCTTTGATCGAGCCTACTGCCAGCAGGCAGTCTGCAGTCCGTCTCGGCTTTCACTGCTCACCGGCCGTCGCCCCGATACCATTCACGTCTGGGATCTGAAAGCTCACTTTCGCGACACCTTACCTGACATTGTCACACTTCCCCAGCAGTTCCGGCTGCACGGCTACCAGACGCAGAGCATCGGCAAGATCTGGCATGGAAGTGGAAAACCGTCCCAGGATCCCCCTTCCTGGACGCTCCCCTCGCAGTTTGATCAGGTGCGTGATCCGGCACTCCGCTATTCTCTGCCGGAAAACCTTGCAGCCAGCGGACTCAAACGCAGCGCCACAGAATCGGCCGACGTTCCGGATGACAGCTACGTTGATGGGCAGGTCTGTAACGCTGCCATCAACGCGCTTGTCGCTCTGGAAAAATCGCGTCAGCCTTTCTTTCTGGCAGTCGGCTTTCGCAAGCCGCACCTGCCGTTTTGCGCTCCGCAGAAATACTGGGATCTGTACGATCCCAAAGACATCCCCGCGATCGAAAATCCCACGCATCCTGCTGCTGCTCCGGAACTCGCCGTCCGCAGCTGGACCGAACTCGAAGGATACAGCGATATTCCCGCTGATGCCCGGCTCACCGCTGAACAGGTGCAGCATCTGCGACATGGCTATTACGCCTGCATCAGCTATGTGGATGCACAGATTGGTCGTATCATGGCCCAGCTTCGCTCGCTGCAGCTTGCAGAAAATACCATCGTTGTGCTCTGGGGAGACCATGGCTTCCACCTGGGAGAGCAGGGGCTGTGGACAAAGGCCAACAACTATGAGCTGTCCACTCGAGTCCCGTTGATTCTTGCCGTCCCTGGCTCAGCAGCCTCCGGAATTCACACGAATGCTCTGGTTGAACTTGTGGACATATATCCCACGCTCCTTGAGCTCTGCGCAATGCCGGTGTCCGACGATCTTGAAGGTACCAGTCTGAC
>JALQUR010000518.1 GCA_023260695.1 Planctomycetaceae bacterium
GATAGTGATGATCATGATATCGACTACTATTATGCGTCGAGACTTCCTGGCGAACCTGACAGCAGCCATCAGCAGTGAGGAATCCCGGCAGCAGCAACTGCAGAGCGAGCTTGACGCAGCCCAGGAAACACTGGCCACGTCCACGGTGCCGGAAGACGCTGCCCGCATGCTGCAGCAGTCAGGTATTGAGCAGCAGCAGGCCGCAGTGGAATTTCTGCAACAACGACAGCAACAGCTTTCGGCCGCCCGCTTACAACGTGAGCAGCTGTCAACGCTGCGGCACACACAGGACGAGGCACGCAGAGCACTGGATACCGCGAAGGACGCGCTGCAGCAGAAACAGAATGATCGTCAGCAGCTGGACAAGCAGGCCACGACGCTGAAGTCGCAACTTGAGTCCGCAGCAGGGAACCTGGCCCGAGTTGAGGAACAGATCCGGGCTGCAGAAACACAGCTGCAGGAACTCTGGACAAAGCAGCCAGACCTGCGCGCAGAATTTG
Organism: Planctomycetaceae bacterium; assembly: GCA_023260695.1. Classification (GTDB taxonomy): domain Bacteria; phylum Planctomycetota; class Planctomycetia; order Planctomycetales; family Planctomycetaceae; genus SXXK01. The sequence continues at coordinate 501 of JALQUR010000518.1, forward strand.
AGGCCCAGCCGGGCCCGACAATTGAACTGGTGAGACAAAACACCACGCTGTATCACCAGACGGCAGAGGCACTGCGGCAGCAGGAATCCCAGCTGCAGAATTCTTCATCACGAATTGAAGATGTTAAAGCTGCCGCTGAAAAAGCATCCCAGGCATTCGTCAAGCAGACAGAGGAAACGACGACGCTGACCACGCAGCTGACACAGCAGCAGGAGCAGCTCACACTGCTTCTGGGCGAACACAAATCAGCCGATGAACTCACGCAACACCTGAAGAGTGCCATTCAGTCAGCAGAACAACAGGCAACTCAGGCTCAGACAGCCTTCGATACGGCGAACACTGAGCAGACAAAGGCAAGCACGGCCGCCACTACCGCTGCACAGGAACTGCAGCACGCTGCTGCTGGCGAACAGTCCGGCAGAACAGCACTGGAGGACTGGATTGCTGCTCAGCATGCAGACTCCGAGCACCCACTCACAATGGAGCACGTCGAAGCCGTAATCGACCGCGGATCAGATGCGCTGCAGAATGAACGCGGTGCGCTGCAGCAACTTGAAGACGCCGTGAATACAGCCAGGGGAAGCGTGACCACATGTCAGCAGAACGTGGACCAGCACGAGATAACTCGCGAGTTCGAAGACAGCGAAGAAACAGTTCTGGCGGACCTGCAGACTCTGCAGACGCAGCTTGAAGAATGTGAGCAGGTCACCAACCAGTTGCGTGCGCAGGTGACCAGCGACGACAACAAACGCACGCAGCAGAGCGCGCAGTCTGTTCAGCTGGAACAGAAGAAAGCCGCAGCAAGACCACTGCTGCAGCTGAATGATCTGATTGGCTCAGCAGACGGCAACAAATTTCGTGAACTGGCTCAGCAACGCACGCTGGATGTGCTGCTGCGGGACACGAACTTTCAGCTGCATCAGCTGACCCCGCGATACCGTCTGGAACGTATCAAGGATTCCCTGAACCTGCTCGTGGTAGATCAGGACATGGGCGATGAACAACGCTCCGTGCATTCTCTGTCCGGAGGCGAGACGTTCCTGGTGTCGTTGTCACTGGCACTGGGTCTGGCGGCACTGGCATCCAATCGGCTGAAGATTGAATCACTGTTCATCGATGAAGGTTTCGGGACGCTGGATGAAGAAACTCTGCGAACCGCCACCAACGCGCTGATGCATCTGGAATCACAGGGCCGCAAAGTGGGCGTGATTACTCACGTGGCCGAGATGAAGGACACAATTCCGGTCCAGGTTCGTGTCCAGCGAACGGGCAATGGAGCTTCCCGCGTTGTGACGCCGGACGCAGGTCACTGAGCCGCTCAAGACCACCTCAGCCGCGCAGCACAATCAATCTGCTCCTGCCTGTTACCGATCAGTCCATCAGTCCGTCAGTCGATCCCCAGTTCCCGCTCAATCCGGTCCAGTCGTGATCGCAGCGAATCGATTGCATTCTGTACGCGATCAGAATGAGCCTGCAGCTGTTCCAGAGACTGCTGCAGTGATTCGAGCAGCTCACTGGCAGGAGCAGCAGCGGGGGCGGCGCTGCCAGCGGCGGCAGAGACCGTGCCGACGGTTTCTGAGCGGGGTTCGTCCACATCAGACAGCGTCTGCATCGCCATGTTTTCACGATCACCATAAAATGTGTGATCCACTTCCACGCCACGACGTTCCAGATTGCCGCTGGCCTGCAGGAAACCCAGATTGAGCAGTCCTTCGAGCTGTTCACGGAGCTGTTCCTGCGATTCGATCCGCCGCATTCGGCTGGCCCGAGTGCGCAATTCGCCCAGCTGCTGCCGACCACGCAGGAGCAGTTCACAGATGATTGCCAGTTGCTCTTCCGAGAACGTGAAGTGATGTCGCATATAGTGTCGATAGCGGACGGCACGACTGCCGTCTGCATAGACTTCGGCAACCAGTCCCAGCTGCCGCAATTCTTCCAGTGCGTCGGCAACATCCGCCTCGTCGTAACTGGTCTCCGGATCGCGGTTACTTTTCTGATTACAGCCGGTCGTCGTTGCCTTCACGGTCAGCGGATACTGCTCCGGCGTGGTAAATCCTTTTTCGATCAGAGTCCCGAGTACTCGACGCTGCTTGCGAGACAACTGGCGAATCACATTTTTTTCTTCGTCCGACATGACTGAGCATTCCGAATCAACAAGGACACCGCCTGCGAACTCTGCGGCAGAGAATCAGTTCTTCCGGCAAGGAGTCTGGCAGGCAACAGCAGAGCGACTCAAGAGCAGAGCCGGATAATTTTGCGTCCTCTGAATCGGCAGACATGGATTTCGCTCTGGAATCAGCCGAAATTCCCAGCAGCAAAGTGCATCCAGGCTTGAGTCTGTCGAATCTGTGTCGCAGACTTTTGAGACATCCCGCCGTTCTGCCCCCTGCTCTCTGACCGAAATCCGTTGTCATGGCATTACCTTTCTCGGAAACCAGCGCAGCCCGGAACAGCTCAGGATGGGTCGAAAACCTGCTGATTCTGCTGATGACGATGACGGTCGCGATTGCAGTTCTGCAGGCTGAGCCGTTGCAGAGCGCCAATGACCGTTCGCGCTGGGCCACAGTCTGGTCGCTGGTGGAACGCAACACGTGGTACATCGACGAGATTGATCAGTCACCACGCTGGACCACAATCGATAAGGTCCGCACACGGGATGAAGCCGGTGACACGTGGCACTTCTATTCTTCCAAGCCTCCGTTTCTTTCTGTGCTGGTTGCCGGTCTGTACGCATTGCAGAAAGTAACGCTGGGTTACGGCATGTACAGCAACACCGCATTCGTATCGCGTCTGCTGCTGATGTTTGTGAATGTGCTGCCCTTCTGCCTGGCGCTGTTTTCTCTGCGGAACACATTGCGACTTCTGGGAGCAGCGACGCTGGCCCGATTCGTCATTCTGCTGGCGGCCGGCCTGGGGTCACTCACGACGCCGTACCTGACGACACTGAATAATCATACTCCGGCTGTTGCCTGCGTTGTCCTTGCAATTTCTGCGGCTGTGCGGTTACTGCTGCAGCCAGCGGGACGCGACTTTGCGCTGCTGGGGTTCTTTGCTGCAATGACAACATGCTTCGAGCTGCCGGCCGCGCAGCTGGGACTGGCCTCGTTCGTGCTGGCTGTTGTTCTGAGTCGTCGCCAGACCCTGCAGTGTTACGTTCCGGCGGCAGCCGTGCCGCTGCTGTTCTTCTTCGTGACCAACTGGATGGCGACGGGAAGCCTGAAACCGTTCTATGCCACCTACGGAACGGAGACTTATGTTTACACGCACAACGGAGTTCCCAGCTACTGGTCAGACCCACGTGATCTGGATGCGAACACCGAATCCACCGGGGTCTACCTGTTTCACTGCCTGCTGGGGCACCATGGTCTGTTGTCATTGACGCCGATTCTGCTGCTCAGTCTGTCGTGGCCGTTTCTGCTGCGGCGACGACTGAACCAGGAAAGCGTATCCGAAAGCACCGCAGATCCTCAGCTGCAGCAACGTGCTCTGAAGGTGATGCTGCTGGCCGGTACGGCGATGAGTCTGGTGACACTGGGGTTCTATCTGAGCCGAACGCAGAACTACAACTACGGCGGCAACTCCGTGGGGCTGCGCTGGATGTTGTGGCTGTCGCCGTTCTGGTGGCTGGCGATGATTCCGGTATTACAGCGGCCGGGCCGCTTCTTACTTTCGACCACCGTCCTGCTGCTGCTGATTTCCACAGGGACTGTGCAGTGGTCGATGACAACACCGTGGCGACCATCGTGGTTGTATGCTCAGATGGAATCGCGCGGCTGGATCAGTTATCGCACGCCCCGCCTGCCCTTTGATCCTCCGCGAATGTCTGTTTTTTCCGGCGAACGATCTGCGGGGGAAACGGCGACTTTCATCAGCAGCCGCGGTGACCGCGTACGATTTGACGTTCGAGCCGCTGAATCCGGCAGTACTGTGGTGTATGTGACGGAAGCGGTGCTGGGTGGACAGCAGCTGATTCCGTCGACCGATGTGGAAGCACTCCCGCTGAATAATCCCGGGCAGCCACAACGCGGCAGATCGGGCATGGTACTCACGGATTCGCAGAAGGAAGTGGATGCCACGATTCGCAGTATGTTCGGGCAGGCATTCAGCAATCGGCCCTATGCCAGCGCCGGACCAGTCTACACTCCCTCGCGGGACAACCCGGAAACCGCATGGAAAACCATGCGGGCCGCACGGCGAACACAGATGGAGCATCCAGTGCTGGGCACGGTGATCGAACGCGTGGACGTGCGGTACTGCGACGAGCTGCCGCTGGGTGTGCTCAAATGGAAGCTGACGATCACAGCTGCCAATGGCATCGACGTGCTGCACGTGGAAACATGGCAGTCCGAGCAGTGGTAGGGTGGCTCAGCTGACACCGTTGTCAGCCGGCATGTCCGGCGGCCTGCCACTCACGAATCGCATCGACCGGCCAGGTCAGCATGAGCACGTTCAGTGTCAGGTTGTCGCGAATGATCAGCAGCAACAGCACTTCCATGACGACAAACAGAATCAGGGATTTGCGCGGTCCCAGCGCGGACGCCAGCAGGAATCCAAGCAGACAGGAAAGCAGATCTCCGACAGAATTCACGATCGAATCACCGCTGTAGTCCAGCGACACTGTGCCGGTACGATAGCGGGAAATGACCATGGGCGTGTTTTCAATAATCTCCCACGCTGCTTCCAGAATCAGCATCAGCAGCAATCGACTGCGAAAGCTGATTCGATTCCCGACGAGCAGCCAGATGGCCCCGGCCAGAAGCACACCATGTGACACATGTGTCACGGAATAGAAATCGAACAGGTGCTGGGAATTGTGACGCGACCATGTATCGCCGCCCCAGAACAGGAACTCCCCGCAACTGCAGAACACAGGCTGCCCCAGCAGCTGCAGGATGAGAGCCATGCCCAGAAAAACTGCGGCCGGCGCCATGTGTCGTTTCCGAGATCGCCACGTTCTGCTCACGTTGGATTCCATTCCTGTCAGTCAGCCAGACTCAGCATTCCGAGGGGGAATCAGGCAAGGATCTCGCTGATCACTTCGCCACGAATCAGTGGGAAGGGGCGCCCCGTCTGATCGTGCAGGAGCGTTTCCGGGTGATACCCAAGGCAATGGAAAATTGTGGCGGTCACGTCCGCTGGTGACACTGCACCGGATACCGGGAAGGCGGCGTGCTTATCCGATTCCCCATGAATATGACCGCGGCGAATCCCTGCACCACCCAGAGCGATGGAGAAACAGTTGCCCCAGTGATCACGACCGGCATTGCCGTTGATTTTTGGCGTATGACCGAACTCACCCAGCCAGACCACCAGCGTTTCGTCCAGCAGCTGTCGCTGTTCCAGATCATCCAGCAGTGCAGAAAAGGCGAGGTCCATTCTGGGCATCAGATGATCGCGGAGATCACCGAAGTGATTCTTGTGTGTATCCCAGGACCCGTTGTTCTGGACTTCTTCGACGCGTGTCCAGTTCACCTGTACCAGCGAAACACCGGTTTCCACCAGACGCCGAGCCATCAGCATGGACTGGCCAAAGCGGTTCATGCCGTAGCGCTGACGAACTTCCGGCAGTTCTTCTGAGATTTCAAAGGCACGGCGAGCAGCGGTTCCGGACAACAGATCAAAGGCCTGCTGCAGGTGAAAGCCGAACTGCCCTGCTCCACTCCCGGGCTGCACTGCAGCCGCCGGCTGCTCAAGAGACTGCAGCAGCCGGCGTCGCGACTGGAAGCGGCCTGTTGAGATTTCAGCTGGCAGTGAAAGATCGGGCACCTGAAAATCGGGCTTTGACGGATCGCAGGACAGCAGCCAGGGATCGAACTGTCGGCCAAGGATGCCCGCGGTCTGGCCCGGCCAAAGGATTTCACCGTCGTTGGCGATGTGATAGGGGAGCACAATGGATGAGGGCAGCCCATCGTGATCGGCCCGCAGATGACGCATGATGGCAGCATGCGACGGCGACAGATTGGGGGCTTTGGAAACGACGTTTTCCTGACTGAGCGGCTGATGCGGAACACCGGTGAGCATCTGATAACCGCTGGATGAGTGGGCCTGATCCTTTGTCACAACAGCTCGCAGTACAGACAGCTTGTCTGTGTGCAGCGCTGTTCGCGGCATCAGTTCTCCGACCCGGATCCCGGGCACCACCGAATGAATGCTGCCAAATTCCCCGCGAATCTCAGCAGGGGCATCAGGCTTGGTATCCCATGTTTCATGCTGCGGCGGCCCGCCGAGCAGCCAGACAAGAATGACGGATTTTGCCTGGCCAAAACCTGGGGCCAGTTCTGCCGCATCCACAGGCGCTGGCTGAGCTGCCCCGAGGCGGGCCTGTGAAAGGCCCAGCGCAGAGAGCCCTCCGATCTGCATCGCATCGCGGCGTGTCCAGCCGCTGCACAGTCGCATCGGTCGATCGGGAATGCTGAGCATGGCGATACTCGAGAGACGGAGAAGGTTCATACCCTGATGGCTGCAGGCCGGGCACAGGTTCACACTATCGCAAAAGGAGAAGTCAGAAGCAAGAAATCCTCGGGAAGGCAGCACTGAGGACATTGTTGCCAGCCGGGATCTGCCTGCTGACCGCGCACAAAAAAAGCCCCTGTTGAACAGGGGCTTTTTGAGGAGATCGCTCAGTCGAATTCCGGACGACGACGATCCAGCTGTTCCTTGAGTCTGGCAACGATGCTTGAGTGCATCTGGCTGACACGGGATTCAGACAGTCCGAGTGTACTGCCGATTTCCTTCATGGTCAGTTCTTCATAGTAGTACAGAATGATAATCAGGCGTTCGTTGCGATTCAGGCCCTTGGTGACCAGTCGCATCAGATCAAGCTTCTGGATTCCGTCGGTGGGATCCTTGCAGCGGACGTCCTCAACGACATCGACTTCACGCACATCCTTGTAGCTGTCGGTTTCGTACCACTTCTTCTCGAGACTCACGAGATTGACAGCGCTGGCCTCTGCACGCAGTCGTTCGAACTCGCGGATCGGAAGACTCATTTCTTCTGCGATTTCCGCCTCGGTCGGCGGACGCCCCACACGTGCTTCCACTGCCTTGCGTGCGGCTTCAACCTTGCTGGCCTTGCTGCGTACCAGTCGTGGCACCCAGTCCATTGTCCGCAACTCATCAAGCATCGCACCGCGGATTCGCGGGACGCAGTAGGTCTCAAACTTGACGCCACGTTCCATGTCGAACGCTTCGATCGCATCCATCAGACCAAACACACCGGCAGACATCAGATCGTTCAGATCCACGCCTTCGGGGAGTTTTGCCCAGAC
>JALQUR010000650.1 GCA_023260695.1 Planctomycetaceae bacterium
AACCGCTTCATACCAGTACCTGATAATGTCCAGTTCATCGCCGCCGTCAACCGCGGCAAGCAGTTCACCGCAACATTTGGAATCGACATCGCTCAACTCGACAGGTTCGCCCCCCTGCATGTGGACTATCTGCCAGCGGCAGAAGAAATCCAACTTCTGAAACGCCGTCATTCTGACGTTCCTCGATCAGTGATCGAAGAGCTGGTCACCTGTGCAAACAGGGTGCGTCAGTCCGAACATCTGGCAAGCGGGCTGTCTGTCAGAGCGACAGAGGAGGCGTGTCTCTACCTGAAGCATCCGTTAATGCGGGCCAACCCAAAGAAGCACCTGCAACATGTCCTTCGAACGTCCTTTTGCGGGAGATTCGCAGGACGCGCGGATGACCCCATGACCGAAGCTGGAATCGTCTGGGACATTATTCGTAGTGTCACCTCCTGATCAATCGGAGGCCGCTCACTGCACCGTCCTTTTGTACAGACGACGTTCGCTGCTGTTTGCCACAACATTCGGGACTTTTCCGCGCGGGTACTCGCCACTCCGCAGTCAGGCGTGAGAGCGGTGGCGGGCTCCCGCAGAGCCTTGCGATCGTTGGCATGAGCCTTCCCGGCAAGCGCCGCGTTGACAGCAGCCGGAACTGAAATCCTCAACCTGCTGGCAGCAACACGATCTTCGAGACAAATATCGTAAGAGAAAACGATCGGCCAATATGCTCTGGAGATCGCACGGATTCACGGACATCTGCCACGTGTTAAAGATCCTCCACCGGGAAACACAATCATGTGGCAAGGACCCTCACGACTCACCGACATCCATCTCGGATTTGAACTGAGTACCAGTACTTATGGGTAATAGAACACTTCACCGGGCGCTGACACAAAACCAGCAGATTTCAATCTCCCCACTGATCCGCTGTTGATGTATTCTGGGTCAGAGAAAAGAAGGCTGTCGGCTGAGCCAGCTGTATCTGGCAGGATGCAGTCCGGCATTTCCTGTTGCTGCAGCGTGTCTGCACTGCGTCCTTGCTGACAGGCAGGTGCGGACGTCAGGACGTTACTCCCGCTGACTCGCACTGTATCTTCCACAGACGACGATGAGGCTCAACGACTGGCAGACTGACGGCACGGCAGCCCTCATCTCACCCCGCTCCGCAGAGCGGGATCAAAAACAAGAATTCAACACAAACTGATTCCCCTGAACACCTTGCAGACGGTGACCAGAAAATGGCTGGCAATCCGAGCCGGTTGCAGGCGCGATCCCGTGCAAAGCCGAATACAATGCAGAGATTAAAACAGGGGGGCAAAAATCAGAACAGGGGGCAGACCTGTGACGGCGTCCCAAATCTCCCTTGCCAGATCAGATGCTTCTTTGAAGTGGCCGCCGATTGCAGACCCTTCAGGCTCACCCGTCGGACAAAAACTCCTATTCGCTCCGCGTTCTCTTCAGACGCGATGCAGCAGGTGCTCCTGGAAACCTCCTCGTTTGCTTCTAACTCCATCAGTCAGCGCTGGCTGTCCACTGTGCGACCACTGGCTGCCCATCCGCAAATTCACGGGCATGGCCCCGCCTGCTCGATTGCAGTCGGTGCCTGCGCGATCTTATCTCCTGAAATGAATCTCACACATGACGTTTGAAGACCTCGCTCTGATTCCGCCCATTGCCAGAGCTCTGAAAGAATCCAGTTATGAAACACCGACTGCAATTCAGGGAAAGACCATTCCACATGCGCTGAATCGCAAGGATGTCCTTGGATGTGCACAGACGGGAACCGGAAAGACAGCGGCGTTTGCACTTCCCATTCTCGATGCGCTGGGGCGACAGAAGCTCCGCGCTGCACCGCATTATCCCTGTGCACTGGTACTGGCACCCACTCGCGAACTTGCTGGTCAGATCCAGCAGAGCTTTGCTGTGTATGGTCGGCACCTGCAGCTTCGTACGTGCGTCATCTACGGCGGTGTCAACCAGCGCAAGCAGGTTGCGGCCCTGGAGCGTGGCGTACACATCCTGATTGCAACTCCAGGACGTCTGCTGGACCTCGTCAACCAGGGTCATCTTGACCTGTCGAAGCTGTCGTTCTTTGTCCTGGATGAAGCAGACCGAATGCTGGACATGGGTTTTCTGCCTGCGATCCGTCGAATCATTGCGATGTTGCCGAAGAAGCGTCAGTCACTTTTCTTTTCTGCGACATTGCCGCCGAAGATTATTCAACTGGCGAAGGACCTGCTGCACGATCCCGTTCGCGTCGACGTGACGCCGAAGAAGGCCAGCGTGGAAAAGATTGATCAGCAGGTCATTCATACTGCACCAGGAGACAAGAAACGCCTGCTGGAGATGATTCTTTCGGACGAGTCGGTGGATCGCGCCATCGTCTTCACTCGCACAAAGCGGGGCGCGAATGTTGTTGCACGAACACTGCAGGAAAAGGGAATCCGGGCGGCGGCGATTCATGGCAACAAGTCACAGAATGCGCGTGAACAGGCGTTAGCAGATTTTCGCAGCAAAAAGCTCAAGGTACTGGTTGCCACAGATCTCGCCTCAAGGGGAATTGACATTGAGGGGATTACTCACGTCGTCAACTATGACCTGCCGCAGGAGCCGGAGGCGTACGTGCATCGCGTCGGTCGAACAGGTCGGGCAGGACGTGAGGGTGTTGCGATTGCGTTCTGCACGGCAGACGAAAGAAGTGACCTGGCAGCCATTGAGCGACTCATCGGACATAAGCTGCCGGTTGCGAAGAATGAATCTCGTCGAGCGGTTGCCAGGGCCACCGACAACGCTGACGCTGACGCTGCTGCTCGTAGTGCCGCTGCTGCTCGTAGTGCCGCTCCTGCTCGTGGTGCTGCTCCTGCTCGTGGTGCCGCTCCTCGACGCTGGAGACAACGGAGCCAGAAGGAAGTGGCAGAACGGACGGAACAGGGTAGCACCCGGAGCAGAAGGCACCGACGACGACCAAAGTCATCCTCAGCTTCATCGCGGTAAGCGGATCACACCGCGGTCGAAGCAGCGCCGTGACGGGCGATCTTTTCAAGGTGTGCTGCTTACTCAAGTGGATTGAGCAAACCCGGTACAGCCGCATCCCTGACGCCCATACAGTTCCGCCGGGGCTGCGTTCCTCTGTTGGTGTTGCAGCCTGAACGCGGGCTGCTTCCTGGTATCGGGCTGCTTCCTGGTATCGGGCTGCTTCCGATTGCGGGCTGCTTCCGATTGCGGGCTGCTTCCGATTACAATGCAGCGAACACCCTGAATCCTGATCGGAGACTGAATCCAGCATGCGACTCCATTCTGCCATCTGTCTGATTCTTTTCTTACTGCTTACGCCCTGTGTTCAGGGGCAGCACGAATCGCTTACCGTCGACCGTATTTTCAGAGACGGGCAGTTCAACGCCAGCAGCTATTCGGTCAACTGGATGCCTTCCGGTGGCAGGTTCTTCGTAAAACGCAAGGCCAGCAACGGCACTGGCAACGACATCGTTCTGGTCGATCCGCTTGGGAAACAGAAAGATGAAATCCTGATTCCGGCGTCGGGATTGATTCCGCAGGGAAAAACACAGCCCATCGAGATCGAGAGCTTTCAGGTCTTTTCTGACAACACGAAAGTGCTGATCTTCAACAACACTCAGCGTGTCTGGAGATACAACACGCGTGGTGACTACTGGGTTGCAGATCTGCAGAACGGTGGCGTCAGAAAGCTGGGCGGCCCCGCTGCTCAGCCAGCAACGCTCATGTTCGCAAAATTCTCTCCCGATGGGAAAAGCGTCGCCTATGTGCGTGACCGCAACATCTTCATCGAAAGCCTTGTCAGCGGTGAGATTCGGCAGATCACAGAAACCCCCAATGAGTTCATCATCAACGGAACTTCTGACTGGGTTTACGAAGAAGAACTTGACCTGCGTGATGGGTTCGCCTGGAGCGATGACGGACAGCAGATTGTCTTCTGGCGTTTTGACACCAGCGACGTCGGTCTGTTCACAATGGTCAATAACACCGATGAACTCTACCCACGTCTGATTCAGTTCCAGTATCCGAAAGTGGGCACAACGAATTCGTCAGTCTCCATCGGCATCTTCCAGCTGGATTCCGGGCGGACCAGCTACGTGGACTTCCCGGGGGACCCACGCGAACACTATCCGGCAAAGCTGGACTGGATCCCGGGGTCCAGTGAGTTTCTGATGCAGCGACTGAACCGGCTGCAGAACGTGAACACGGTCTACGCGGTTGATGCAGCCTCCGGTCAGTTTCGAATTGTCTTCGCAGACAAGGGGGATGCGTGGGTGGATGTCGCCGAGCAGATTCAGTTCACCTCCTCTGGAAAGCAGTTCACCTTCATCAGCGAACGCGACGGCTGGCAGCACGTGTATCTGGTTGACGTCGCAACCGGTGATCAGAAGCTGTTGACCCCCGGGGCGTTCGATATCGTGCAGCTTTACCGCATTGATCTGGAGAACGGGTACTGTCTGTTTCAGGCCTCACCCGACGATTCGACGTCACGTTATCTCTACAAACAGGCATTCGGCAGTCCCGAATTGCAACGGCTGACACCGGCCGATCAGCAGGGCTGGAATGACTATTCGGTATCCGCTGACGGCATGACCGCAGTTCACACGCATTCTCGCATGGGAGTTCCCCCGACCGTCCAGACGATCACTCTGCCGGATCACCAGACCGTGAAAGTCGAAGAGGACAACGCGGAAGTAAAACAACGTGTGGAAGCACTGGCCGGGATTACTCAGGAATTTGTGCAGCTGACCATCGACGACGGCTCCGGGGGTGACCTGCAGATCGACACTTCCCTGATGTTTCCTCCGGAGTTCGACGCTGCAGGTGGCAGCAAGTATCCGATTCTGGTCTATGTCTACGGGGAACCGTGGGGAACAACTGTTACAGACCGCTGGGACAGCAGGAATTACATGTGGCATCGGCTGCTTTGCGAACACGGTTACATTATCGCAAGTTTCGACAATCGCGGCGCACGGTGTCCGCGGGGGGTCGCATGGAGGAAGGCCATCTACAAAAAGATCGGCATCATCAACGCATCTGATCAGGCAGCAGCACTGCGGGAGCTGCTGGATCGGCATTCGTACCTTGATCGCGAGCGTGTTGGAATCTGGGGCTGGAGCGGCGGGGGGTCCTCAACCCTGAATGCCATGTTCCAGTATGCAGACCTGTACAACGTTGGTGTCTCTGTGGCACCGGTGCCTGACCAGAGGTACTACGACACCATTTATCAGGAACGCTACATGCAGACTCCGCAACTGAATGCGGAGGGATTCAGGAACGGTTCCCCCATCTCACACGCTCAGAACCTGAAGGGCAAGCTGCTGTTGATTCACGGAACTGGCGACGACAATTGTCATTACCAGACCATGGAACTGCTGATCAACAAGCTGATCGCGGAGGATAAGCAGTTTGAGATGATGGCCTACCCCAATCGCTCACACTCCATCCGCGAATACGAAAACACCACTCCACACCTGCGCAGGCTGATGACCGACTTTGTGCTCGAGCATCTGTAGGCGGCGGACCAGGCTGAAGCACGGGACCGTCCGCGCGTCTCAGGAACACACCGTGTTACTGGGCTCCGTGTTACTGGCCCCGCATCATGGTGATCAGGCTTCGCTTTCTGCTGAGGCGATGGCAACATCAGGTGAACTGGCCACGCGGCCACCACCAGCAATGATTGACAGAAACGATCGCGACATCCGCAGCGGCCGGCCGCAGGCCGCAGGACAACCTTTCAGCTGAACTGCGAAAACGTCCTGCCAGCCTGATTCTGGCATCCGGAACACGGCAAATTTAATCCAGCTGCGATTGAAGTGAACGGCGGTGCGGCATAGAAGGCGGAACAGGAAACTGCGGGCGATGTCCGATCCTTCCCCACCCCCGGCAGGTTTGCAACAATGATCATCGTCCTCGGCGGATCCGGATATGTTGGTTCAGCAATTCTGCGAGTTCTGCAGCAGCGGCATATTGCTCACCGCAGCATTTCCCGCAGCGAATACGACTACACCCACGCTTCATCTCTGACCCGCCTGCTCGAGGAAACGCGTCCGGACTTTCTGATCAATGCCGCCGGATTCACCGGACGTCCCAACGTGGATGCCTGTGAGCTTCGGAAAGCGG
>JALQUR010000564.1 GCA_023260695.1 Planctomycetaceae bacterium
GAGGCCCCTGACGGGGATATACTGAAAGCGATTGTAACGGAGGCCATGCGGCCCAACGGTCGCCACAAAGACCTGCGGCCCCAGACGGTGGACAGGGTGGCCAGGGGCTGCAGGCCGCTCAGCAGAGTGCAATCAGGGGCAGTGCGGCAGAAGGTGAAGCTGACTCCCGGGAACTCACACAGAATGGTTCCTGGGGTATGCTGGACGACCGCGAAGAAGCCCAGGCACGGGAACTGATTCGTCAGCAGTTTCCCCCGAATTTCCTTGATGCGATCAGTCGCTACACACGACGAATCGCGGAGCAGAAAAAGTAACAGGCCCGATAATGCTGCTGACCAGCACAGACGACCAGCCGGTCCGGGAGATTCAACTCGACACCGCATCACCCTCGCATCACACCACCAGACGAAACCAGACCAGCCCCTGAAGACTGCAAAAAACGTGACCTGGTTGAAGTTCCCGGCGTCCGGCAATTCGGGACACAGCGCGTGACGTATTTCACTGCGATTGCATGTTCAGATCAGAAACCAGAGTCACAGCGACCTGCAGGAAACTGCCACCACGGAGACAATCAATGAATCAGCTGCTGTTTCTGCTTGCCGCTCTGCTGCCGGCTGACGTTCAGCTCACCACACTTGACGGCAAGACGCAGACAGGTGAGCTGCAGCAGATTTCAGAGACTGACGTCACCCTGCAGCTTGAGAGCGGCCCACAGACCGTTCCCCTGGCGCAGGTACTCAACATTGCCCGCAGCCGCACCACTGAACCACCGCTCTCAGCCGGCGGCACGATTCTGCTCCGGGATGATTCACGGATTATTGCTGAACAGATTCGGAAGGATGCCACCGGAGTCAGCGGGCTGGCGGCGTTCGGACCTGTTGCCATCCCTGCTGACCAGGTACTGGCCGTGCGATTGCAGCCTGATGCTGAACAGTACCGAGACCAGTGGCGCACATTTCGTGAACGTGACACGGAAAAGGACCTGCTTGTGGTTCTGAAGCGAGATCGATCCGGGCTGGATTTCCTCGCTGGTGTTGTCAGCGACATTTCTGAAGAGCAGCTGTCCTTTCTGCTTGATGGCGACAGCGTCCCGGTTCCGCTCTCCAGAGTTTTTGGGGTCGTATTCGGCAGAAATCAACAGGAAGGAAGGCCCCCCCGCAGCAGTGTGCGGGTGGATACGATCAGCGGGGACCTGCTGATGGGGAGATCCATCGTCGCTGCAGAGGGCATCTGGACTCTGGAAACATTGCGGGGAGACAAACTGCAGGGACGTCTGGATCAGCTGCAGAGTATTGATCTGAGTTCCGGTCAGTTTGTCATGCTGGCTGACCACCAGCCGCTGCAGGAAGAATTCTCCGGAGCCGATCCCAGGGGCAGCGTTACGGCAGTGATCCTTGGTGAAGACGACATTGCATTTCCTGAGGAAGAGCAGTTGTTCCGTCCTCGCCGCAATCAGAATCAGGCCGGTCAGCCACTGCGAATGCGGCAGCGAGAGTATCGCAGTGGACTTTGCCTGCACTCGCGAACGCAGATCAGCTGGCCATTGGATCGCGAATTTGAAAGCCTGCAGGCTGTTGTCGGCATTGACGATGAAGTGGCCTACGCCATGGAAGGGAAGAATTCCGTCAGGCTGATTGTGAAGGCTGATCAGGATGTCGTGCTGGACACGGTCATCGCCGGTCGCGACGAGCCACGTTCGCTCACAATCCCACTCGCAGGCGCTTCAACTCTGACTGTCCTGGTCGACTACGGAGACGGCAACAGTCTGTGCGACTGGCTGGATCTGGGGGATGCGCGTCTCAAGATCATCCGGACTACAGAGTCCCGCTAGAAACTGAGGCTCCGGCACAGCAGCTGTCATCAGCTCGCCAGCGAGAATCACGGCTTCCGAATCGGCTCAACACCCCTCGGGAGTTGAATTCATACACGGCCAGAACCACACTGCAGCCGGTGCTGTAATCTTTCTTTTCCGGAGCTTCTGTGTCGGCCGCGCAACGCACAAAAATCCGGATCTGGCGCGGTTCAGCATCGCCCACTGAAATCTCACTCA
>JALQUR010000569.1 GCA_023260695.1 Planctomycetaceae bacterium
GCCGAATCGGTCCCGTTCCTGCCAGTGTTGCGTTACAAGCCAACCGGTCTCCGCAAACGCGAGGTCTGGGAGCAAACCTGGGATCTCCAACGCAAAGAAGATGCTGGCGAAGCCGTCGGAGACATCAAGGTCCCACCGAAGTACATAGGTGCCGATTTCTTAAAGACCGACTACTGGCGGCTGCGAGGCAAGCTCGATGTTCCTAAGGAACGCTGGATCAGCTATCCGCACTGCGAAACCGAGAGCGATCCGTCGCTCGTGGTCGGCTGGGCAGGCTGGAACCATCTTCAACAGGCGACCGCTCTGATTTCCTACTACGACGCACGCAAACGCGAAGGCTGGGACGCGACTCGTCTCACGCCGCTGCTCGCTGGTCTCGACCAACTCCTTCCCTGGATTCACCAGTGGCATCCCGAGATTGATCCCGAGTTTGGTGAAACCGCCGGGCAGTCCTTTGAGACCATGCTCAAAGCCGACGCCCACGAACTCGGCCTGACGCTCGAAGACATCCGGGCTTGGGAACCACCGAAAACGCCGCAAGGGAAACGGAAGAGAAAAACAAAGTGAGATGTCGGCGTTTTGGTTTTCGGTTTTCAGTGTTCGGTGTTCGGCGAACTAAAAACTGAAAACTGAAAACCGAACACCGATAACTGGAGCGAAGCGACAATGGCTTTTCAGTCCTTTGAAGATTTGGAAGTGTGGAAGCGAAGCTGCAACTTGGCAGTGTTCGTCTACGAATCTTTGAAGGACAGCCGTGACTTTGGGATGAAGGATCAAATGCAACGTGCAGCAGTTTCCGTGGCCTCAAACATCGCTGAGGGATCGGAGCGAGGAGGGAAGGACTTTGAGCGGTTCCTCAAGGTCGCCCGAGGTTCGGCAGCAGAGGTGCGAACTCAAGCCCACATCGCAGCGAAAGTTGGAGTCATCAACACCGAACAGATGAGAAAGATGGTTGAGGAAACAAAGGGCATCGCTCGGATGCTGACGGGTCTCGCCAAATCACTGAACACCGAAAACCGAACACCGAACACTGCGACAACAGAGGACGAGGAATTCCATGGATAAGTTAATTGCCGACATCCTCGATCTGCCGGAACGGGTGCGGAAGGGCGATTTCGTCCTGAACCTGTCCAAAGGCGTCACCGAGCCGGAAAAGACGCTGGAACAGTACGTCGTCACGCCGCAGCTTGTGGCGTGTTTTGACGATGCGCTGGAGTTCATTCGCGGCGCTGTGGAAGTTTCCAACAGCAAAGCCTGCTACCTGCACGGAAGTTTCGGTTCCGGAAAGTCGCACTTCATGGCGGTGCTGCATCTGCTGCTGCGGCACAATACCGCAGTGCGGTCAATTCCGGAACTGGCCGGTGTCTGTGACGGACATCGCTGGGTGGAGGACAAGAAATTTCTGCTGGTGCCCTATCACATGATCGGTGCCCGCAGTATGGAGTCGGCCATTCTGGGCGGCTATGTCGATTATGTTCAGGAACATCACCCCGGCTGCCCGCTTCCCGGCGTCTATCTGGCCGATGAAATCTTTGAGAACGCTGTGCAGCTGCGGGAGCGGCTGGGTGATGAGAAATTCTTTGAGGACCTGAACAGGAAAAGTGTTCAGTTTTCGGTTGACGGTGTTCGGTCAGAAGAGTCTTCACCGAACACTGAAAACCGAACACCGAAAACGACCGGTTGGGGAAAGCTGGAAGGCTGGACTCCCGAACGGTTCGAGGCTGCGATCACCGCTCCCCCGAAGAGTAAAGACCGGTCCCAGCTGGTCGGCAAACTGGTGGAAAATATTTTTCCGGCGTTTCGTGGGATCGCGCAGGGAAAGGACGAAGCCTACGTGGATCTGGACGAGGGGCTGGCGATCATCAGCGAGCACGCCAGGACGCTTGGCTACGACGGCCTGATTCTGTTCCTGGACGAACTGATCCTGTGGCTGGCCACGCATTCGGGCGATCTGAACTTCGTCCAGACTGAAGGGAACAAGCTGGCCAAACTGGTGGAGTCTCGCAAGGCAGAGCGGCCGGTACCGATCATCAGCTTTGTGGCTCGTCAGCGGGACCTGCGGGATCTGATCGGGGAAAACGTTGCCGGGATGCAGCAGCTGAACTTTTCGGATGTGCTGTCGCACTGGGAGGGGCGGTTCCACACGATCACGCTGGAAGATCGCAATCTGCCTGTGATTGCTCAGAAACGCGTCCTCAAGCCCCGGAACGACGCCTGTCGTGCGGAACTGGAGCAGGCTTTCGAGCAGACTGCGAAAGTCCGTCAGGAGATCATGGAGGTGTTGCTGACTCGGGAAGCCGATCGGGCCATGTTCCGGCAGGTGTATCCCTTCAGCCCGGCGTTGATTCAGGCCCTGGTAGCCGTCTCCAGTGCGTTGCAGCGTGAGCGAACAGCATTGAAGATCATGCTGCAGTTGCTGGTCAATCGGCGTGAGACGCTGCGACTGGGAGATGTGATCCCGCTGGGCGATCTGTGGGATGTGGTGGCTCATGGTGACGAGGCGTTTACGGACCTGATGCGGGTGCGTTTCGAGAATGCTCGCAAGCTGTACCAGAATCGTCTGCGTCCCATGCTGGAACAGCAGCACGAGATTGATCTGGAGGTGGATCGTCAGCGGGCTTTGTCGGACACTGAAATAGCTGGTCGTCTGGAACGTTTCGAGAACGACGATCGACTCATCAAGAGCCTGTTGCTGTCGTCGCTGGTTCAGGGTGTTGATGCATTGAAGAACATGACCTGTACCAGGCTTTCTGCGCTGAACCACGGAACAATTCGTTCCCGCATTCCCGGGCGAGAGCATCAGGTGGTTGCTCAGAAGCTGCGCACGTGGGCTGGGATCTGCGGGGAGTTGCGTGTTGAGGGCGATCCGGCGAACCCCACGGTCTCGCTGGAACTTGAGGGGGTGGATACGGAAGGGCTGATTGAAGCGGCGCGGGTCTTTGACAACGCGGGCAACCGTCAATCGCGGATTCGCGGCATGCTGTTCCAGTCGCTGGGGATTCCGGACCAGGATGAAATGTTCATCAGCTACGACTTTGTCTGGCGGGGAAGCCGACGAACGTGCCGGGTTCTGTTTACGAACGTGCGATCGCTGCCGGATGAATCACTGCGAGCGCAGGACGAGTGGAAGCTGATCCTTGATTTCCCATTTGATTCCGAGGGGCATACCCCGATTGAGGATCTGGACCGGCTGAATCAGTTTCGTGACCGTAATGATGCGAATCGCACACTGGTGTGGCTGCCATCATTTTTTTCCACACGCACGCAGGCGGAACTGGGCAAACTGGTCATTATTGATCATTTGTTGCGGGGCAGTAATCTGGATCAGTATGCGACGCATTTGTCATTGCAGGATCGCGAGACTGCACGGCTGCTGCTGCGGAATCAGCAAAGTGCGTTGCAGTCGCGTCTGCTGCAGGTTGTGGAAGCAGCGTATGCGATTCGCGGCGAACCGACACCGGGATCTCTGGATGCGGCTTATGATATGGCTGAAGTGCACTTTCAGTCGCTGTATCCTACGCTGTTGCTGCAGCGTCCGGTGGGGGCCACGCTGGGTGAGGCGATGGAACATCTGCTCAATCAGGCGTTGTCGCACCAGTATCCGAAACATCCGAAATTCGGCCAGGAGATTAAGCCAGGCAAGGACCTGAAGCAGGTTCTGGAGGTTTGCCAGGAAGCAGCCAGAACATCAGACGGCCGGGTTTTTGTGGAGGACAGGACACTGCGGGCAAAAGTGCGGAATATCTGCGATCCGCTTGAACTGGGGCAGATGTCTGAGACGCATTTTGTGCTGGGGAATGTCTGGAAGAATCACTTCAATCGGCTGTTGTCGCAGTCCGGGCAAAGCGATCCCACGGTTGCCGATCTGAAGCGCTGGACGGATCAGCCGGAAGAGCGTGGACTGCCGTGGGAGATTCAGCATCTGCTGGTGCTGGTTTATGCTGACCAGACAAATCGCTCGTTTGTGGATCGCATTCGCGGCGGTGCTTGTACTCCGGGGCTGGACGCGATCAGCGGTGAGCTGGAGCTGGTGGAACAGCGACTGCCGGCTGTTGCGGACTGGGAAGTTGCCGTGCAGCGCTGCTCCGAGTTGTTCGGTCACGCGATTTCACGCCTGCTGAATGCCGGGAATCTGAGTGTTCTGGAAGCGAAGTTCCGGGAAAGTGCCGCGACTGCGAAGGCGGATTGCGACAGTCTTCCGGATCGTCTGCAACTGGTGCTGCAGAATCTGAATGTTCCGGAAGCGGAGATCGATCGGGCAGATCGCCTGAAAACGGCCCGGGCTGTGCGGAAGTTACTTCACGACTGTGCGGGCCGGGATGCCACGGCACTGGTCAGCACAATCGCCGCCGCTGTGGTTGAGTCATCGGGGCCGGCGATGGGCCGAAGTCTGAAATCCGCTGCCGCGATTCTGCAATGTCTCCGCAGTACTCGCTGGGATCTGTTCAGCGGAGTGGCATTGCTGGCGGATGACCGACGACTTCAGGCTGAGATGCTGCTGCAGGATGTGTGTACCGCGTTGTGTACAGACGAGCTGGCACTGGCTGGCGGTCTGGCCGCAAAGCTGTCGGATGCAGAAAGTCGTGCGATCCGTCTGTTGACACCGCCAAAAGCAGCTGTGGCGAATCCTGAACGGGGGACTGCTCCGCCGCCCCCGGTCCCAGTCGTGGTGCCCCCCCCGCGAAAGGGGTGGAGACAAGTGCAGAGTGGAAGTGAGTCACGGCTGACTCATGAAGAATCGCTGCAGCAGGCCAGCCAGCTGATGCAGCAGTTGCAGAGCAATCAGAAGTTACGGTTGACGATCCACTGGACACTTGAGGAGGAGTCCGAATGAGTGCCGGGACTCTGAGTGCACAACAGGTGCGTTCGCTGGTGGAAGACAAATGGCAGCGCGACATTGATGCTCTGGCGGTCGGGTTACATGTTGCGGCGACGATGGTTGGGCCTGAGTCGGTGGAATTTGAATTTGGGACAGCCCGTGTCATTCGTGCTGATACTGTGTTTGAAGTGCGGGAAGCACTGCTGACTGCTGAACGGGAACAGCAGCGGCTGGTACTGCTCACGGACCTGCAGCAGCATGACCTTGGTCACGATGTCGTGGGCCGTCTGGCACGCAGTCGACTGTTTGCAGTGGATCACTGGGCGGGGTTGTGTTCGTTGTTTCGGGCTCGTGAGCTGGACCGTGCCATTCTGGATCCGGTGCTGGCTCAGGCACTGATGGAGCACGCACCTCCCGATGGTTACCCGCCGGTTTCTGCGGGGGTTCTGGACAGCGGGACTGTATGGAGAGCAATTTGCCGTCACGTGTTTGCGATGGGTGACGGAGAACCTGATCTGGCTGCGTTATTGCTGTGGGCTTCTTCCGACAATGGAGCCAGCCGATTTCGTGCGGCAGGTTCGGAGATCTGTGAGCGTCTGCAGTCACGTCTGACCAGTCGCTTTGGCGACGCTGCGGCTGCAGTGTTGAGTTTTGCGGAGTCGGGCAATGGAATTGACCCACTGGCGTTTGCAGTTGCGTGTCAGGTGATCTTTGGCCGCAGCGAAGATGAGGTTCTGACCGCAGTGGCTGCGCGGATGGAGCGGTATCACGACAACATCCCACTCACTCCGGAGGGGGGACGACGCCTGGGACTTGCTGCTGCGCAGGCGATAGCGGAGCTGGACCGTCTTTCCGATCCGCGAATCTCGCAGGAGTATCTGGAGCAGGCGGATCGTCTGCTGACGCAGCTGAAATGTACAGATCACGCCTGGCGGAGCACATTGACGCGAGCAGGATTTGGGCAGCGGCTGGAGCGTCTGGGAAAGGCGATCACGGTTGCCGTCAGGACTTCTGCTGCAGTGAATGTTGCCGAATGTGAACTGCGGTTGCAGGAGCTTGCTCAGCACCGTCTGGCAGCGCCTGGCCGATGTCAGGATCAGTTGACTACTGCAGAAATGGCGGTGCGTCTGGTTCGCTGGATACAGCTGGAACGTGTCCCGGATGACTCCTTTGCTGAGCATTGCCGGCGGCACATCCGTGAGTGTTCCTTCGTGGACTGGGCTCGCGAACCACTCTGTCGCGGAGCGGATGAGCCGATTTTGTCGGATGCTTATCGGCAGCTGGATGGAGCTGTCCTGAGAATTCGCGAAGAGGTGAGTCGATCATTTGCCGGAGCACTGGCAGACTGGACGGCGGTTGGCTCCTCAGAAGCTGGTGTAATCGGCGTGGAGGATGTGCTGGATCGGGTTGTCAGTCGGGTTGTCCAGGCCGGTAATCATGTGCTGGTTGTGGTGCTGGATGGAATGAGCTGGGCGGTCTGTCACGAGCTGCTGGAGGATATTCGTCAGGATCACTGGTTCGAATCCACTCTGGATGAAGACGGTGTTCCTCCGCAGCCTGTGCTGGCCACGATTCCGAGTGTCACCAATTGTTCCCGGGCATCGTTGTTGTCCGGCAAACTGACGCACGGTGGTCAGAACGTCGAGCAGCGGAATTTCGGCGAGCATGCAGCGCTGCTGGCGGAATGTGATCGCCGATCTCCCCCTGTGTTGTTTCACAAGGCAGATCTGACCGAAGGCAACAGGGGGATGTTGACTGTCGAGCTGTCGCAGCGGATCACAACGGCGACATCGAAGGTCGTTGGAGTGGTGATTAACGCGATTGATGATCGACTGGCGAATGCGCAGCAGATTGTCGACAACTGGTCACTCAGCCGAATCAGCCCGTTGCGTGCGTTGCTGCGACTGGCACGCGATTCTGGTCGGGTCGTGATTCTGGCCAGCGATCATGGGCATGTCTGGCATCGGCCGGACGCATCCTGTCGGTCTCACGAGGAAAGTAGTCGCTGGCGGGCCGATAATGGCGAACCGCTGGAGGATGAGGTGAGAATCCGGGGGGCTCGCGTGATCACGGAGGATCATTCCGTCATTGTCCCATGGTCGGAGAACGTCTATTACCGTACACAGCAGAACGGATACCATGGTGGCGGTACGCCGCAGGAAATGGTGTGTCCGCTGGTCCTGCTGACCGACCGAACAAGTGCCTATTCCGGATTGCATCGTTGCGAATATCCAAAGCCGGACTGGTGGTCAGCAGCTCCGCAGGCGACTCCGGGTTTTGAGGAGCCGCGCGTGCGGATCACCGTGCCACAGCCGAGCGGTGCTCCGACACTGTTCGATCTTGAAGAAGATGCTGAGGCGTCCGGTTCCGTGCCTGTGGCGGACGAGACAAAGACAGAGTCGCGAACGGGGACGCATTCGGCAGCGGGATGGGTCAATGTGCTGTTGTCCTCTGAGTCATATCGTAGTCGCCGTGCGATGATTCGTCGGCATCCGGTGGAGGATGGACTGATGTCTGAATGTCTGACTGCGCTGGATGCGAGTGGTGGGATCATGACTCCGGCGGCGTTTGCAGCAGCCGTCAATATTTCGGTGGCGCGACTGGATGGTCTGGTTGTGCAGATGCAGCGAGTGCTGAATGTCGACGGATATGAGATTCTGGACATGGATCGGGCGGAGAACCGTGTGGAATTGAACATCGCAAAACTCAGACGTCAGTTTGGTCTGGATTGAGGTCAGTATGGAAATCAGCCCGGAACGACGCCGAGAAATCATCGCTGCCTTGCGGAAAGGCACAGTGCCCCAGCGTGGACTGGACGTGCTGGCGGTGGGGCTGCAGCGGTTTGACACGGTCATCGCTGAAGAACTGCAGGATGTCGCTCGCGGCAGCGCCGTTTTTAAGGCGGTTCGTGGCGAGTACGGCTGCGGTAAGACGTTTTTTTCACGCTGGCTGCAGGAGTGTGCCAAGAAGCAGGGTTTTGCGACCGCCGAAGTGCAGATTTCCGAGACAGAGACCCCATTGCATCGGCTGGAGACTGTGTATCGCCGCGCGATGGAGCAGCTTTCCACTCCGGACTGTTTCCTGGGCGCTTTTCGATCCGTGGTGGATGGCTGGTTCTACGGTCTTGAAGAGGATGTGCTGGCTGAGGGCAGCGTGGATCCAGCAGATGAAGAGGAGCTGGCGCGCAGAGCCGACGAGCTGCTGGAGCAGCGGCTTCTGGAGATTACCCGAGCGACCCCACAGTTTGCGGCAGCATTACGATCTTATCGGGTGGCACAGCGAGCTGGTGATCACGCGACGGCCGAGGGGCTGGCAGGCTGGCTTTCCGGACAGCCGCATATCGCAGCGTCGATCAAACGTGAAGCCGGGATCAAGGGTGACGTTGATCATTTTGCGGCGTTGAGTTTTCTGCGGGGGTTGTTGCTTATTCTGAAAGACTCCGGTTACAGCGGATTGGTGCTGGTGCTGGACGAGATTGAAACAATTCAG
This sequence comes from Planctomycetaceae bacterium, assembly GCA_023260695.1. GTDB lineage: Bacteria > Planctomycetota > Planctomycetia > Planctomycetales > Planctomycetaceae > SXXK01. The sequence goes on from JALQUR010000569.1 coordinate 8,309, forward strand.
CGGGTCCGGTCGGATGTTCGGGAAAAGGGGCTGAATGCGCTGCGACAGCTGATTGACGATGTGGATGGTGGTCGATTCCCGGGGCTTTATCTGGCGATTACCGGTACACCAGCGTTCTATGACGGGCCGCAGGGGATCAAGCGACTGGAACCACTGGCCCAGCGACTGCACGTGGATTTCCAGACGGATGCGCGTTTCGACAATCCTCGCGCGATCCAGCTGCGTCTGAGTGCCTTTGATCATAGCCGACTGGTGGAGGCGGGGACGCGAGTACGAGACCTGTTTCTGGCTGATTGCTCTGCCCCGGATCGGGTTCGCTCGCTGGCGAATGCTGAGTATCTTGAAACCCTGGCACGCGCAATGACCGGGCAGCTGGGCGGAAAAGCAGGCATCGCACCACGACTGTTTCTGAAAAAGCTGGTGAATGATGTGCTCGATCGGATAGATCAGTATGCGGAGTTTGATCCCCGTCAGCATTACCAGCTGACTCTGAGCGGAAGTGAGATGACAGCCGTGGAACGGGAAGCTCAGGCCCGCTCGGTTGATGAAATCGAGCTGGATCTGTGAACGCATTTGACCGACTTCACCCTGCCTTGCAGCACCACATTGTCAACTCACTGGGCTGGCGTGAGTTGCGGGAGGTCCAGTCGTTGTCGATCGACGCGTACCTGACGGGTGCAAACCTGGTCATTCTGGCACCGACGGCGGGAGGCAAGACAGAGTCGGCATTCTTTCCGGTGATTTCGCAGATGCTGGAGGAATCATGGTCAGGGATTTCGGTGTTGTACCTGAGTCCGATCAAGGCGTTGCTGAATAATCAGGCGCAACGTCTGGATGGTTACCTGCGTCTGGTAGGGCGGGAGGCGGCGTTGTGGCACGGAGACACGCCTCAGGGGGAACGCCGACGGATTATCGCGGACCAGCCGGACTGCCTCCTGACCACTCCAGAGTCGCTGGAAGTGCTGCTGGTCTCGCAGAAGGTCGATCACCACCGCCTGTTCGAGAATGTGCGAGTGGTTGTCATCGACGAGCTTCACGCTTTTGCGGGCGACGATCGCGGCTGGCACCTGCTTTCTGTATTGGCGAGGATTGGCAGAATTGCAGGCCGTGATCTGCAGCGTATCGGACTTTCAGCAACGGTTGGGAATCCGCCGGAAATGCTGCAGTGGCTGTCCGCCGGTTCTGCACGACCGGAGCAGGTTGTCTGGCCCCGGGGGGGCGACAGCCTGGTTCCGGATGTGCAGCTTGATTTCGTCGGATCATTAGCCAATGCGGCAAAAGTGATCAGTCTGCTGCATGCGGGAGAGAAGCGACTGGTGTTCTGTGACAGTCGGTCCCGGGTGGAGCAGTTAGCCGTTTCCTTACGACAGTACGGTGTCGATACGTATGTCTCCCATAGTTCGCTGGGTCTGGATGAACGGCGTCAGGCTGAAGAAGCATTTGCACAACGGCAGAATTGTGTGATTGTGGCGACAAGTTCACTGGAGCTTGGGCTGGATGTCGGTGATCTGGACCGGGTGATTCAGATTGATGCGCCGGGGACCGTTTCCTCATTTCTGCAACGGATGGGACGCACTGGTCGCCGAGCGGGAACATCGCGAAATTGTCTGTTTCTGGCCACAAGCGATGAGGGTCTTCTGCGAGCCGCGGCATTGATTGATTTGTGGCGAAGCGGGTATGTCGAGCCTGTTCAGGCTCCGCCACGTCCATACCACATCCTTGCTCAACAGCTGATGGCTCTGATTCTGCAGGAACACGGAATCGGGCGATCGCAGTGGTTCTCGTGGGTAGAGAATGTTGCGGGCTTCTCGTGCATGCCGGCAGAACAAGTGGCTGCACTTGTGGATTCCATGGTCGAGCAGGGTATTCTCTGGAACGATGAGGGGATCCTTGCGTTTGCTCCCGACGGAGAGAAGACATTCGGGCGACGTAATTTCATGGACTTGCTGTCAGTCTTTACGTCGCCACCCCTGTTCACAGTGATGTTTGGGCAGAAGGAACTTGGCAACGTTCACGAGTCGACATTCTTTGCGAAGAATGAAGATGGACCTGCAATTCTGGTGCTTGCTGGCCAGGCATGGAAAACAAAGTATCTGGACTGGAAACGTCGCATAGCGTATGTAGAAGCGACGGAGCAGAAAGGGCGTTCCCGCTGGCTGGGTGAGGGCCAGATGCTGAGTCATGCGTTGTGCCAAAGCCTGCGCAGAATTCTTGCCTGCAGCGATGATGACCCCGCCTCGTCTCGTCGAGCGGTGGAGCGGTTGGCAGAATTGCGTGACGATCACCCGTGGGTCACAGTGGACGCGACCAGCCTTGTGCAGTTGCCGAACGGTCAGGTCCGCTGGTGGACATTCGCAGGAGGCGTGGCGAACAGACTGCTGGCTGACAGCCTGAAGGTTCATTGTGATGTGAAGAGCGACAACCTGTCGCTGAGCTTTCCAGCGGCATCATCACTGGAGGCGGTTATCGAATACATTGATGGCATTCAACAGGAGACAATCCGGCCGATTCCGAACACCGACGCCATGGAGAATCTCAAGTTCTCCGAATGCCTTTCGTCCGAGATCGCCGCCGAGGTGTTCGTTTCAAGGTTTGATGATCGAGTGGGGGTACAGAATTCACTAGGGGAACGGCGACGTGTCGTTGCTACACCATGAAACACAAAACGAATTGGGGACCACAATGGACATCCCAGCCCCACTGAAGGAAGCCGTAGAAACAGGAGCAGCCGTTTTGATGCTCGGCTCGGGTGCATCTCTCGCTGCACGGGATGCCAAAGGTAATTCCCTCATCCCGGAAGCAGTAACACAACTGGTCTGACCCTGCAGGCCGAAGGCGCCTACTGGCGCTTGTATCAGGCGCAGCAACGCAAAGCCGAAGACGGCCTGTATGAGGAGCAATCATGAGCTCAGTGACTTTGCAACGCGATGCCTGGGGTCGTTGGGCCTTAACACTGGCCGATGGGTACGA
>JALQUR010000671.1 GCA_023260695.1 Planctomycetaceae bacterium
TGGGGGATCCCATGCTGGTACGGCAGATGCCACCCGCGTGACTGTGGTGAACCAGGCAGCATAGATTGCTGGTGGTGCTTGCTGGTTACTGCGGTGGCTGCGGAAGTTCAGTGACGGCGAAGACAAGTCTGCCGCCGGGAGGTTCTGTTCATCCGCAGAGACTGATATTGTGGTGGATTGCCAGTTGGCTGAAGGCGGGGAACGGAGGCGTCTGCTGCGGGGCCACAGTTGGTTCAGCGTCTTTGGTTCAGCGTATGTATGGGCGCAGGTGTGAGAACGCGTGTGTGTGGACGCGTGTGTGTGGACGCTCGGGGCCTCGTTGGGTGTTTCAGCAGCAGCGTCGGGGCAGCAGCGCCCGGGCGGCAGCGGTGCGGGCACTTGCTGTGCGGGCCGCTGCGAAGGCTGAGCGATGCAGAGCTCTGTGAAGAGCCACTCAGGATTAATCAATGAAGAATTCCGGAGATGCGATGTCGTCGATGACCTCTCAACTGATGCAACGGGGGTTGATCCAGCCGCCGTCATTTCTGCGTACGAACGTAATGTATGAAACACTCATGGGGTCGACCGCCTATGGAGTGGCGACGGATGCTTCAGATCAGGACGTGATCGGATTCTGCATCCCGCCGAAGCTGGATTTGTTTCCGCATCTGGCGGGAGAGATCGCTGGCTTTGGAACTCCAGGAAAGCGATTTGAGCAGTTTCAGGATGCTCATATTCAGGATCCGGACCGTGCCGATCAGGAATGGGATCTGTCGATTTACAGCATCACGAGGTATCTGACGCTCTGTATGGAGTGCAACCCGAACATGATTGATTCGTTGTTCACGCCGCAGGATTGTGTCGTGCACATTACTCGCGTGGGCAGCATGGTTCGTGATCAGCGGCGACTGTTTCTGCACAAGGGATGCTGGCAGCGATTTAAGGGATATGCGATGTCGACAATGCATAAGATGCGAACAAAGTCGCCCATCGGCAACCGCAGGAAGCTCGTCGAGCAGTTCGGCTTTGACGTGAAGTATGCCTATCACGTGGTGCGGCTGCTGGACGAGTGTGAGCAGATTCTGCGGGAAGGCGATCTGGACCTGCGGCGCAGTTGCGAGCACTTGCGGGCGATCCGTCAGGGCAATGTTTCTGAGCAGGAAATTCAGCGCTGGGCTGCGGACAAGGAACAGGAACTGGAGCGGTTGTATCACAGGACTCGTTTGCCGGAGACGGCCGATGAGGAGCGAATTCGCCGTTTGCTGCTGGAATGTCTGGAGGAGCATTACGGGCGACTGGACGACTGCGTCGTGGATGAGAACGCGGCGGTTCGGAAACTGCGGGAAATTCACAAGCTGCTGGAGCAGTCGCGGGATCTCTGGGACAACAGTCCCGGCGGATCGCCTGTCTCCGATTGATTCCTGGCTTGCTCGGGGATGTGCGCGGGAGGGGAAGCCGCCAGTTGCAGGCGGCACTCGTTGGAGACGACGCACTGTCTGGAGATGACATTGTCGCGGAAAAAGGGGCGCAGCAGAATGACTACAGAGATTGCAAAGATCGCCGAGCGGATTGCCCGCGCTGCTCATTCGGGGCAGTTTCGCCGAGACGGGCGGACGCCTTATATCACGCATCCGGAACGCGTGGCGGCCCGGGCTGCAGAGCGTACGGGGAACGATCCGGTGGTTGTGGCTGCGGCGTGGCTGCACGATGTGCTGGAAGACACTGCTGAAACAGTGGAATCATTGCAGCAAGCGGGGATTCCGGCGGCTGTGATCGCGGCGGTCGATCTGGTGACAAAGCGAGACGGGGTCGCTTACGACGCATATCTGGCGAAGATTCGCCAGCACGACGTGGCTCGCGAAGTCAAGATTGCGGACATGCTGGATAATCTGTCCGACAGCCCTGTGGATGCTCAGATCATCAAGTATGCGCGCGGGCTGCTGGTGCTGCACAGTGAATAAGTGGCTGTTGTGAATGCCATGGCAGAACTAAGACAGCAGGAAGCATCGGGAGCAGGATTTTCGGGAGCTTGCCGCCCGGACAAGCATCTTCAGCTGCAGGAGTTTCGGCAGATGCCCGGATCCGCATGGACCCAGGCTGTAGTGCCTTAGCTGCAGCGAACATTCGTTTGCTCAGCGAACGCGATATTGAGTTCGCCGCTGGCGTTTCCAGCTGCGTTTGTTTTTTTTGGCGGTTGCATTGGGGGTTTCAATACCGTGAGGAAAGCAGAATCGGCAGGTTTCGGAGGCCATGACCTCCCGAGCAACTCTGCGGCCTGAGACCTTTCGCGGCAGATCTGCAAGCTGTTCCTCGCTGCTGCCCCAGCGAGCTGAAAGTGCCGTTTGATGTCGATTCTTCATGAAATCCTCACTGTCTCTGATTCGGTTTGTGTTTGCAGGGCCTCGCCGCAGCAGCGCAAATCAGGCTGCTGGAATTGTGTGACACACGTGTTCTGGCAGGCGGTCAAAACGGGCCTGCTTAGCAGAGTGTTCCCTCCATCCCCTGCAGGAAGTCAAACCAGTCATGTCGCTGCAGGGGAGACTTTTGCTGCGGTTGCAGGAAGGGCACTTCAAGACAAGCAGGTGCATTGGAAATTTCGGGGACCATTCGCCCCGATGTTTGTGCCTTATCTGAAACTTCAGGCATCGAACATCGCTCCAGATCGATCTGGATTCTGTATGGTCCGTTGAGCAGGTCATGCTGATGGAATTTGACCTGATGCTCCTGTGCGGCCAGCAACGGGCTGCAGAAGCCTGCTGCCAACAGTGCAAAGCGGGTCAGACTGCCGAATGTAAAGTGGATCATTGGAGGTCACTCCCGGAAAAAACAGGAAATCTGGCCAGCAGACGGCTGACAGCCAGTGGTGTTGAAATCCCGTAGTGAATGACCTTCGTACTGTGACACAGAAGCTCTGAGGAATTCAAAGAAAATTGAGAAATACGTCGGCAGCCGAAGGCTGGCCGGGCCCGGCCGCGCTCGATAACAGGCTGTCTCATTCAGCTTGATCAGAAACTGCGTACCGCCAAAAAACTGTACGCCGTGAAAGACGGCAATTACCTGTGGGTGAATTCCCACCCCGCAGGATCAAAACGCTGAACTCACCGCAAAACTCGATGACAATCAGCTGCTGTCGATCGAGATGAGCCATGCTGTTTGTCAGGACATGCGGGACTTTTCAGCGTGAGTAGTCGCCGCTGAGCAGTCGCGTCTGCGGTTAACTC